>NZ_JAIQDH010000030.1:0-104603 GCF_020037095.1 Myxococcus sp. XM-1-1-1
GAGCACTGCGAGGTGCCGTTGGTGCACTCGTTGATGTCGTTGCAGGTGCGGCCGTTGCCGGAGTAGCCCGCCTTGCATGCGCAGGTGTAGCTGCCGGGCGTGTTGGTGCAGGTGGCGTTGGGGGAGCACTGCGAGGTGCCGTTGGTGCACTCGTTGATGTCGTTGCAGGTGCGGCCGTTGCCGGAGTAGCCCGCCTTGCACGTGCAGGTGTAGCTGCCGGGCGTGTTGGTGCAGGTGGCGTTGACGGAGCACTGCGAGGTGCCGTTGGTGCACTCGTTGACGTCGGTGCAGACGCTGGGGCTGCCCTGGCAGGTGTAGCCGGGCTCCACCTGACAGATGGTGCTACAGCCGTCGTTCGCCGTGCGGTTGCCGTCGTCACATGACTCGCCGGTGCTCACGCGGCCATCGCCGCACAGGGGGCCGGTCGTCTCGACGGCGTCGATGAGGTAGAGGCCCGCCAGGGCGCGGTTGAGGCGCACGTAGCGGTACGGGGTGGCGTTGGAGTAGGGGACGTCCACGGAGAAGCGGCCCACGCCCAGCTGGATGAGGTTCGCCTGACCGGTGGCGATGACGGTGCGGTCGGCGCTCAGGAAGTCCACCGTGAACAGCACGGTCAGCGTCAGGCCGCCGTAGTGGATGCGCAGGGGCCCGCGGCCCTCCTCACCCTGGCCCATGTCCAGGAGCAGCGAGCCGCCGAGGATGGAGAGCACGGTGGCGCGCTGGCCGTCGGGGGCGCCCACGGCGTTGTTGGGGTTGAGGACGACGTTGAGGCCGCTGGGCGTGGCCGCGTCCGCGTACGGGTCCACCACCGCCAGCTCCGCGCTCTCTTCGGACTGGGCGTCCTCGAGTGGCGTCTCCGACTCGCCTTCCAGCGTCTCTTCGTCCTGGGGATTCGCACCACAAGCACCGAGGACGGTGCACAGCAACACCGCGCCCAGCGCGCGCCACGTCGTGGCCCTTCGACTGAACTCCATGTCTCGCTCCATTCCAATCGCTCACCGACGGGCTTCCCGGGGGATGTCCCCTGGGCGGAAGCCGTCGGAGCGCATGGAAGGCACGATGTCGGTCTGGCGCCTGGAGCAAGGGGGCTTGTCGCACCCGACCCGTGAACCAGGTGACAGGCGTGTCGTTGAGTGTCGCGGTGTCGCGTGGCGGCGGACATCGGAGCGGCCCGGCGAGGCGACGTGGCGTGCGTGGCCGTGCGGGCCTCCCAGCGGGGCTTCAGCGCTTGCGGCGCCACGCCTTGAGCTCGGCCTTCTTCTCCGCGCCCAGCGCGTCCAGCCGCGCCTGCCAGCGCTCGCGGTGTGGCTTGAGCGCGGCCACCACGGCGCGGGCCACGACGAGGTTGCGGTACCACTTGGCGTCGGAGGGGACGATGCACCAGGGCGCCTGCTTCGTGGAGGTGCGCGCGAAGACGTCCTGGTAGGCCCGGGTGTAGTCCGCCCAGAGCTTGCGGTCCTCCCAGTCACCGGCGCTGATCTTCCACGCCTTGCGCGGCTCCTTCTCCCGGTCCATCAGGCGCTGCTCCTGCTCCTGCTGGCTGATGTGGAGGAAGAACTTCAGGACGATGGTGCCGTGCTCGGCGAGCATCTCCTCGAAGTCCTGGATGTGGCCGTAGCGCTCCTTCCAGAGGGACGGGGGCGCCAGCTCGTGCACGCGCACGGCGAGCACGTCCTCGTAGTGGGAGCGGTTGAAGATGGAGAACTCGCCCAGGCGCGGGGTGTGGCGGTGGATGCGCCAGAGGAAGTCGTGCTCGCGCTCCTCCAGCGTGGGCGCCGCGAACGACGCGACGGAGACGCCCCGGGGGTTGAGGCTGCCCACCACGTGCTTGATGGTGCCGTCCTTGCCCGCGGTGTCGCGGCCCTGCAGGACGATGAGCACCGAGTTGAGCCGCGAGCCCCACATCAGGTCCTGGAGGTCGAACAGCTCCTCGCCCAGGGCCTCGAACTCCGCCTTCGCGTCGACCTTCTGTTCGTGCTTCGGAGGCGTGGTGGAGAGCTTCTCCAACCGCACCTTGGCTCCCTGACTCGCGCTGGTGATGAGCTGCATGACTTCCTTTCGATGAGGCGTCGGTCCGGAGGCCAGCGTGCCACCCGAGGCGTCCGGGGCTGAGACAATCGTGCGGGCGCCGTGATGACTTCGTGAAGATGTGAGCACAGCCGGACACGTACCTTGGCCGCATGCTCCTTCTTGGACTGGGTTGGGCCGTCAGTCAGCTGCTGCACGCCTCCACCGAGGCTCCCATCACCGACGTCACCGTCTACAGCGACCGGGCGCGGGTGGTGCGGACCGCCTCCCTCCAGGTCTCCGGCACCGAGCGGCTGGAGCTGCCCCTGTTGCCGGAGGCGGTGGACCCGGACTCCATCCAGGTGGAGGCGGAAGGGGCCCGCGTCGCGTCCGTGGAGGTGCGCGCGGCCCAGCCGGCGCCGTTCCCCGTCGCGGAGGCCACCGCGTTGCTTTCGACGTTGGACCGGCTGGGGGACGAGCTCTCCCGCGTCAACGCGGAGCACGTGGCCAACCAGCGCCAGGTCGCCGCGCTCGGCCGCATCCAGCCGAAGGGGCCGGGCGCGGACGCCGACGACGCGAGCGGAGCGCTGGCGCCCGGGGGCTGGAGCCAGGCCGCCGCGTTCCTCGTCGACCTGCGCACGAAGCGCGAGGTGCGGATGCGGGAGCTGGAGGCGCGCATGCAGGTCCTGCGAAACGAGCTGGACGCCCGGCAGGTGGAGGCGGGCCGCCTGGGGGCGCTGCCCTCGCCCCGGGGCTTCGAGGTGCGGGTGGCCCTCACCGGCTCGGGCGCCGCGAAGGTGCGCCTGTCCTATGTGGTGCTCCAGCAGGCGCGCTGGTACCCGCGCTACGAGCTCCAGCTGAACCCGGCGCAGCAGCGGGTGCAGGTGGCCTTCTCCGGACGCGTCAGCCAGGAGACGGGCGAGGACTGGACCCAGGCCCGCCTCACGCTCAGCACCGCGCTGCCGTCCACCTTCACCGCGCTGCCGAAGCTGACCACGTGGAGGCTGGGCACCGCCGAGCGCTTCATCCCCACGGCGCGCAGGACCGACGAGCTCCCGAGCGAGCCGCCGCCGCTGCCCCGGCCCGTGGCCCCGCTGGACGTGGTGGCGCTGCTGCGCCGCGAGCTCGAGACGCGAGCCCAGGGGAAGGGCGCGCCGCGTGCCCCGCAGCAGGTGGCCCAGGCGTCGAGGCCGGCGCCGACGCCGACCGAGTCCCGGAGCCCGGAGCCGGAGTCTTCCCGTCCTTCGCCGACCGCGCGCGTCGCACCGGGCGGTGATGCCTTCGTCCTGGGCAACGTCATCGATGCCCAGTCGCGAACTCCCGTGGGCGACGTCGTCGTCACCGCCACCTCGCCGAGCCTGCCGGGGGAGGAGACCACCGTGACCGACGCGCAGGGGAACTACCGGCTCCCGCCCCTGCCGCCCGGCGTCTACACGCTCCGGTTCGAGAAGGAGCAGTTCAAGCCGTACGCGCGCGCGGACATCCAGGTGTGGATGCAGCGCACCGTCCGGATGAACGTGGAGCTGCTCCCGGAGAGCCTGGGCGAGGTCGTCGAAATCGTGGGCGCGCCGCCCACCGTCGACGTGGGCAGCACCCACACCGGGGTGGGCTTCTCGCTGCATGGCGCGCCCATGTCCAACTGGCGGCCGGAGCCCGTCGTGGACCGCTACGTGGGGCTGGCGCCGCCTCCGGGCTGGCGTCGTCCGGCGCTGGACTCGCAGCTGCCGGCGTCGCTCGCGGGAGGCCACGACCTGGCCTTCACCGCGCCGCGCTCGGAGACGGTGCCCAGCGGGCAGGGCGAGCGCACCATCCCGCTGCTCCTGGAGTCATGGCCCGTGCAGGTGGAGCGCCGCGTCTTCCCCGCGCTGGCGTCGGAGGCGTACCTGGTGGCGCGGCTGAAGAGTCCGTCGCGAAGCGCGCTGCCCGGAGGCACCGCCTCGCTCTTCGTGGGAGACGACCCGTCCGGCACCGCGTCGCTGCCGCTCATCGTCCCGGGCGAGCCCTTCACGCTGCCCCTGGGCATGGACCCGGCCGTGCGCACCGCGCGCGACGTCCGGCTGGTGCAATCAAAGGAGGGCTTCATCTCCAAGGACGACCTCAACACGTACGAAGTCACGCTGGAGGTCTCCAACCCCTATCCCTTCGCGATGCAGACGCACGTGGTGGACCAGTGGCCCCTGGGCTGGGGTGGCGACGTGGAGGCGACGCTCGTGCGCACCGAGCCCGTGGCGAGCCAGGACCCCAAGACGGGGGTGCTGCGCTGGGACGTGGTGATTCCCGCCTCCAGCAAGAAGACGCTCACCTTCGAGTACCGCCTGAAGCGCCCCCAGAACTGGAAGCTCACCCAGTAGCCGCGAGGAGCCACCATGACCTTGTTCCCCTTGTCCCTCCTGGTGCTCGCCGCCGCGCCCCAGGTGTCCTCCGTCGTCGTCTATCCGGACCGGGCCCACGTCACGCGCACCCAGGACGTGACGTGCCGTGGCCCCACCACCGCCGTCTTCGAGCAGGTGCCGGAGGCCGCCTCGCGCGAGAGCTTCCGGGCGCGGGCCCCTGGCGCGGACCTGGAGGGCCTCACCGCCGAGCGCCAGACGCTCGAGCAGCAGCTCTCCGCGGAGCGCCGCGAGTGGAGGGCGCGGTGGGACGCGCTGACCCAGGAGGAGCTCACGCTGGACGCGGCGCTCGCGCGGGTGACGGGGCTGGAGCGGCTGTCGGAGGGCTACACGGACGTGGCCGTGGACCACGTCACGCGGGAGCTGACGGGCCGCAAGCCGGACACGCGCGCGTGGGCCTCGGCGTTCGACGCGGCGTTGTCGGTGCGGATGCGCGCGGTGAGGGAGGCGTGGGAGCTGGCGGAGAAGCGCCGCGCGCTGAAGCAGCGCCGCGACGAGGTCTCCGCGCAGCTCTCGCGGCTGAGCACCGAGGCCGCCCGCGCCGAGTACCGGGTGGAGGTGCGCCTGTCGTGTCCCGAGGGGAAGAAGGCCCGGGTGTCGCTGACGTACCTGGTGGGCGGCAGCTCCTGGGAGCCGAGCTACGAGGCGCGCGCGGATGAGGCCTCGGGCACGGTGGAGCTGACGGCGCTCGCCACGGTGCGCCAGCAGACGGGCGAGGACTGGTCGGGCGCGAAGCTCGTGCTCTCCACGGCGCTGCCTCGCAAGAACGCCACGCCGCCGGAGGTGGCGCCGCTGCTCGTCCGGGCGCTGAAGCAGCCCAAGGAGCGCCAGGTGCTGACGGCGCGTCAGGAGGCGCGGCAATCCGTGGAGGGCGGCGTCGAGGGGGAGGCGGCCTCCGGCGAGGGCCCGCGGGCGGTGTCCCAAGGCGTGTCCGTGCAGTGGGAGGCCGAGGAGGCGGCGCGGGTGCCTGGGGACGGCGTGGCGGTGCGCGTGGTGCTGGGGCGTCACCGCCTGCCCGCGGAGTTCTCGTGGCGCACGGTGCCCAAGCTGCACCCGGTGGTCTTCCGCGTGGCGCGGCTGGCCAACACCACGTCCTTCCCGCTGTTGCCGGGTGAGGTCAGCCTCTTCCGGGGCACGGGCTTCCTGGGACGTCAGCGGCTGGAGCGCGTGGCGAGCGGGCTCCCCTTCGAGCTCACCTTCGGCATCGAGGAGGCCCTTCGCGTGACACGCACGACGGTGGAGGAGGTGAAGCGCCCGCAGGGGCTCTTCGGGGGCAAGCAGCGCTTCCGCTACGCCTACCGCTTCCAGCTCACCAACCTGCGTCAGCGCGAGGAGAAGGTGGTGCTGTCCGAGCACATCCCCGTCTCCGAGCTGGACGACGTGAAGGTGGAGGTGGCGCCGGAGTCGACGGCGGGCCTGGCACTGACGAAGGACGACGGCATCGCCACCTGGCAGGTGGCGCTCGCGCCCGCGGAGACGAGGACCTTGGAGCTCGTCTTCCACGTGGACGCGCCCTCCAGCTACGTCAGCGGAGGGCTGTAGGGACGCTCGCGGAGGAGTCATCCTGGGGAGTGTGGCTCCTCCGCGGGCGGGGTTGTTCCGGCGCCTCGTTTCCCTGGTCAACGCGTGGGAAGGGCGCTTGGATGGCGGGCATGTCGCCGCTGCTGCCGGACCCGGACCGTGCGCTGGGGGAAGCCAATCCGCTGGTCCTCACCCTCGAGGACCTCCTCAACGAGCACGAGTGCCAGGAGCTGGTGGAGCGAATCGAGGCGCTGGGGCCCTCGGCCGCGCCCGTCACCACGTCGCAGGGCATGGTGATGCGCCCCGACCTCCGCAACAACTCCCGGGTGATGTTCGATGACCCGGCGCTGGCGGACCTGCTGCACCAGCGCGTCCTCACCCACGTGCCGCGCAGGCTGGAGCGCACCTGGGAGCTGTGCGGCGCCAACGAGCGGCTGCGCTGCTACCGCTACGAGGCGGGGGAGTACTTCGCGCCGCACTACGACGGCGCCTTCGTGCGCGACAGGAACGAGCGCAGCCTGCTGACGTACCTGGTGTACCTGAACGACGGGGCCGAGGGCGGCGCGACGAACTTCCTGGACCTGGGGCGCTCGGTGACGCCCCGCCGGGGGATGGGGCTCGTCTTCAACCACCACCTGTACCACGAGGGCGCGACGGTGACGGGCGGCCTCAAGTACGTGGTGCGCACGGACCTGATGTACCGCCGCGCGCTGCCCTGAGGACCCGCCTCACCAGTTGGTGAGGCGGTAGTCCTTGAAGAAGTTGCCCCAGGAGTAGTCGCCGGTGTTCTCGGCGGTGGTGATGGGGTCGATGATGCGCGCCGCGCCGTCGACGATGTCCAGGGGCGGCTGGAAGTCCAGGTCCTCCACCTTGCGCTGGGAGAACACGGCCGGGTCCTCGTCGGTGACCCAGCCGGTGTCCACCGCGTTCATGTAGATGCGGTCCTTGGCGTAGTCCGCCGCGGACGTCAGCGTCATCATGTTCAGCGCGGCCTTGGCCATGTTGGTGTGCGGGTGGCGGTCCGTCTTCGTCCCGCGCGAGAAGCTGCCCTCCATGGCGGACACGTTGACGATGTGGCCCGGCGTGGTGCGGTCGCGGGTCATCAGCGGCTTGAGCTTGCCGCAGAGGATGAAGGGCGCCACCGCGTTCACCAGGTGCACCTCCAGCATCTCCGCCGTGGACACGTCCGCGAGCTTCATCCGCCACGAGTTCATGTCGCGCAGGTCCACCTGCTGCTCGTCCGCGTCCAGCCGGCCCTGGGGGAACAGGGCGCTGGTGTCACCCTCGTTCTCCAGCGCGTACGGCAGGAGCGACAGCGCGGCGGAGGAGTGGATGCCCAGCGCCGGGTCGTTGCTGCGCCACGAGGTGGTCATCGCGGAGGGCTCCGTGCCGCCCGCGCCCAGGACGGGGTTCAGCTCGGTGAGGCAGGCCCGGTGGCTGGCGAGCAGCGGGCGGGCCGCCTCGGGCAGCTCCTCGAACCGGCGCAGCTCCCCGTCGAGCAGGTGGGCGTAGAAGCCCGGCGGCCGGCGCACCGTCTGCGCCGCGTTGTTGATGAGGATGTCCAGCCGCGAGTGCGTCTGCTCGATGTGCCGGGCGAAAATCTCCACGCTGGGCGCGTGGCGCAGATCCAGCCCGTGGATGTGCAGCCGGTGGGACCACTCCGCGAAGTCCGGCTCCAGCATGTAGCGCCGCGCCGAGTCCTGGGGGAAGCGCGTGGTGGCGATGACGGTGGCGCCCGAGCGCAGCAGCATCAGCGACGCCTGGAAGCCAATCTTCACCCGCGCGCCGGTGATGAGCGCGACCTTGCCGGACAAGGGCGCGCGTTGGGTGCGCTTGGCGTAGTTGAAGTCCGCGCACTCGATGCACATCGCGTCGTAGAAGAAGTGCAGCTTGCGGTACTCCGCCTTGCACACGTAGCACTTGCGCGGCGTCTCCAGGAGCCGCTCGGGGCCCTCCTCGACGGGGACCTCGCCGGCCGGAAGCAGGGGCGCGTTGAAGACGGGGGCGCGGCGCATCGTGCGGATGCGGGTGCTGGCGCGCACCTCCCGGTCCTTGGTCTGCTTGTCGTGGCGCTTCTCGCGCCGCAGGGCCTTCTCCAGGCGGGACTTCGCGGTGCGGTCCGGCATGACGATGCGGCCGGCGGCGATGAGCAGGGCGCGCTTGTCCTCCTCGGGCAGCCTGGCCAGGAGGATGCGGTCCTCGGCCATGGCCTCCAGGAGGCGGGTGCACCGACGGACCTCGTCGAGCGAGGCGGGGGCTTCGGGGGGCGGGGCGGCGTCGAGCGCGGGCGAGGTTGTCTCAGCGTCCTTCATGGCCGTCGGTGCATATCCCGGCAGGGGGCCTCGAAGAAAGGACCGCTCGCGGGCCCTCCCTGGATGGAGGGGGGACGGCCGGGCGTCAGTGCCAGATGACCCGACCGCCGCCGTCCACGTCGATGTCCCGCAGGGAGGCGCTCCCCCAGAGCTCCACGTCCCCGGAGCCCTCGAGGGAGACCTTCACGCTGCCCCCCTCGACGCGGGCCTCCACGTCCCCGGAGCCCTCCAGCCGGACATCCAGGTGGACGGCCCCGAGGGCCCGGGCCTCCAGGTCGCTGCTGCCCGACAGGCGGGTGTCCAGCCGCTCGGCATGGCCCGAAAGCCGCGTCTTCCCGGAGCCCTCGCTCGTCACCCGCACGGTGTCGGCGGCGCCCGACCAGGACAGGGCCCCGGAGCCGGACAGGTGCAGCGCCACCGACTGGGCGACCCCCGACTCCGGCATGCACACCTTCAGCTCCCCGGAGCCGTCCAGGTGGGCCTCCAGCACGCGGGCCGCGCCGCAGTAGCTGAGCCTTCCGGAGCCCTGGGCGCGCAGGCGCACGTGCTCGGACTGCTGGCCCACGAAGCCGTCCACCCGCACCTGGCCGGAGCCGGAGAGTGAGGCGCCGGTCAGGCGCGGCAGGGTGACGTCCACATGCGCGGGGCCCTGGGGGGCCAGGTGGCCGTCCGTCTCGATGCGCAGCGTCCCGTCGGACTGGACGAAGGCGCGCACGTTGTCCTGGAGGTTGGAGTCCAGCGTCACCTCCACGGAGGAGGTGGCGCCCTCGCGTACGCGCACGTCCAGGTGGCCCTCGTACGCCACGGCCTCGAAGCCCTCGGCGCTCCGGGCCTCCGTCACGGTGTCGCCGTTGCCGCGCTCGTGGACGTCACACCCCGTCACCCAGCCCGCCATGAGCAGCACCACCGCCGCGCGCATCCACATGTCCATGTCTCCCCCGGGCCTGGGGCCCGCGTCCGGGGCCTGGAACACCGGCCGCGTGGGAAACTGTCACCGGGCGGGCGTGGGGGCCGAGGGCAGGCGCGTGGCGGCCACCGCCAGACAGAGGGTGGCCACGACGAAGTAGTAGTAGTTGCAGAACGCCTGTTTGTTGAAGGCGAAGAAGGTGGCGTAGGTGAGCGCGGTGGCGGCGGCGAAGCCCGCGGGGGTGCGGGGCGCGCGCCACAGGCTCAAGCCCAGCGCGGCGGCCACGGCGGCGAAGGGAATCCAGAGGGGTGGGGTGGGATGACCCTTGGCCACCCACGCGGCCAGGTAGCTCAGCGAGTCGACGCGGAACGGCTGGTGGATGTGCAGCGCCACCACGCTGTGGAAGAACGCCTTCGGGTCCGGCAGGGCGAAGGGGAGGCTGACGGCCAGCGCGGTGGCGGCGGCACGCCACAAGAAGCCCCAGAGCTGCTGGCGAGGCTCGGGCAGGAGCAGCAGCGCCAGCGGCAGCAGGAACACCGTGTGCTGCTTGATGGCGAGCGTCAGGCCGAAGACGTACGGCAGCGCGCGAGGGAAGCGCACGGCGCAGAAGACCGTGGCCGACAGCAGCAGCACGAGGAAGGGCTCCGTCCAGGACTGCTCCAGCACGAAGAAGCCGCGCGGCGTGAGCAGGTACAGCGCCGCGGCGCCCGCGCCCAGACGACCACCCCGCGTCCAGGCCATGAGGCCGGCGGCGAGCGCTGTGGCCACGAGCTGCGCGTGGCGCGGGTCCGTCGCCAGCGCGCGGCCCAGGGTGGCGAACATCAGGCTCAGGGGCGGGTAGGGGAAGCCGAACAGCAGCCGTCCGTCCCGCACGAGCCCCTCGCCGTACCAGTGCCCATGGCCGTAGATGTTGGGGAACGTCATCGCGTACGGGTTCTGGCCGCGCAGGAGCTCGTCCGCGCCCTGCACCTGGAACACGAGCACGTCGATGTGGGGCGAGGGCGCGTGGCGAAGAATCCAGAGCCCCAAGAGCAGGTACACCCCGAGGAGCGCGGGCACGCCGACCTTGCGCAGCCAGTTGGGCCCCGCGAGCAGCGCGCCACTGATGAGCGCCGCGGCCGCCAGCCGCTCGTGGAAGAGCGCGAAGGGCCAGGGCCCCTGGAGCCTGAGCGCGGACGACGGGTAGTCGGTGAGGAGCACCTGGAGCTGCAGGAGCAGCCCGACGCCCAGGCCCAGCGCGAGCGCCGCCTCACCCCACGTCCACGGGCGCGAGCCGCCGGGGCCGACGACGGCCAGCAGCGCCAGGCCCAGCGCCAGCGTGAGGCCTCGCAGGGACGTGTCCAGCAGCGTGCCGTTGCTGAGCTGGAGCGTCAGCGCCAGCACCACGGCGGCGGCCAGGCAGAAGAGGGGAAGACGCCAGGGGTCGACGCAGTCGCGCGCGGTGGGAGACGGGAGGCCGTCCATCCGGCGACTTATACTCCACGCGCGCGCCCCGTCATCCGCGCCGCGGAAGATGGACGCTGAAGGTCGTGCCCTCCGCTTGCGTGGACGCCACCTCGACGCTCCCTCCATGGGCCCGGGCAATCTGGTCCACGATGAACAGGCCCAGGCCCACGCTGCGCCGCTCCGCGCCGTTCGTGGTGCCGCGCTTCATGGGCTCGAAGAGGGTGGAGAGCACCTCCTGCGGGATGGGGGGCCCGTCGTTGTGCACCCGCAGGACCAGCTCCCCGTCATGCGCCTCGCTCGACACCTGGATGCGCGCGCCCGAGGGGCTGTACTGCATGGCGTTGGCGAGCAGGTTGTGCAGCACCTGGGCGATGCGGTCCGCGTCCCAGGTCCCCTGGCCGTGGCCCTTCGTCCGGACCTCCAGCACGCGCTCCGGCGCGACGGCCTGGACCTCCTCGACGACCTGACAGGTCAGCTCGTGCAGGTCCATGGGCTGACGGTCGACGGGCAGCACCTGGCCCATGCGCGCCTGGGTGAAGTCGAGCAGGTCCCGGATGAGCCGCTGCGCGCGGTCCGCCGAGTCGACGATGCGCCGCACCGCCCGGCGCGCCCGCTCGTCCAGGTCCGTGCGGCGCACCAGCGTCGCGGCGGACATGAGGATGGCGTTGAGGGGGTTGCGCAGGTCGTGGCTGACGATGCCGATGAGCTGCTCGCGCAGCAGGGCCGCCTCCTTCTCGTCGAAGAGCTGGGCCGCGCTGCGGTCCAGCGCGTCCTGGTTCTCGAGCTGATGGCCGATGAGGTCTCCCAGGTGTCGGAAGACCTCCAGCTTGTCCTGGGGGAGCGCGGCCGGGTTGGAGTCCAGCGCGCACATGACGCCGAAGAAGGCCCCATCCCTGCGGTACAGCGGCACGGCGATGTAGCTCTCCACGCCATAGAGCCTGGGCGCGGGGTGGCCCGCGAAGCGGGGCTCCTGGCTGGCGTGGTTGACGAGCAGCGGGGTGGCCGAGGTGCGCACCGTGTTGCAGAACGTCGTCGAGATGGCGAGCGTGTCGCCCGGCTTGAGGCCGAAGCTCATCTCGTCCAGCACCGCGCAGCAGCGCCACTCCTGCGCGGTGACGCGGGCCACGACGGCCAGCCGCAGGCCGGTGGTCTGAAGGAGCACTCGCAGGACCGTCTTGACGGCGTCGATTCGAGCGATGGCCTGGACGTCCGGGGTGACACCGCTCGCTGGAGACGGCTGGCTGGAGGCGGGCTGCGGGGTGTCTTCATGGACGCGCATGAAGTAGGCAACGCGGAGGACCCGGCGCGTCATCCTCTCTCTTCGAGGTGGGAGCCTCGGGGGCGAGGGCGGGCGAGGGCCTGCTAGACTCCTTTGCTCTCCGGGCTCCTCGAGGCCATATGCGCTCCGCGCTGTTCGTGCTGCTGCTCCTGACGATGGGCGCTTGTCGGCGCCAGGAAGCCCCACGCATCGAGAAGGTGGGCCCCGCGGAGCTCACGCACCAGCGCTCGTGCGAGTGGCTCGACTGGGAGAACAACTCCTGTCGCGCGGACTCCGTGCTGCGCGCGGGCGAGGTCCGCTTCGAGCAGGTGACCTTCGTCGAGGCGAACCCCAGCGCCACGCGAGCCCTCGTCGGCCAGCTGGCTGGCTCCAGCTCGCTCGTGGACCTGCGCTCCGGGGACATCGTGCTCCGCTTCCCGCCGCACACCTCGAAGCGCGCGTGGTGCGGTGACTCGCGACTGGTGGTGTCCTCGCCCCTGGCGGACTTCGGAAGCGCGCAGGGCTTGCTGGGCACCACGCTGGAGGCCGTGTGGTTCGACCCGGGCGGGGCCGCTCAGCGCGCGGTGCTGCACCGGGGGCTCAGGGCCGTGCCCCGGCTGTCCTGCGGCCCCGGTGACTCGCTGGCGTTCATCGTGTCGGGGACGCGCGGTGAGGCGCCCATCGAGCTGTATCGCTGGAGCCCGAAAGAAGGCTCGAAGCTGCTGGAGACCTGGGTCGGTGAGGTTGAAAACGGTGATTCATCGGACCTCGATATCTCCTGGTCTTCGTCGGGGCAGCCCGAGTGGTGCGCGTGGGTCCGGCCGTACAGCGTGAATCGCTGCGTGCCTCCGGTGCGTCCGATTGCCCGGTGAGCGCGCCGTGAAAAAGTCACACCCTGCCGAAGGGCTCGAGCCGAGCGCGGTCAGCCGCCGGCCAGCCGCCGTGAGCCAGGATGCGACCTGAAGACGCGAATGCGGTGTGCCACGCTGGGAGCCCTGGCGCTGGGCGCCGTGGGCTGTGGAGACGATGCGCCGCCCGCGAAGGGCTGGGCATGGATGACACCAGCATCGGCATGCTCGACATCGACGGCGTCAACATGGTCGCCATCCAGGCGCTGGAGCGGCGCACCCGGCAGCTGCGCGAGCGCGACGCGGAGGTGGACGCGCCGGGGGCGGAGCTGGCGGAGCTGCGCCGGAGCGTGGCCGAGCAGAAGGCCGCGATGCCCCGCGCGCGCTGAGGCGGCGGTCCGTCGTCGCGAAGGGCCCGGGGACTCGGCTCCGGGCCCTTCGTGCGTTCAGGGCAGCACGGCCCGCAGGCGCTTGCCCGACTCCGAGGGCGCCTCCACCGTGCGCAGCGGCGCGGTGTTCCCCGCCGCGTCCCGCGCGTACACGGTGATGCTGTTCGTGCGCGCGTTGGCCACCCACAGCTCCTCGCCGGAGGCATCCAGCGACACGCCCGTGGGCTGCGACAGCCCCGTCGTCTTGCCCTGGAGCACGCGCAAGGGCTTCACGGCCGCCGCCTTGGTGTCGAGCAGCGACGCCAGCGAGTACACGGCCACCGCGTCCGAGCCGTAGTCGGCGACGTAGAGCTCCTCGTGGACCGCGTCCCACGCGAGCCCCGCGGCCCGGTTGAGCTTGAGCTGCTCGCCCGTCCACCGCGCGCGCGGCGCCGTGTCGCCCTGGGCCTGCGCGTCGAAGAGGGCGAGGTACGCCCCACGTCCTCCCTTCGGCCCGGCCGTCAGCCCCGTCGCCTGGCCCTTGCCCGAGCCGGCCACGAAGAGGCGCTGGTGCTCCGCGTCGAGCGCCAGACCCAGCGGTCCGCTCAGCCCCGTCTTCTTCCCGGCGAGCACGCGCGCGGGCTGGAAGCCGCCCTGGTCGTCATGGCGGAAGACGGCCACCGAGTCTCCGCCCGCGTTGGCGACGTAGAGCTCGTCGCGCCGCGCGTCCAGCACCAGGGCCGTGGGCTGCTCCAGGCCCTCCTCGAGCTTCCCCACCGCGGCGTGGTTCTCCAGGCTCAGGCGCGCCACGGCGTTGGCGCCGGTGTCCGCCACGAGCAGCTCCTGCCGCTTCGCGTCCCGCGCCAGCCCCCACGGCTGCTCCAGCGCGGACGTCACGGTGCTGGACGCGATGAGCGTGCGCGGGCCGAGCGTCCCCGGGGCGATGCCCGGCGGCGAGAAGGTGAAGCTGCGAATCCAGAACCACAGCTCGAAGTCTCCGCCCTGCCGGCCGTCACCCCGGTTGGGGAGGCCGGCGGCGAAGCGCTGCGCCAGCGAGCGCGAAATCACCTCGCCATCCAGGACGCGGCTGCCGTCGCGCGAGTGGACGTAGCCGCCCCGGATGCGCAGCTTCACGAGCAGGCGGGGATTGGCGCGGTCCTCGGTGTCGTAGTTGCGCAGATGGCCCAGCCACCGGTAGGACTCCAGCGAGGGAATCCAGACGATGTCCGAGCCGAAGATGCGCGCCTCGCCGCGCAGCTCGAAGGTCTGATGACCGACGATGCCCACCAGCCGGCCCATCTGCTCGCGCCACCACGTCGAGTCGTGGGTGGTCAGCGGGTAGTTGATCTCCACCGACAACGACACGACGGGGCGGGGGAGCGGCAGCGGCGCACCCGCGGGCGACATGAGCGGCGCCAGCTCCTCGGAGCAGATGATGCGGATGCCCTGGGCCAGCGTGACGAAGGGCTCGAACTCCACGACGCTGTCGTTCTCGATGGCGAGTTGGGCGTTGGTGGCCATCTCCACGCGGGTGACCTTGACCGAGGGCTCGGCCGCGACGGAGACGGTGGAGCGCGCGTTGAACAGGATGGGCGGCACCCGCGTGGGCGTCTGGGCGTCCTCCACCAGCTGGGCGGACACCCGCTGCGTCGGCGCGTTCGACAGCGTCCACAGCGCGGCGGCGATGCCCTGCGTGTTGGTGCGCACCAGCAGCGACGCGCCGGGCGTGCCCGTTCCCTCGGCGGGGCGGAGGCTGGCGCCATCGGCGACCTGGAGGATGCGGAAGTGCACGAGCGCGTTGGCGACCGGGTTCTCGCCCTGCATCACCGCCACCATGAGCGGCGTGGGCAGCTCCTGCAGCGGCGCGCCCTCCTGGCCGTCTCCGCCCAGGTACAGGAACGTGCGCTGGCGGCACAGCGTGTCCAGCGCCTCCTGCACCGTGTCCGCGTTCAGCAGCGTCTGGCACCCGCCGGACTGGTAGGCCACCCGGTTCGCCAGGCTCAGGCGCGCGGTGAACACCAGGGGCAGGTGGGCCTCGACGAGCGGGCCGCCCTCGGACACCAGGAGCCGCGCCTCCACCTGCTGGGTGACGTCGTTGGGGTTGGGCAGCCACTCCACCAGGGCGAGGCCGTCGTCGCCGGTGGTGACGACGATGCTCTCCGTCCACGGGTTGCCCGAGCCCGCCAGCCGCACGCCGGTGTACTGGCCGCCGGCGCCGCTCAGCACCCGGAATCGGACCGACTGGTTCGCCGCGCGGCGCTGGTGACGGGCCACGCCCACGCGCAGCGGATGTGGCAGCCGCTCGCCGGGGAGCACCTCCTGGCCGTCACCGCCCTCGTACGTGAGCACCAACTGCCGGCTCAGCGTGTCCAGCGCCTGCTGGACGGTGTGCGTGTCGTTGAGGATCTCCTGCGCGTCGTCCGGGTCGTACGCCACCTTGGACGCGACGCTCAGGCTCGCGAAGTAGCGCAGCGGCGCGTGGATGGCCTCGTTCCCGTGGTCCAGCAGCCGGGCCTCCACCACCTGGCTGTGCCGGGGGTCGTTCACCGTCTGCCAGCCGTCGATGGCCGGCGTCCAGAAGACCTCCGCGATGCCGCTGGCATCGGTGTAGACGACAATCGTCGTCTGCGCGTCGTCCGGCAGGTGGACGTCCGCCACGGTGCCCTGGCCCTCGGACAGCACCACGCTGAACTGGACGCGCGCGCCCACCACGGGAATCCGCCCGTTGAACACGCCCGCGCGCAGGGGCCTGGCCAGCCGGCTGGGCGGCGCGGGCGGACGGGCGGGCAGCACCTCCTGGCCGTCGCCGCCCGCATACACCAGCGTCTTGTGCTCGGTGAGCGGGGGGAACAGGTTGCGGCAGTCGTGCACGTGCCAGCCGTCGGAGTTTCGCTCCAGCACGGCCAGCGCGCAGTAGTGGTGACGGATGCCGTGGGCGGGCTCGGAGACGGGCAGCCCTCCGTCCTGGGGCCACAGCACGTTGCGCGTCACCGTGCGCGCGGGGATGAGCCAGTAGTCGCCCGTGCGGTAGCGGCCCGCGGTGAAGCGCACCTGCACGCCGCTCTCCAGCGAGGTCCACCCCAAGGCCGGGTCCGCCGGAGCTGGGACGATGTCCAGCGCGCCCGTAGGACCCACGTTGTCCCAACCGCGCACGGTGAGCGCGCCGGAGGGCAGCGTGGCCGGCCACGTCGCCGCGTCGATGGTGATGCGGTTGCCCGTCATCGCCTCCACGCGGATGAGCTCACCGGGCTCGCCGCGCAGCACGCGCTCCTCGGTGGTCAGCTCCAGCCACTGGTTGGGCTGGAAGCGCCGGTAGCCGTCCTTTCCCGGCTCGGTCACCACCATGCGCCGGTTGAGGACATCCACCGACTCCACCTGGGTGAAGAGGATGCCGTTGTCGCGCGACCACTTGAAGGTGGCCGTGCCGCCGCCCGTGTTGCCGCGGTGCACCTCCACCCGGTAGAGCTGGTTCTCCAGCCGGCGGTAGCCCGCCTCGGCCGCGACGATGCACGGGTTGTCGCTGGCCTGCTCGGGCTCGCCGCGCGCCGCGAGCGTGCCGGTGCTGGTCAGCTCGTCGGGCAGCCACTCCGGGGTGCCGAAGGTGTGGCAGGGCACGCCCTCGATGGGGCCGGAGGCGTTCGTTCCCGTGAGCCGCAGCAGCCGCACCTGCCACACCGTGCGGGTGCGCGTGGCGGAGTCCGGGCCGCCCAGCGCCACCTCGCGCAGCTCCGGGTCCTCCAGCGCGGTGACGTGGCGCTGCCACACGTCCAGGAAGGCCAGGTAGCGCCCGTGCGCCACCGGCAGCGTGAAGCCGGGCAGGTCCGGCTGGGCGTCCAGCGCCACCGCCTGCTCGTTCTCGCAGAGGACGCCCTCCACGTAGTAGCGCCCGGCGCGCACGAAGGGGCGGGTGCCCTGCGTGAAGAGGGCGAACCCCGCCTGCTCGGCGGGCGTGCCGGGCTCCTGGGGTGTCCCGCTGTGGCCGATGACGTCCCGGCGCGTCGTCTGGTCCAGGTACTGCTGGATGTCGACGTGCTCGTTCCAGTCGGCGTCCAGCTGGACGCGTCCCTGCTGCATCCGCACGGTGGAGTAGTGCTTCGCGGGCCGGAAGGTGTTCCGGCTGAAATCGCCCTTCATGGCGTCTCCTCAGGTCACGAAGAAGAACCCGGCCTCGAGTCCGAAGCGCAGGTAGTCGGTCAGGCTGGCGCGCAGGTTGGCCTCGCGCTGCGGTTGTTGGAGGTGGTGGAACACGCCCATCTCCCCCTCGTCACTGGCACCCCGGCGGATGCCCGAATCGGTGTCGTCGCGGAGCTGGCAGTAGCCCGGCTCCAGGTAGCGGTCCGACGTGAAGACGGGCTTCACGCGGCGCTCGAGCTCCAGCCGCACGTCCTCGGGCGTCCCTTCCGCGTACGCGGGCTGGCAGCGGAAGCGCTGGGGCACGTGCGAGCCGGGCGGCACGTAGCAGAAGCGCATGCAGCCCTTCTGCCGCTGCACCACGTTCACCCGGCCCGTGAAGAGGCTGTCGCTGGCTAGCTCCAGCACCGTGGTCTCCACGGTGCCGAGCACCGTGCTGGCGAGCACGTGGAGCGTGCCCGTGAGGCCCTCCGCCTCCAGGTCCTCCTCCTCGGGGAGCAGCGGCCCCGGAGGTGTGGGCAGTCCCTGGAGCGCGGGGCCTCCCAGCCCGTCCACGATGCAGTCCTCCAGCCGCAGCACGGTGGCGCGGCCCGTGCGCACGGGGCCGGTGATGCAGCGATGCAGGAGCACGGTGCAGTCGCCGTCCTTCTCGCCCTTCACCACCAGGCTCGGCTCGGTGGTGCGCGGCTGGCCGTCCGGCAGCAGGTCCTGTCCGGGCACGAGCGTGCAGTGGCGCAAGTCCAGCGTGGCGTTGTCCGCGGCCTGCACCTCCAGCACGCCGCCGCGCACGAGCAGTCCGCTGAGCACCAGCGTGGCGCCCTCTCCCAGTCGTATCAGCCCCCGGCCGCCCTGCAGGTCGATGACGGGGCGCTGGAGGTTGGCGGCCCGCAGCTCCAGCCGCGAGCCCACCGCCACGTCCAGCGTGGCCAGCGGATAGCGCTCGCTGTCGAGCACCTCCACCAGCGCGTCCCCGCTGGCGCTGCTCGCGCTCAAGGCCGAGGCGAGCGTGGTGTAGGGGCCCACGCGCGTGTCGACGCGCCAGGCGCCGCGCTGCTCCAGCGGGAGCAGCGTCTCCTGGCGGTCATAGAAGCCGCCGCCCACCTCGCTGCTGAAGCCATACGCGTAGCTGACCGACAGCGCCGTGGGCACCGGCAGCCCCTCGGCGAAGGCGAGCCGCCCGTTCACCGGGTCCACCGCGACGCGGATGCTCCGGTTCACCGGCGGCAGGCTCGGGTCCAGCGGCGGGTAGGGCAGCGTGGCGGGCGGGCGGTGCCAGGTGGACAGGTCACAGATGAGGACCTCGTCCGGGGAGATGGCCTCGAACGCGCCGGGCCCCGCGTCCAGGTGGAGCGTGAAGGGCGGGGTGGCGCCGAAGTAGCGCTGCTCGGGCGTCTGGCCCCGGGCGAGCGCGGCGCGGCGGGCCTCCAGCTCGTCATACAGCGGCCGGCGGCGCAGCGGCGTCGGCACGTTGAGCTCCCCGGCCAGCGAGCTGAGCGTCGTCTCCGACTGCGGCAGGTTGAACAGGTGCGTGTCGCAGCCGAGCGCGTCGAAGCGGAAGAGCCCCTCCTCGGTGGCGCCGGGCTCGGAGGCCGGGAGCACCGGGTACGCGGGCGCGAGCACGACGGGATAGGACTCCAGCCGCCACAGGAAGAGGCCCACGTTGGGCAGGTTGTGCTGGCCGCGCTGGTTGTCGATGTGGCGCACGTCCACGGTGCGGGTGGCGTTCTCGAACGGGGTGCCCACCAGCTCCAGCGCGTTGGCGTCGCGCAGGTCCGGCGTGCGCAGGCTCGTCAGGCGCGGGTGGTTGAGGTACTGCGTCGTGCCCACGCGCTGGAAGAACTCCACGGCGCGCGCGGGCCAGCCCGTCACGTCGCGCGCGAGCTGCTCCAGCATGGCCGCGGTGCCCTTGCGGCGCCGGTACGCCAGGGTGTTGGCCACGTAGGCTCGCTGGCTGAAGAGGCCCGGGTCCACGGGCACCAGGTCGCGCACCTTGAGCAGGTCGCCGATGTACGGCACCACCCACTCCTGGCACGTCTCGATGAACCAGTTGTCATGCAGCTGGCCGATGTCCTCCTCGAGCGCCAGCAGCTCGTGCTCCATGATGGCCAGGAGCGCGCGCAACGGCTCGCCCTGCAGCGTGTCCTTGGCGCGGTGGATGGCGGGCAGCAGCTTGTACAGCCTGTCCCTGGGCGAGGGCGTCACGGGCTCACCTCCAGGTCGTGCACCAGCGTCACGCCCCGCCGCTCACCCTGGAGCGACGGGTCCAGCAGGAGCAGCTGCGCGGGCCGCAGGAGCGTGCGCTCCCAGCGGGCGCCGCGCGCGCGAATCACCGAGAACAGCTTCTGCTCCGGGATGAAGGGCGTCGTCGGGTGCAGCCGCTCCAGGTCCACCATCACCACGCCCGGCACGTCCTGGAGGACGCGGATGACCTCCGCGCCGCTCACCGCCTGGGCGAACTGGCGCCGCTCGAAGGAGAACGCCTCGCGCAGCGCGGCCTCCGCCCGGGCGAGCACGTCCTCGGGCAGGTAGCGTGTGTCCAGCCGCAGCCGGGCCTCCACGGCGAAGTAGAGCCGCTCGTAGGAGGAGAGCGCGAACTGGCGCACCGGGTCGTGGTGCGCGCGCAGGGCCTCCTCCAGGCTCTCGTGCAGCTGGGTCCCCGGCTCCACCGGCTCGCCGTTGTTCGCGGCCACGGTGACGTGCACGAGGATGCGCTCGCCGTTGGTGAGGTCCGCGGCCTGGGCCTTGCCGATGCCCGCGAAGGTGGATGCGAAGTCCTCGTAGTCCTGCAGCGACACCACGCGGCGCAGCGTCAGCACCGACGCGGGGGCGTTGTCGCGCGCCTCGTCCCGCGACTCCGGCGCGGCGGCCCCGGTGGCGGGCAGCGGGTTGCCCACCTCGCGGATGCCCAGCGGGCGCACCTTGAGGAGCGCGAGCTGCCCGGAGTCCACCTCGCCCTCCGGACCGATGCCGGAGCGGTACACCGCGGTGATGTTCTCCTGACCCGTGGGCAGGCGCGCGCCGGACACGCCGTCGCCGAACGTCACCACCACCGTGCCGTCGTCCTGCAGGCGCACCATGTAGACCTCGGCGCGCTCGTCCTGGCCGAAGAGCGTGGGCACCTCCTTCCACAGCACGCCGTTCACCCGGATCTCCAGCGTGCTCTCTCCGCCGGTGTCGGTGGGCGCCGCCACGTAGGTGAGCGGCGGCTTGCGCAGCACGAAGCGCTGATGCGTGCGCGAGCCGTCACCGCCGCCCAGCACCTCGCGCACCGTCTCGCCGTGCGTGGAGGGCGCCACGTTGCCGTGGATGAGCACCGTGTCGCGCGCGAGCGGCGCGGCCAGGGGCTCCTGGAGCACCAGCCGCGTGCGTCCGTCCGGGAGCGCCTCCGCGCGGTCCAACGCCACCACCTGCCGCAGCCACTCGCCCGACTGCCCGTCCACGAGCGTCCTGCCCTCGATGAGCAGCACGTGCTGGGGCTCCAGGCCCGCCACCGCGCGGTCCAGCTCGATGGAGTCGCCCTGCACCGCGTCCGTCCGCGGCATCTCGCCGATGGGCAGCTCCTCGCTCTGCGCGAGCACGACGGTGCTGCGCAGCGGGAAGTAGGACAGGTGCTCGTTGGTGTCGAACGTCAGCCGCGTCACCTTGGCGGTCATCGTGAAGTCTTCCCGCGCCCAGGGCTGGATGTCGGTGATGCGGTAGAGCTCCACGTAGCGCGACTTCCAGAGCGCCACCCAGCTGCCGTGCACCAGCGTGGGATACTCGCGGTCCAGGTCCACGATTCCCTGCACCGCGGTGGTGTTCTCGAACTGGGGCCACTGGGTGAAGCGCCCGTCGCCGGGGCGGTAGTCCGGGTTGTAGCGCTGCTTGATTTCGTCCGGCATCGCCTTGAAGGACGGCGCGTTGTAGCCGAACAGGTTGCCGCGCAGCCGCAGCACGAAGGCGCGCGGGTGGTCCGCCGGGTCCATGCGCGGCGTCTCGCTGCCCAGCCCCGGCTCCCACGTCACCACGGTGTGGTTGAGCTCGGGCTCCTTCGGGTTCGGCACCTGGGTGACGGTCTTCACCCAGCGCAGGTCCCACTGCTCGCTGCCCGGCTGGCGCTCGCGCTCCTCGCCCACGAGCAGCAGCGCGTCGCCGGGCTGGATGCCGGGCTGCAGGCCGCGCAGGTACAGCGTGCTCTCCCCGCGCAAGAGCGGCTGGGCTTGCGTCCTGGGCACCCGGAGCAGGTTCCACTCCGCGCGCGCCTCCAGCGCCTCGGTGGTCTCGAACGTCTGGGGCCGCGCGTCCTGGCCGGGGATGCTGAGCACCTGCACGCCCACCGGCACCTGGACGCGCGAGGGCGCGCCGGGCGCCGTCTCCACGGTGAAGACCAGGTACGTGCTCGCGGCGACGCCGGGCTTGAGCTCGTAGCCGAGCTGCCGCGCCAGCTCCAGCACCGAGCGCCGCTCCGTGGCGGTGCGCAGGAAGCCCTCGTTGGCGATGCGCTCCTGGTAGAACGTCAGCACGTCGGCGGCCGTGGCCCACGCGTCCAGCATCGCGATGGACAAATCCTCGGTGCCACGCGTGGACAGCGCCGCCAGCGGCCGGGTGCCGGCGAACTCCCCGTCCGGCAGGAACTCCCCCGGCAGGCGCGCGAGCATGCGCTGGAAGAAGCTGGAGTGCGTGCCGATGCGGTACGCGAGCGCGGGCTGGCCGGGGCGGTTGTACAGCGGCGCCGCCTCCGTCGCGCCTTGCGCCTCGCACGCGTCGCAGTCCCCAGAGCCCTTGATGGACGTGCTCACAGGCCCCCCTGCATGTAGAAGTCGAGCTTGCCGTTCTCCGGCTGGCTCGGGTCATTGTCGAGCCGGGCAATCTCCAGCCGGTCCATGGCGATGAGCCCGTTCTTCCACTCGTCGCGAGGCACCTGCCCGAAGCGCCGGAAGCGCTGCGGCTTGCCCGGCGCGTCCTCCGTCTCCACCCACGCCACGCCGGGGACCTTCATCGCCGTGGCCACCAGCTGGCTCAGGTACACCGGCTCGCCGAAGGTGAAGTTGTCCGGGTGGAAGAACGCGCGACGGCCATCGGGAAGCTCCCCGTTGCCGAAGACCTCCAGCAGCGCGGCCTTCACGTTGGCGGCCAGGTAGCCCGGCAGCACGCAGACGGTCATCGCGATGTCCAGCGGGACGAAGAGGGGCGCGTCGACGCGCAGGTCGTACCCGGCCAGCCGGAAGCGCTCCAGGAAGGTGGTGAGCCGCTCGGAGAAGTCCGCGTCCACCGGGAAGCCGCCGCGTCGGTCCACGGTGATGAACATGGTGTGCCAGCTCCCCGTCCACCGCAGGCTGCCCACCGCGCGCTGCACCTCGGGGTGGCGCTGGGCCACCTCCGCGTAGTCCTCCTCCGTCACCGCGCGCTGCTGGATGCGGAAGGCCTCCGGCGCGTCGATGCGCACCCGCTCCACGGCCTCCGGCTCCACGCCGCCCTGCGCCGGCAGCGGGTTGCGCACGCGGAGGATGCCGTCGCGCCACGCGCCGCCCACGGGCGAGTACACATGCGAAATCGACTCCGCGCCCACGTTGCCCGCGCCGCCGTTGCCGATGCGGTACGTGGCCGTCATCCCCACCCCGGCGCCGGGGCGCTCGCCGAGCACGTTGTCGCCGAAGCGCAGGCGGGCCCGGCCGTCGTCCTCCACCTCGGCCACCAGCTCCCGGCTGAAGCGGCCGCTGTTGAGCAGCGTGCGGCGCGGCACCCAGACGCGGCCGCTCTCCGCCTCGCGCAGCCAGAGCGCGGGCAGGGACTCCTCCGGCGCGGAGCGCAGCGCGGCGGTGGCGGACGCGGTGGGGTCCACCGCGCGGCCGCCCTCCACCCGCGACACCTGGGTGAGCGGGCCACGCGACAGTCGGGGACGGTAGCCCCCTGTCCCGGGCACGGCGGGCAGCTCCTCCGTCAGCGTGCGCCCATGGTCCACCAGCACCACGTTGCCGCGCGCCACGCTCACCGGCGCGGGCTGGCCGGGCACGTCCTCCTTCTCCCCGGTGGAGTCGTGGGGGACGGTGACGGTCCACAGGCACAGCTCGAAGGGCAGCGCGTCCTCGGTGTGCCAGGACACCTCCACCACGTCCACGCCGAGCAGAGGGTCCTCGCCGAAGGCCACCTGCGTCAGCCGCACCGCGTGGCGGCGGGACGGGTCCGCGTCCACGGCGCGCCCCGTCGAGGCGCCGCGCGCCTCCTCGAGGATGAGCACCTTGCCCTCGGAGAAATTCTCCGGCGTGAAGGTCTTCTTCGTCGGGTCCGCGGGCGAGGGCGGGTTGAGCAGCGTGGCCGCCGTGGCGCCCCGGGGAAGGCAGCAGCGGTCCTCACCCCAGGTGTGGAAGGTGATGCGGCCGTGGCCCGAGTAGAGCGTGGTGGGGTGGAGCGACTCGAACACCTCCGCGCCGGAGACGATGGCGGCCTGGAGCTGCCGGGCGTCCACCACGCGGGGCGCGTCCACGGTGGTGAGGAACACCGTGCCGGGCGTCACCTCGGTGGGGCCGGCCAGCGTCGTGCCCTCGGCATCGGGCGTGAGGCTCACCGTCACCCACGCGCGGGCGTTGCCGCCGTCGTGCATGGGGTAGTCGAGCAGCCGCGCGTGGCGGCGCACGGAGGTGCGCTTGCGCGCAGTGCCCAGGTACGCCTCGGTGGCCACCGCGTCCTGGTAGTAGCTGAGGTAGTCGGCCGAGTAGGCCATCAGCTCCACCAGCGTCACGCCCAGGTCCGCGGGGTTGCGCTCCTTCCACTGCGGCGCCACCTCCGACAGCCGGTCGAGGAGCAGCCGCCGGAAGCTGGCGTAGTCGCGCGTGAGG
The DNA here is from genome assembly GCF_020037095.1 of Myxococcus sp. XM-1-1-1. Taxonomy (NCBI): domain Bacteria; kingdom Pseudomonadati; phylum Myxococcota; class Myxococcia; order Myxococcales; family Myxococcaceae; genus Myxococcus; species Myxococcus sp. XM-1-1-1. The sequence goes on from NZ_JAIQDH010000030.1 coordinate 24,004, forward strand.
TAGTCGAGGGTCGGGTCCACGCCGTCCGGCGTGACGGCGGACTTCGGCGGGGCGCAGTCGAACTCGCTCGGGCACTCCACCTTGAAGGTGAAGTCCACGCGCGACAACAGGGCGTCGAAGCCCTCCAGGGGCACCGTGTCCAGGAAGCCCCGCAGGAGCGCGAGCGTGTACGTGGAGAAGTCGCCGGAGGACGTGGTGCGCACCACCAGCGTCTGCTGCGTCTCCGTCGTGCCGTTCTCCACGTCCAGCGCCACGCGCCGCGCGTACTCATCGCGCTCGGGCTGGGTGGTGAGCGGGTCCGGCGGCGGCTGGTCCATGCGGAACGCGAGCGCGACGCCGATGTCCTTCAGGCGCACGCCGCCGGTGATTCCCACGTTGTCCGCGCTGATGGTGACGGGCAGCGGCTTGTAGCAGCGCACCCACAGCGTGCGCTGGCGCTCCAGCTCGAGGGTGGCGGCCTCCTCGTCCAGGACCTCCAGGTAGTCGATGCCGTTGAAGGTGGGGTGGGCCTCCACCAACCGGCGTCGCTGCTCGCTCTGGCAGACGTAGCGCGCGCCCATGTCAGAGCTCCCGTGAGAACTGCGCCGTCTGGCGCTGCTGGGTGCGGCGCACCACGTAGCGCACCGTCACCTGGAGGGCGGCCTCCTCGCTGTGCGTCTCCACCGCCTCCACCTGGATGAGGTCCCCCAGCCACTGCTGGAGCGCGCCCTGCACCAGGAACTGCGTGGCGGTGGCCAGCTCCGAGCTGTTGGGCGCGAAGACGAGCTGCCCCAGGCCCGTGCCGAAGGTGGGCCGGTTGACGCGCTCACCGGGCGAGGTGAAGAGCACCTGCTCGATGAGGTGCCGCACGTGCGTGTCCAGGTCCGCGTCCGCCGTGCGGCCCCGTCCATCCAGGCGATAGGGGAAGGCGATGTGCATGGCTCAGGTCCCCCTCACGCGGACCTGCGTCATCACCACCTGCGGCGGTCCCAGGGGCGCGGCCCCCAGGGACATCCCCACGCTGTTCTGCAGGATGACGAACTGGCCCCCCACGCGCACGCGCACCGAGGGCACCATCCACTTCACCTGCACGCACGGCCCTCCGCTCTGTGGCGGGAAGGTGCAGCCCGTCACCAGGTACTGGTCCGCCATGGTGGCGACGAACTGCCCGCCCACCTTCACGCGCGGGTTGCCGGGCATCGTCTGCACCTGGCCCCCGTGCGGACACATCACCGTGGCTCCGACGTGGACGACGAAGGCTCCCATGGCTAGATGACCTCCAGCGCGCCGTTGTTGACGTTGACGCCCGTGGGGCCGAGCTTGATGTTGGCGGCGCCGAACGACAGCTCGATGCCGGTGGCGCTGAGCACCACCTTGGCCGTGCCCCCGTGGTTGATTTCGATGCCGGCCGCGGTGAAGGTCGCCTTCAGCGGCATGGGCACCGCGGGCGGGCTCACCTCGATGCTCAAGCCCCCCGCGCCCGGCAGGTCATCGAGCTTCACGGTGACGGCGTCCGTCTTCCACACCTTGGTGGTGGGAAGGCCCGGCGTGGCGGGCGCCTCGCCCTCGCCCCAGAAGCAGCCGGCGACGATGGGGTAGTTCAAGTCCCCGCGCTCGAACTCCACCCAGACCTTGGCGCCCACCGCGGGCACCGCGAAGAAGCCCTTGCCGCTGCCGCCGTACGGCATGCACGGCATGGCCCAGCCCAGCTGGCTGTCGCCCAGGACGGTGGGCACCTTCACCTGCACGCGGCCCATCATCAGGGGGTCGATGTTGTTGACGACCTCGCCGCGGTACTTCCCGAAGTAGGAGCTCATGGCGGCACCACCGGAGTGAGCGCCCCGGCACCCTCGCGCGTGAGGGTGAAGCGCTGCTTGTACTCACCGGGGCGGATGGAGTGGGTGACGTTGCGCACGTAGAAGAAGCCGTCGTGCTGGAAGCCCGCGCCGCGCACGCCGACCAGGCCCCGGGGACGCAGCACGTCGCCGTAGCGCGTGGCGTCCAGCTCCCCGGAGCCCGTGAGCACCTGGTCCGTGGAGGCGTCCGTCTGCCCCTGCGCCCGGGCGAACGCGGCGAGGTAGCCCGCGCCGTCCGGTACGTCCTCCAGCAGCGACGTGCGCACGCTGGACTGGGTGAGCAGCGCGGGCTGGCTCGCCAGCGGCGGGACGCGGAGGCTGGCGAAGGTCTGCACCGGCAGCGCGCGGCCGAAGACGATGGCCTGGCCCTTCACCGTGGTGGGCGCCAGCGCGTTGTACTGGAAGTCGAGCGAGTCCACGTTGGTCTGCGCGCCCAGGTTCACCGAGAGCGCCCGCTGGGGGATGCCCAGCCGGTTGGGCGGGCCCCAGTACGCGGTGTTCATCAGCGGCGCGGGGCCGGGGGTGACGTGGAAGACGTAGCCGTAGCGGCTGGCCATCTCCTGCAGGTAGGCGTAGTCGGTGCCTCGGAAGACGGGCGTGCGGTAGATGGGCAGCGGCACGTCCAGCGTGGGCGGCGGGATGATGACCGGCACCAGGCCGTACTGCGCGTAGCCCAGCACGAGCTGCGCGATGATGATGGGCTCCACCTGCGCGGGGTGCTCGTGGACCTTCTGCTCCAGGTCCATGGCCACGCTGATGTCCTCACCGGTGACGGTGAGCGTGGAGGCGCCCGGCTGATGGGAGGGCGTGAGCGTGCGGTGGGTGATGATGCCGTCGAAGAGCACCTGGGGCACCACGTTGAACGTCACCAGCAGCACCACCCGGTTCATGGGCTTGAGCAGCGGGTGGCCCACCAGCCCGTAGTCGAGCAGGTCCATGGCCCCCGCCCGGCCCACGCCGAAGGTGAGCTGGAAGCCCGAGCGGCCCTCGTCGTTGTGGGTGACCTCCACGTTCTGGAGGGCCTCCATGAACGACGCGGGCGCGGGCACCGCCACCGTGGGGCCCACCAGCAAGGTGAGATGGATTCCCAGCAGGCTCATCGGGCGCTCAGAACTCCGGCATGGCGATACGCACCACGGAGCCCGTCTCCCGCATCAGCTCGAAGGGGTTGAGCGTGTCGTTGGCGTCGCACACGCGCCAGAAGTGCTCCGGGTCTCCCAGCGTCCGGTGGGTGAGCAGGTCCAGCCGGTCTCCCTCGGTGACGGTGACCTCGGCCAGGACCTTGAGCGCGTTGCCCGCGGGGATGAAGCGGCGGCGCTTGTAGGCGGCCACGCGCCCGTCGGGCAGCGTGAGGGTGGCGGTCTCGAGATTCGCGTAGCGGCTGGTGGGGTCGAGCATGGTGACTCCCGGGTGACGAAGGGGCTTCAGCGAGGCAGCGAGGCGTTGGCCACGCCGGAGACGCTGCCGACGACGGCCAGGGCTTCCTTGACGACCTGGTGCGTGAGGAAGAGGGCGTAGCCGGGGTGCGTGAGGGGCAAATCGTTGTACGAGAGCACGCGCAGCCCCAGGGACACCTTGGCGCGGATGGGGTTGAGGTTCGGGTCGAAGGCTTCCTCGGTGATGGTGAACTCGGTGAGCTTCACCGGCAGCACGCGCTTGGGGCCCCAGACGAAGAGCGTCAAGGGCGCGGTGGCGGGGACGACCTCCAGCGTGCCCACCTGCATCAGCACGGCGTTGAGGATGACCTGCGCGGACTTGGGGTAGACGAGCATCTCCAGCGAGGACAGCTGCGGGTAGATGCCCACGCTGCCGGCCAGCGCGTCCCCCTGGGCGAGCTGGTCCGTGGCGTCTATCTCCACCTCCACGCGGATGTTCTCCACGGGCGCGCCCTTGAGCCTGAGCGCCTCCGTGCGGTCCCCGCCTTCGCCCGACATCTGGGGCGTCAGCGTGCGCGTCATGGTGTCCGGGTTGTATTGGAACACCACCAGGCTCGCGACGGGGTTGAACGGGTCCAACCCGACGATGGCGCCGCGCTGCGTGCGCGGGGTGCGAGGGAACGAGCTCATCGCGTCGGTCCTCCCTGGCCCAGGCCCGCGTACACCGCCTGCGCCACCTGGACGCCCAGCGACTGGGGCGCGGCGTGGGGCCTCGTGTGGATGGCGCCCGCGTCCACGCGCGGCACGGCGCCGGACAGGCCCTGGGGCAGGCCCCGCTCGGTGAGCAGGCGCGTCAGCTCCACGCGCACGGCCTCGCCCACCTGCTCGCGGTGGGAGGCGGGGACGCCGTGGAGCACCAGCTCGTCGATGTGCAGGCAGATGTGTCGTGGCGTCGTCATGTCCACCCCGAGACCTCGGCCTCCGCCAAGGGCTTGTCGAGCTTGCTGAACTCCGAGCGCACCGCGCGCTGGAGGTGGGCCATCCGCACCGGCTCGTTGGCGTCGGCGGCCAGGAACGCGGCGTTGAGGGCGATGGTGCGGATGTTGCCGCCGGTGACGCTGAGCCGGGCCAGGCGCGCGACGTCCAGGCCTTCCGTCGGCGTGGCGGCGGGGAACATGCGCCGCCAGATGTCCGCGCGCTGGGCGGCGTCCGGGAAGGGGAACTGCAACACGAAGCGCAGCCGGCGCAGGAAGGCCGTGTCCAGCGCGTCCTTCATGTTGGTGGTGAGGATGGCCAGGCCCCCGTACGACTCCATCTGCTGGAGCAGGTAGCTCACCTCGATGTTGGCGTAGCGGTCGTGGCTGTCGCGGACCTCCGAGCGCTTGCCGAACAGGGCGTCGGCCTCGTCGAACAGGAGGATGGCGCCGCCCTCCTGCGCGGCGTCGAACACGCGGCGCAGGTTCTTCTCCGTCTCGCCGATGTACTTGCTGACCACCTGGCTCAGGTCGATGCGGTAGACGTCCAGGCCCAGCTCCAGCGCGAGCACCTCCGCGGCCATCGTCTTGCCGGTGCCGCTGGCGCCGGCGAACAGGGCGCTGATGCCCAGGCCGCGCGCGCCCTTGGAGGCGAAGCCCCACGTCTCGTACACGCGCGTGCGCTGGCGCACGGCGGCGGCGATCTCCTTGAGGATGGCCTTCTTGTCCGGCGGGAGCACCAGGTCCTCCCAGCCCGCGGTCGGCTCCAGCCTGCGCGCCAGGTCCTCCAGCCGGGGACGCGACTGCACGCGGCAGGCGTTCCAGAGGGCCGCGCCCAGCGCGCCCTCGTCGTCGAAGGGGCCTTGCTCGCGCACCTCCAGGCTGGCGGCGCGGATGGCGTGCAGGGGCAGGTCGAACTGCTGGGTGATTCGCTCCAGCGCGCCGTTGAGCGGGACACCCTCGGGGCCGAGCGCTCCGGTCCACAGCGCCTGCTGTTCGACCCGCGTGGGCCGCTTCACCTCCAGCGGCAGCGACGCGCGGCCTCTCAGGCGCATGGGCTCGCGCGCGGCGAGGATGACCATGCCCTGCACCTGCTCGGCGAAGGCGCTCGCGGCGCGGAGCGACTCGGCGCTGGTGCCGTCGTCACACTCGATGAGCAGGCCGCTGCCAATCAGCAGGGCCTCGCGCTCCCAGAGCCGGGCGAGCATCCCTCGCTCCTCGGCGCCGAGGGGGAGCTGGCTCGCGCGCGCGACGTGGAGCTGCAGCCCCAGGGCCGCGCAGGCCGTGCTGGCGATGGCGCGCGCGCCTTCGGACTCCACGCCGCACAGCTGGATGACGGCGGCGCTCGCCTCGCGCTCCCAGAGTCGGTACATCCGCTCGGCGAGCTCCTGGTGCGAGGGCGGCGGCGGGGCCTGCGCGGGGACGGGCGAGACGAGCTCCTGGAGCCGGCGGTCCAGGTACGACAGGCCGGTGAGGTAGTGGAGGACGCGCTCGTCGATGCGCAGGGGACTCGTGGTGAGGCCGTCTTCCGGCGCGAGGGTGAGCAGCTCCCAGCGGCGCAGGGCGGCCACGGGGGTGAGGGCGCTCCAGTGCGCGTCCGGCAACATCGACAGGGCCAGGCCGAACGTGGGCCAGGGGCGCCGCGGGTCCCGGTTCACGGCGGCGAACAGCGCCCCGAAGCCGGTGCCCAGCTCCACGCTCGCGCAGCACAGCAGGATGTCGCGCTCGAAGGGGGAGAGCTGGAAGGTCTCGCACAGGTTCTCCAGCGCGGACGGGGCCGGCATCGCGGAGCCCGCCTGCGCGAGCGCGGCCAGGGCGGCGTCGATGTCGCTCCCCTCGGCGGGGAGGGACTCATCGCCCGTCGCGCGCACCTGCTGGAGCAGCCGCGCGCGCACCACCGCGAGCGCGGCGGTGAGCTGACGCTGGTTGGCCTCCTGCCAGGTGGTCGGCGCGGAGGTGCTCATGTGACGCTCACCCGCTGGGTGGGGTCGAACACGGGCGGGGTCTGGCTCCGGTCGATGAGGAGCGAGTCCACGCCGTCCACGCGCAGCCGGACGTGGTGGTCGCCTGCGTTGAACCCGCGTCCGGTGAAGGTGAGGTTGTCCACGGCGGCGACGCGCTCGGGCGCGGGGAGTTCCTGGCCACCGAGGAGCAGGGACACGCGCTGGTCCGGACGGACGTGCGGGCCGAAGGTGGCGGTGAGCGTGATTTCGCCATCGGGGCCGCGCGGCACGGGCGAGGGCGCGAGCGAGAGGATGCGCGGGGCGAGCGTGAGCGGCAGGGCGGGAGAGGCGTGCTCGACGCCGTTCGTGTCGGTGACGATGACGGACACGGCGTAGGTGCCCGCGGGCCAGTTGACCGCGTCATTCGGGATGGAGGTGGTGAGCCGCGCGGCGGTGACGTCGGCGGCGGGACGTGTCACCGGCGTGGTCCAGAGCGGATGCTGGAAGCGCACGCCCACGGTGTTGCCCGCGAGGTGGTGGCCGGTGAGCACGAGCACGTCCCCCAGGCGCGCGCTGGCCTGCTGCTGTGGAGGCGTGATGGCCTCGAGCAGGGGGAAGGGGGGCAGGGTGTCCGGCTGGACGGAGAGGACGGGACGCAGCACGGGGAGCGGCGTGGCGCGCGGACGGGTGCTCTCGATGAGGACGACGGAGACCTGGTAGACGACGGAGACCCGGTACTGCGTCTGGAACATGGTCCAGAGCTTGGAGAGCTCCTCCAGGGAGAGCGGCTCCGAGGTGATGCGCACGCGCTCGGCCTGGCGGTGGAGGTCATTGCCGGGGACGGCGACGCGGAGCTCCTCGGACCCGAGCAGCGGGTGGTCGTGGAGGACGCTCATCGCCTTGCCGAGCAGCTTGTGGCTCTCCACGTCGTCATCGGACGGGGCGTAGGGCGTGAGCAGGTACGTGAGCCGCAGCGCGAGGGGCGGGAGGCCCGACTCGCCGGGCTTCACGTGGGGCGGGAAGGTCGTGTTGCGGAGCGCGGCGTCGTGACCGACCTGGAAGAGGAAGAGGTTGAGCTGGTGGTGCGTGGCGTCCCGGGCGCGGGCCTTGTCCGGAGGCAGCGTGGTGACGGTGACGTCCGGCGTGTCCACCTGGAGGTGGTTGAACAGGAGGGTGCGCAGCGTCGCCGTCACCGTCGCGATGGAGAGCGAGTTGCTCATCGTCCACCTCCCAGGCGAGGCGCGAGGCGTGATGCATGTCGTGCGGCCATCCCGGGTCGGAGGAGATGACTCTTCGCCTGCCCGGACGCCCCCCGTGACGCATGACGCGTGGATGAGGTCGGGTGCGCGCAGCGTGAGGCCGCCCGTCGCGGTGCGAGGCACAATGCGTGGCGCGCGGCCATCGTCCGGCGAGGGAGGCGGTTCATCGGCCCCCTCCGTTGCGGCGCGCGAGGTAGTCCTCCAGCGACGGAGACGCAGAGGGGCGCGCGGGTACGCCCCGAGGAGGCGCGGCGGGCGCCACCGCGCGCACCTCGATGCGACCGATGGTGACGTTGATGACCGGGGCCTCCGGTGCCTGCGTCATGGAGGGCGGTGCGGCGCGGGGCTCCTGTCCGCCTCGCGCCCTGTCGCCCTCGCCCGATTCGAGCGCCGCGGCGAGCGCGCGCGCCTGACGAACGGGCGAGGCGGGGCGCATCGTGCGGTCCTGCTCCTCCGCGAGCGAATCGCGCGCCAGGCCCCGCGTCGTCTCCAGCGCGACGGACAACCCCAGGGCCGTGATGCCCCCGCGAGTCGCCTCGTGCGCGCCAGGTGCCGCGCGAAGTGGCTCATCCCGAGGCATGATGCTCCCCTCGCCGCGCGAGGACTCGTGCTCCGTGCGAGGCGTGAGCTCCCCGGCTCGCCGCGCGTGACGAGACGGGGACGCCGCCGAACCGTCGGAATGCTCCGTCGAGCGGGCGAGCGGTGACCCGGCGTCGGTCTCCTCCGCGCCCGGCGCCGACCTCGCACGCGAGGCAAGGCCCCCGTGCCCCGACGTCCTCGCACGCGGGACGACGCCTGACTCCCCTGACGTCCCTGCACGCGGGGCGACGCCCGCCTCCCCTGACGTGCGTACGTGCGTGAAGGACCCCTCGGCCCCCAGCGTCCTCGTACGCGGTTCACGCGTGAAGGCACCGTCCGCGCTGTTCCACGCGGACCCCGGCTGATGCCGAGCCTCGTCTTTGCGCCCCTCGTGTGGCGTGCCCGCCGCGCTCCATGACGACTGCTTGAGCCCCGTCGCGGTGTCGCGGTCCTTCGAATCCGAGGCCCGTCCCTCATCGGCGCGCGGGCCCAGGGCCGAAGCCGTCGACACGCGCGGACCGGGGTGTCGCGCGGGGCCCTCGCTCACCAGGGCCTCCGCGCGCTCACGGGAGCTCTCACCCCTCGACGCGGCCTCCGTCGATTCGGGCCCGCGTCCGAAGTGCCCCTCACCGACGCCAGGGCCTCCACGGCTCCGAGGCTCGCCGAGCAGCGGACCCACCCCGTCCCGAGCCTCTCCGGACCTGGGGGCCTGCGTGCCCAGGGGCTCGGCGAGCACCTGGCCCACCGCGCTCCAAGGTTCGCGGTGAGGCCGGACCTGGCCGAGCGGGGCACGCGATGCTTCACCTGACGTCTCCTCCAACTCCCTCACCACGCCCCGCGCCTCGGGCGCGAAGTACGACGCACTCCGAGGCCGGACTCCCTCCGTGGGGCGGACCTGCCGGGCCACCAGATGGCTCAAGTAGTCGCTCATCGCCCCACCAGCTCCAGATAGCGCTGCCGCTTCCAGGGGCTCATCGCGAGGATGTGCTCCTCGGACCAGCCATACAGGCTCGCCAGCGTGTGCACGTCACGCAGCAGCCGCTGCGCCCACGCCTCCACCTCGCGCCACAGGAACTCCGCGATGTCGAACCCCGCCGCCCAGCCATGGCCACAGCCGGGACACGTCGTGGCCAGCTCCACACGGGCCTGTGGATCCGCGGCCTCCATCGCCGAGCTGATGGCACCCACCACGTCCTCCGGCAGCTCCCGCACCTCCACGTGCGCCCCCTCTCGACGGGCCTCCACCACGCACCGCGCCAGCATCTGCCCGGGCCCAGCCGCCTCCCGCCCCGCCGCCAGCGCCGCCAGGTCCCGACTGTCCGGTAGCCGGAAACGCACCACGTGGCCCGCCCGCTCCACCTCCAGCACCTCCGGCGCCGCCGCCGTGGGGACGCGGATGTCCCCCACCTCGAACGCCAGCTCCACCTGCTCTGCGCACCGCGGACACGCCACCAGCCCCCAGATGGCCCCGCCGAACGTCCCCTCCCGCAACGACAGCAGCAGCGCGTCCCGGGCCCCCACCGGCAGCCGCGCCAGCTCGCCCAGGCTCCGCTCCGGGAAGGCCGCGCCCAGCAGCGCGAGCGCGCGCCCCGCGGACGGGTGCGGGTAGCCCGCCTCCCACGCGCCCAGCAGCTCCGAAGCCGTCAGCGAGCGCATGGGGCCTCGGTGCGTCAGGGATTGGGCTCGTTGAAGGTGGGCTCGGTGGGCTCGGTGACGTCGTAGTCACGCTCCCAGCCCTCGTTCTCCAGCTTCAGCGTCTGGATGGCCACCGCGTTGGCGTTGGCGTCCAGGTCCGGCATCGCCTGGTACTCCGACACCCAGCAGCGGTAGAGCTTGTAGGAGATGGCCAGCTGTCCGGCCTCGTTGTAGACCTCCAGGATGATGTCCTTCCTGAAGTCCTTGAGGGACACCTCGGCGCCCAGCCCGGAGCCGTAGTTCCAGACCTTGTTCGCCCAGCGCTCGAACTCGGTGTCGTGGGTGACGCCGCGCTCCAACGTAATGGCCTCGTACTCGCTGCGGCCCGGGGACTTGCGGCTGCTGCTGGGGTCGCCGCCCTCGCGGTGCTTCACCACCTCCGTGGTGCGCTTGAGCGCGCCCACCTTGCTGATGCCCGCCACGTAGCGGCCATCCCACTTCACCCGGAACTTGAAGTTCTTGTACGGGTCGAAACGCTGCGCGTTGACGCTGAACTGAGCCATGGAATGGGTCTCCCTTTACGCCGCGACCTGGCCGGCCATCTGCTGGAGCTTGAGGACCACGAACTCGGCCGGCTTGAGCGGCGCGAAGCCCACGACGATGTTCACCACGCCGAGGTTGATGTCGTTCTGCGTCGTCGTCTCCTTGTCGCACTTGACGAAGTACGCGTCCCGCGGCGTCTGGCCCTGGAAGGCGCCCTGCCGGAAGAGGTTCTGCATGAAGGCGCCCACGTTGAGGCGGATCTGCGCCCACAACGGCTCGTCGTTGGGCTCGAACACCACCCACTGGAGGCCCCGGAAGAGGCTCTCCTCGATGTTGAGCGCCAGCCGGCGCACCGGCAGGTACTTCCACTCGTCGGCGAGCAGGTCATTGCCGCGCGTGGTGCGCGCGCCCCACACCACCCGGCCCGCGGCCGGCAGCGAGCGCAGGCAGTTGACGCCCAGCGGGTTGAGCTGGCCGTTCTCCGGGTCCGTGAGCGGCACGCTCAGCTTGGGCACGCCGGTGAGCAGCGCGTCCAGGCCCGCGGGCGCCTTCCACACGCCGCGCTGGGTGTCCGTGCGGGCGATGACGCCGGCCACCGCGCCGCAGGGCGCGAAGGTGTCCAGCTGGCCCTCCCGCAGGGGGTTGGCCTGCACCAGCCGGGGGAAGTAGAGCGCCGCGTTCTTGCTGCGCAGGCTGCTGGCGTTGAAGCCGGAGACGGCGTCCGCCACGCTGTCCCAGGCCGCCGGCGGGTCGGCGATGAAGATGGCGCGGCGCTCCTCGCAGTAGGCCGCCGCGTCCGTGGCCAGCTCCGGCTCGATGTCGCCGCCCAGCGTGTGGGGCGCGATGCACAGCAGGTTGAAGACATCCACCTTCTCCAGCGCGAACAGCCCCTTCTTGTCCGCGCGCAGGCCCGCGGCCTGGGTGAAGTGGGTGCGGGTGAGCGCGCTGCCGTTGGTGCCCGCGTCGGCCGCGGCGGGCGTGTAGGTGCCCGCCGGAGGCCGGGCCGCGGTGGCGGGCAGGGTCCTCACCCGCAGGAGCGTGGAGCCCTGCGCGAGCACCGTCGGGTAGTAGCGCGCGCTGGCCGCGTCGATGGAGAGGTTGATGAACTTCTCCGTCACCTTGGTGCCCGTGTCGGTGACGGTCAGGTTGAAGAGCAGGTCGTCGACGGCCGGAACGCCCGTCTTCTTGGTGTTGTGGTCCACCACCACGCTGAGCTTGCCGCCCCAGGCGCCGGGGCTCGCCGCCTCCAGCACCAGCGGGCCTTCGGTGGTGGTGATGCTCAGGTCCGCGGTCTCCGAGCCGTTGTCCAGGCGGACGACGACGGCCTGGCCGCCTCCATTGAGGAAGAAGTCGCGGACGGCGAAGCTCATCGCTCCGTCCTCCCACAGACCTCCGAAGCTCCGCTCGAAGTCACCGTAGCCGTTGCAGACCACCGGCTCGTTCACCGGCCCGCGCAGCGCGCGTCCGACGAAGGCGGTAATCGACGTGGGCACCCCGGTGATGGTGCGGACCCCACTGGGAATCTCCTCGATATAGACGCCCGGATAACTGAGAGCTGCCGGCATGGACGACTCCTCCCTCTGCGGGTTCGTCGACTCCGCCCCGACTCACGAGGCAAGAGCCCTGCTACGCGCGGCGTGCTCCCAGTCCCCAGGGAGCACCCCGCACGTCGGGTGACACATTCAGCTGGAGGGGTTGCGGCAATCCATGCCGTCGTGGCAATTCCTATCGCGTGAAAACCGCGCGACCCCCCTGGTCTCGGAATCCTGGCTCACTGCTCGGCGACGTCTCGGGACTCTGCCAGAAACACGACGGAAAGTCATTCATTCCGTCGTAGTGGTTTCTACTTATGGTGCTTGGATGTGTCACGGGTCGGGTGCGCCGGACCAATCCAAGACATTGGATGCGGTGTGTTACACGGCTTCATTCATGGCCACCGTTGTACGAACGACGGCGGAGAGATTCCTTCGAAAGTCGTTTCAGCGGGGGCGTGGCGGTGCGTCACGTTTCGTCGGTGGCGTCCGAGTCCGCTGTGCCTGTCGCGTCCGCGAGGATGGCGGCGAGCCCCGCGCGCGTGCGGGCCTCCTGGATTCGCGCGGTGAGCTCCTCGGAGGTGCCTTCGGGGAGTCGGTCCAGGGCCTGCGCTCGGAGCTCCTCGGTCGCGGGGGCGCCCATCCGCAGCGTGAGCGCGCCCGCGACGGTGGCCTGGTGCTTCGCGTGGAAGGACTGGGCCTCGGGGCCCTGCATGTCGAAGTACCACCGTGAGGTTCCCTCGGCGTCATCCTCCCGGTTGAAGTTCTCGAGCGTGAGGCTGTCCTCGCCGTCGCGTGCGATCACCGCCGCGAAGTGGAAGCTCCAGAGTTGCTGTGGGTCCTCGGCGGTGCGCTCGCGGGTGCCGACGATGGCGTAGGACTCTCCGACCTCGGGACGTGCGTGGGCGTTGACGCCAATCCGTCGGCTCCTCTCGCTCATCGTCTGCTCGGGCAGTTCCCGGTAGGCCGTCGTCGTGGCGTTCCTGTCGTCCGCCAAGCGGGCATCGAGGTGCTGGGCGAGCCGGGTGGCCCAGCCCGCCTGGGTCTCGAGCTCCTCCCCGACATGGCCCGCCTGGATGAGCGGGGTGAGCACCTCCACGGCGAACTGCTGGAAGCCTGGCTGGTACTCATACCGGTCCTTCATGATGTTCTTGAGCAAGGCCCGGCGCAGCGGTTGGCTGGGGATGGCGTCCTCCAGCAGCGTGGAGGCCTCTTGCAGCGAGCTGGTCTCGACCTCGAGGCCGTCCCCGTAGGTGAAGCGGAATGATTCCAAGTCGTCCTCTCCGAAGCGCGCTTCCTGGGCGGCGACGACACCCTGAGGGGTGGGCGCCTCCTGGTTCGTCAGTTCCCGGGCGATGAGGTTGAGCTCCCCGACGGCCCCCGGGTAGGGGTTCTGTCTGCGCAAGGCCAGGTCGGCGTCATCGGGGCCCTGGTAGAGGGCGTGGGTCTGCCCCGAGTTCGTCACGCGGTCCGCCACATCGATGCACTCGTGGACGTCGAAGAGGGGCTGCTCGGCGACGACCGCCCTGGGCGTCACGGACTGCATTCCCGCCAGTGCTTCGGGGGCGTCGTCTCCAGCGAGGAGCCTCACGCGCGAGCCCATCGCCTCGAGGATGCGGTTGGACCGCTCGATGAGGGCGGGCGTGGCGAAGAACCGCTGCGTCTCGTTCTCGGCGGGCAGCGCGAACGCGCGGTTCGCGGAGATGCGATAGCCCGCCTCCTCGGTGAAGCGCTGGACCACGCCGCCGGGCCGCGCGGTCGACGTCCTCGCGCGCGCGCCCTGGTCCGCGTCGCGCTGTCGCTGGAGCAGCGACTGGACCGCGGGCCGGTGGTCCAACATCCGCTGCAGCGTGCGTTGGCGTGCGCCCGAGGCAGACTCCAGGCTGTCGCCAGCGGTGGCGCGAGGCTTGTGTGCTTCGGCGTGGTGCGTGGTGTTGCGCGGCCGCTCGTGGACCTTCATGGGCATCACGCTCCCTGGACGGAGCCACGAGCTTAGAGAGGCCGCGGGATGCGCTGAACGCCCTGGCACATCTCACGAGACCGAACTGGTGCACATGTCCCACCACACGCCTTGTCAGTCCAGGCAGCCGAGCAGGGTAGGTCCTGGGGGCACTTTGCACGGGGAATGACACGACACACCCTCCCTCCCAGTCTCTTCAGTAGGGGGCAGCATGTCGTGGCGCGGTGGGTGGATGGTGTCGTCGTTGCTGGTGTTGGGGGCGGGTTGTGGCGGTGCGCTTCCCGGGGAGGAGGTGCCCGCCCCCGCCGAGGAGGCAGAGGAGCGGTTGGATGGTTCCTATTGCCTGCCGACGGAGGATTCCACCCAGCGTGTGAAGACCATCCTCCCGCCCTCGGACATCGGGATTCCGCGCTACGCGTCGAGCCCCAGTGACTTCGTGCGATTCAAGGGCCAGCTGCACTTCGCGGTGAACTACGAGGATGGGAAGCGGGCGCTGTGGCGCAGCAACGGCGCCGCGGCGGGGACCACTGAAATCAAGAGCCTCCCCGCGACGGAGGGGAACTTCACGCCGCCGCTCGGGGGGCTCACGCCCACCTCGTCCCTGCTGTTCTTCCGGGCGGCGGACGTCGTGCACGGCACGGAGCTGTGGGTGAGCGACGGCACCTCGGGCGGCACCCGCATGGTGGAGGACCTGACGCCGGGGACGGCCAGCTCGTATCCGACGCACATGACGGCCACGGGCAGCGGCTCGGTGGTGTTCTTCCTGGAGCGCTACGAGTCGGGCTCCACGCGCGTGCGCTACGAGCTGTGGGCGTCGGATGGCTCGGCCGGCGGCACGTCACGCGTGCGTGACTTCGGCGCGGACGCGGAGGTGAGCTACCTGTCCGGCGCGGCGAACAACACGCTGCGCTTCTTCGTGCGGGACTTGTCCGGCGGCACCAGCCTCTGGAAGACGGACGGCACGTCGGCGGGCACCGTCCAGGTCAAGCGGCTCACGTCGGGGCCCAATGCCTTCATCAAGGACGCGCGGACCCAGGATGGGCTCACGCTCTTCATCCTGCGTCAGGACTCGGGGCTCCAGGAGCTGTGGAAGACGGACGGCACGTCGGGCGGCACGCTGCGCCTGGCGTCCTTCGGCGCCACCCGGGACGTGCGCCTGCTGGGCGCGCTGGGGTCGACCGTCTATGTCACCACCACGTCCCTGACGACGCAGTACATGGTCCTCTACCAGGTGCCTCTGGCGGGCGGCACCCCGACGTCCGTGGTCAGCCTGCCCAATGACTACACCTCGCTGGGCGAGGCGTTCCCCTCCATCGACAGCGTCAGCATCCCCCCGGGAGGCTCGAAGCTGTTCTTCTCCGTCATCATCGGCAGCAATGGCCCCGCGCCGCGCGACTCGCAGCTCTGGGTGACGGATGGCACCGCGGGCGGAACGGTGCGGCTGCGCCGGCCGCTGAGCCTCTCGGACGAGTACGCCTCGCCCGTGTATGCCGTGTCGGACGACCTGGTCTTCTTCAGCGCCTACGAGGCCGACGGAGGTGGCATCGAGCCGTGGGTGAGCAACGGCACGCCGTCCGGCACGCGCAAGCTGCGGGACATCGCGAACACGGCCCTCTCGACCTCGTCCTACCCTCGTGAGTACTTCCGGCTGGGCTCGCGGGTGTACTTCAGCGCGTATGACGACACCGAGGCGGGACAGCTCTGGTCCACGCAGCTGACCGACGCGTGCTTCGCGCCGCAATCCCAGCCGTAGGCTCGCGGAACGCAGTCACTCCTCGCGCCAGGTTGGGGGCGTGGGACACGTCAGGGCCGGTGGCTACGCTCCAAGGCCTGACGCGAGGAGTGCCTCATGAAGAGCTTCGAGTCGCGGCGCGCGGTGCTCTCATCTGAAAAGACAGGGGGTCGAGTCGCCCCTGTCCCCGCGGCGCCGACCTCCCGCGAGGCCGCGCTCCAACGGATGGAGGCCCGGCTCAACCAGTCGCCGCGCGTGGTGGCGCAGGCAAAGTTGTCCGCGAGCCTGTCGGGGCGTGATGCGTCCGCCCCCATCCAGCGGGTGGGCGGGCCGAAGTTCGGGCTTCGCCCCGCGGAAGGTGCCGACGGCTCGGAAGGGCTCGTCAGGCTCACCGCCGCCTATGCGGCCTACAAGGAGCAGGTCCGCAACCAGAAGCAGATGGCGCGGGCCGCCTTCACCGGGCACGAAGGCGACCACGGGGCGCAGACCGTCTACAGCCAGGCGCTGGCGGCCGCGGAGCTGACCTCCGAAGGGCTGATGGGCGCGCTCGGCGAGGGCTTCACTCGCGGCGAGGACGGGCTCATCTCTCATGGGGGCATCGCCGTGGCGAGCCTGCTTACGGGGGATGACGCCTATGAGGAGGTCGAAGAAGAGGGGCTCGCGCAACCCGTCTACAAGAAGCACACCCTGGAGGGGCTGAGCGGGAAGGATTACATGAGGGTCCATGGCGCCTATCTGCGACGCATGGCCTACCGTGGAATCACGCCTCCGGAGCGCAAGGCCTATCAGGAGGGTGAGGCGCTGCGGCCGCTCAACGACGGACCTGACGCGCGCGTGCAGGGACAGATGGGCTACACGTTCAAGGAGTCCGGAGTGGCGAAGGAGCGTTCTCGCAAGCCTCAACCCGGGGACGACGACAAGGAGCGGCAGACGGACCTGGAGTGGGCCCAAAGCCACTTCAACGACGAGCTGGAGTCCTTCGAGGACGACGAGCAGTTGTTGTCCTTCCTCCAGACGCGCAAGGGGGTGGGGAAGTTGCTGTCCGCCAGGTCCACGAAGAAGCCCATCACGTCCAACGCGGGCAAGGGGTTCTCCGGGTTCGGTGAAGTGACGATAGACCTCGCCCGCGTCCCCCCCGAGTGGATCTTCCACCACTACGCCGAAGGCGGCTTCGATGCGGGGGCGCTGGCGGGCCTGCTCGGGAAGGACCACGTCCCGGGTGCCTTGAGGTGGGAGGTCGACCGCGCGAACGAGACCGTCCTGCGCAACCGGGAGATCGTGCTGGCGGGAATCCCTCGGGAGGCCGTGACGAGGTTGAAGGACGTTCCGTCACGCGAGGCGTATGACCAGGAGTTCCGCCGCCTGTATGCGCCCCACTATCGGGAGGCCTATGAAGCCTTGGTCGAGGAGGCGACAGGATTCCAGGAGCCCGCGCCCGAGCCGGAGCACATCCCGTCGCCACAGGACCACTTCACGCAGCTGCAGGCGCGCTCGGACCTGAATGTGGCGCAGGCCCGGGCGGAGGGCCGCGGGGACGCGCGTGCGCGCATCGACTACATCGACCAGTTCCTGAAGTCCTACCCTCATGCGTGGACGCAGGCCTACGAGGACACGCTGTCCGAAGAAGGCGATTGGGAGCGATTCGATTATCCGGAGGCGCCCAAGGCGCCGAGGCCCGTCTCGGTGCCGTCGATGGGCGAGGAGCCCGACGCGGGAGTCGCGGGAAAGGACCAGGGCGCGGTGGAGGGCGCGGCGGCCGCGAGGGCCTTCCTGGCCAGGCTCGTCGAGGGCTCCAGGTCCGTGGAGGACGAGGGCGCGCAGCTGGATTCCGGCGAGGACGAGCCTGCCGCGAAGAGCCAATCCAAGAAGGGCAAGGCCAAGGCGCCGAAGAAGCAGCAGGGGAAGAAGGGCAGGGGCAAGGGCCACAAATAGCCTTGCCCGCATGCGCGAACGGGACACTCCCTCTCGACAGGGGTTGTTTGTCCGTGGCATTCCGCGCCCGGGTGCTGTTGTCTGTCGAGCATGGAGAAGACTGTTCCGACAGACCGCGTGGAGTCACCCCAAGAGCCGTTGCCGGCGCTGGATGGCCCTCGCTGCCCGCGGCACCCCGAGGTGGAGGATGCCCAGCCCTGTCCTCGCTGCGGCGGGTTCTTCTGCGAAGCCTGTCTGCCGGACTTGCTCGTGGTGGAGCGGACGCACTGCGCGGACTGCCTTGCCCGCGACAAGGCGCCAGAGGCTGTCCGGACGGCGCTCCTTCGAGACCTGACCCGGGTGCAGGTGGGCGTCATCGCCATCCTCATCCTCGAGGCCCTGTTCAGCACGTCCCTCGCGCTGGGTGCGCCCCGTGGCGTGATGCTGTTGGGCAGCCTGTGTCTGATGTCGCCCATCATCGCCCTCACCTTGCTGTTCGCGAGGTCTCGCAGTGCCACGGTGGGCTGGGTGCTGTGTGTCATCGACCTCGGCATGGGGCTGCTTCAGCTGTTCGGGGGAGGCAATGCGCTCGTCGGGGCCGCCGTCCTGCTCGCGGGGGTGCTCGCCGCCTTCCAGCTCTTCAAGCTGGGAAGTCTCCCACGACTCACCGCCTCGCCGGACTGAAGACACCGCGTGCGTCGGGTTTCATGTCATCACCGCGCTGTGAGCCATTCACGATGAGGCTGCAACCTCTGTTTCGTGGGTGAGACGTCGATGCACCGCCGTGAACAACCGATGAATCAGGAGCACCACGGGTCCATGACGAAGCAGCCGACGGTGACGCAGTGGGGGACGGAGACCTCCGCGAAGGAGGTCTGGTCGAGGGTGGTGGCGGCGGCGACGCCCGCGTGGCGTGAGCGTCTGTCCTCCTACTGGGAAGACCTGTCCCAGGACACGGTCCTCTTCCACGAGGGCGACCTGGAGACGGACGCGCTGGAGGTCGGCCCCAGGCCGCTGGTGGTCTCCGGAAGTGTCCGGCTCGCGGGGCTATTGTTGGATGGGCATCAGGCGGACCACACGCTCCTGGTCGTGCTCGGGGAGCTGGACGTGGAGAACGTCGCCACGGTGTCCGCGATGTTCGTCGCGGGGGACGCGCGGATTCGCGGGCTGCTCTTCGGCGACTCGCTCGGGGACGACGTCTTCTGTGTCGGCGGAGGGCTGAAGGCGAGGGCGCTCGTCGAGCAGCACCACCACCTCTTCGTGGAGGGCGCGCTCGACGTGGACGTCCTCGTCGGAAGCAAGCTCACCGCGAAGGGCGCGCCGCGCAAGCGACTGGAGCCGCATGAGGCGCTGCTGCCGGGCGCATGGACCGGCGAGGACGAGGATGACGACGGCAACGTCACGGACTCCACGCTGGACACCCGGGGCCTGCGGGCGATGTTGCGCGCGGGGCAGCCCGTGCTGGCCGACACGAAGCTCGGGCCGGTGGAGAAGGCGCTCGCGGCCGTGCGGGAGAAGGTGGCGCGCGGGGAGAAGGCGCCCAGGCTCTCGCTCGCGCAGAAGAAGCTGAAGGTGATTCCCGACGAGGTCTTCTCCCTCACCGCGCTCGAGGGGCTCACGCTGGACTTCAACCCCATCGACGTCGTGCCACCGCGCATCGGTGAGCTCAAGGCGCTGCGCTCGCTCAGCCTCGAGGACCTGCCGGTGACGTCCCTGCCCGAGGAGCTGGGCCAGCTGACCGCCCTCAGAAAGCTCAGCCTGCGCTACTGCAAGCACCTCACGCGCCTGCCGGAGTCGTTCGCCGGCCTGGAGTCCCTGGAGGAGCTGTACCTCGACGCGAAGGGGCTGGAGACCTTCCCCGAGGTGCTCACCCGGCTGCCGAAGCTCAAGAAGCTCTGGTGGTGGCGCTTCTTCGGCACGCCGCCGGAGAAGCTGCGCGCCCTCGTCGACGGCCTGGGCCGCATGCCCAGGCTCACCCACGCGGGGTTCCTGCAAGGCGAGCTGGGGCAGCTGCCGGAGGACCTGTCGCCGCTCGCCCGTCTCCAGCAGTTCAAGCTGGGCATGGACAAGGCGCCCGAGTCCGAGGTGCGTCGACTGGAGGCCGCGCTGCCACCAGGGCGCCTGCACGTGGGGTACTGAGGCGCCCCTGGTGGCGTGCGAGGAGGCATGAGGTCGCCCGCGGGCATCCCGGGCGCCCGACACCTGTCGAGCGTCCCCGCGCGCCCGCGACGCTTACCGACGCGGCGGGTCATGGCCACATGAGGACATTCACCGCTGACTGGGGAGGTCGTGGGGATGCACCGTCTGTGGCGTCACCTCCGGAGATTCTTTCGTCTCCAGCCGGGCCGGCCCGCCTGGGCGTTGGGGATTCGCGCGGCGCTGGCCGTGACGATTCCGTACTCGCTCGCCACGTTGCTGGGCCTCAAGGACGCCGGATGGACGGGGCTCACGGGATTGCTGGTGACGCTGGCGAACCCGGGCGGCGCGTACCAGGGGCGGGCGAGGGTGATGGGGGCCGTGGCGATGCTCGGCGCGCTGGTGGGCACCGTGGCGGCGCTGGCGGGCGGGCGGTTGTGGCTGGACGCCACGCTGATTCTCGTGGGCGTCTTCGTGATGACCTTCGCGCGGTGCTACGGCGACACGGCGGGCTCGGTGGGGGAGAAGCTCGCGGTCATCTTCGTGGCGTCGCTGGGGGCGCACGCGGTGGAGCTGGACGCGGCGCTGACGCGCGGAGGCGCGCTGCTGTTGGGCGGCGGCTGGGCGATGCTCCAGTCGCTGGTGCTGTGGCCGGTGCATCCGTACCGCCCCTCGCGCCGGGCCATCGCGGACGTGTACCTGTCGCTGGCGGCGGGAGCGAGGGACCTGGCGACGCTGTCGCGTGAGGGCGCCTCGGCGGACACGTGGGCGGTGGCCACGGCGCGGCACCTGCCCCTGCGCGCGAAGATCGAGAAGGCGCGCCAGACGCTGGCGACCACGCGGGTGGGGCGCGCGGACGAGACGCTGCGCGGTGAGCACCTGCTCGTGCTGTTGGAGCTGAGCGAGCAGCTGCTCGGCGTGCTGTTCGCCCTGGAGCAGGCGATGGAGGTGGCGAGCCCCGAGCGCGGGCTGGGGCCGGTGCGCGAGGAGGTGGCGCGGGTGTGTGACTGGTCCGCGGACATCTCGGAGCGGGTGGCCAAGGTGTCGCTCTCCCCGGAGGCGGCGGCCGTCTTCTGGCCCCTGTTCCCGACCAACAGCGAGGAGCTGGGTCGACACGATTCGTGGCTGCGGGTGGTCCCCGTCTCGGTGACGGAGTTGCTCGCGCGCCTGCGGGGCCACTGCGTGGCGGCGCAGCGGGCCGCCATGGCCATGCGGCGCGGAGACCCGGTGTCGCTGGAGAACGCCCGGTCGCTGCTGCCCTCCGACGAGCGACGGCCGCTGCTGCAGCCCTTGCGCGCGAACCTGCACTCGCGCTCGGTGGTGCTGCGCCATGCGCTGCGCGCGGGGACGGTGGCCGCCGTGGCGCTGATGCTCACGCGCGCGTTGGGGCTGGGCGAGGCGTACTGGGTGGTGCTCTCCACCATCGGCATCCTGCAGCCCTACTCGGCGAACACGGAGGAGCGCGCGCTCCAGCGCGTCACGGGCACGCTATTGGGCGGGACGCTCGCGGCGGTGATTGCCACGCAGGTGGGCTCGCCGCTGGTGCTCATCGTGGTGATTGGGGTGCTGACGGCCACCTCCGTGTCGCTGTTGCCCCTCAACTTCGGCGCCTTCCAGATTCTGCTCACCCCGGACTTCCTCCTGCTCGCGACGCTGAGCGCGGGGGACTGGACGGTGGCGGAGAACCGCGCGCTCGGGGTGCTGCTGGCGTGTGTGCTGGCCTTGGCGGGGGTGTGGCTCTTGTGGCCCTACCCGGAGCGGCGGCGCTTCCCGGACGCGGCGGCGACGGTGCTGCTCGCGGATGGGAACTACTTCCGCCAGGTGGCGGCGAGCCGCGATGGACGCGAGCCCCGGGTGAGCGCGGCGCGGAGGGATCTGGGCCTGGCGCTGCTCGACGCGGAGGCCTCGTTCGAGCGGCTGATGGCCGAGTACCGGGGCCCCGCGCACCGGCTGGAGCCCGCGATGGCGCTGTTGACGTACTCGCGCAGGCTGGCCGCCTCGGTGACGGCGTTGGGGGAGCAGAAGGGCGTGATTGCCTCCTCGGAGGTGCTGGACGTGGTCGCGCACAGGGCGAGCGGCACGCTGGATGTGCTGGCGGAGTCCCTGCGCAAGGGACAGACGCCGCCGCCGATGCCCGAGCTCCCCTTGCGACGCATCGCGAATGACCCGGTGTCGGGGAAGCTGGTGGAGCGGGTGCCTCGGCAGTTGGAAATCCTCCATGGCGCGGTGGAGAAGCTCACTGTCGGATGATTCCGCGTAAGGGGTTTCCGCCAGTGATTGTTTCCGGTGGGTCGTGAGGGACGGTTCGGTGGCAACCCGGGTTCGCGGCCTCCGATAATCCAGACATGAGCCCCATCAACGAACTGAACCGCCGTCGCCAGCCCGTCGTCCGTCCGCCGGAGCCGCCGCCGGCGGAGAAGACGCCCGCCCAGGCGAAGCCGGCCGCGCCGAACCGCGTGCTGCGGGACGAGTCCCTGTTCGAGGCGCCGGGCGCGAAGCCTCGGCTGGAGCTCAACCCGCAGCGGACGTTGGCGGAGAGCCCCGCGACGCCGCCCAAGGGCGGCCGGCTGGACATCGAGGCCATCTCCAACATGACGGACCCGGTGGCGCGCAACCAGGCCATCACGGAGGGCTACTTCCAGCTGTCCAATGACATGGCGGGGCTGCTCGGCAAGGAGAACGCCAACTGGGCCACCTTCGGTGTCTGGGCATCCAAGCAGGCCGGGGTGAGCATCCGGCAGGAGGACCTGCCCAAGGTCTTCATGGACCAGCTCAAGAACAGCAACGCCTGGGCCAGTGGCCTGACGGCGGGCGCGCTGTCGGTGCTCAGCCCCGTGGCGCCGCTGCTGGTGGAGGGGCTGAAGGTCCCCATCCGGGACGCGCTCAACCGCGTCAGTGACGCCATCGCGGACGGCAACAAGAAGCTGTTCCAGGACATCGCCCCGGAGTTCCAGCGCTTCACGGAGACCTTCAAGGGCGACACGAAGTACGACGCGGCGAAGGTGGAGAAGTACCTGGCGGCGTTCCCGCCCGGGAAGGAGAACCTCAAGGCGGCCTTCGCCGACTACGCCAAGGCGATGTTCGAGAGCGACCCGAACAAGAAGGCGGAGCTGATGCTGGCCGCCAACAACCGCGTGGGCGTGCACGAGCAGTCGCTCATCCAGGGCGAGGTGGACCGCGCGCTCAACGCGCCGCTCAAGGAGACCTTCCGTCCCATCGCCGAGGGCATCGTGGATGGGTTCGGCAACGCGCTGCCGTTCCCCGGCAACCTCGCCTACAAGGGCGCGGAGGCGACGGGCCTGGTGGACAAGGCCATCGACAGCGTAGTGGACGCGCTGGCCGGCCAGTTCCGCCAGTTCGCGACCGAGCACATGATGAAGATTGGCCTGCCCAATGGCTCGCTCAGCCTGGGGGATGACATCACGCCGGGCAACCAGGGCGCCTTCCCCGAGCACCTGCGCACGATTGAGAGCGGCGACCTCAACCGGCTGCTGGGCCAGTACGACAAGACGCCCAACTCGCTGAGGGGCTCGTCGGCCAATGACTGGTCGAAGTTCGACCAGCGCATGAACTACATCGTCGACCTGTTCCGCTCCCGCCAGAGCGACCCGAGCCTCTTCAACGCGCCCTGAGGCGCGTCAGACGCCAGTGACAGCATTCCCGCCACGTGCCTTCCACCCTGGAAGGCGTGGAGGTGTGGAATGCGTCCTGGCCTCTGGCTCCTCGGCGTCGTCCTCGTCGTCACGGGCTGTGCCGGGGGCGACGCGTCTTCTCGCAGGGGGACGCTCCAGCAACGCTCCGGGTTGGCGCAAGACGCGTGGCCGGATGCGCGCGGCCGAGCCTGCTCCTCTGCTCCGGATGACCCCTGGATTCCAGGCGTCCAGCGTCCAATCCCAGCGCCGGAAACCCGTGTTCCAGGCATAGACGGAGACCCTCCAGGACGGCTCCCCGACGCGCCTTGACATCCCTTCCCGGGTGCAGTTGAACTGCGCGCGATTCGCAACTGCGAATCATTCTCAAGTTTCCGCGTGCCCCCGAGGAGGACATGGCGACATCGACCCTGCTGATGGTGCTGGGCCTCGCCGTGCTCCGTGGCGTCGCGCTTCCGGACGGACTCCATCGCCACCGAGCGAGGGCGCTGGGCGCGCTGTGCGTGGCGGCGTCCGTGGCGTTCGCGGTGAGGGCGCAGGGGTGGGGCGTGGGGCTGACGTGCGCGGTGGTGCTGGCCATGCTGGTGGCGCCGGTGCTGGCGCTGGCGGTGCCGCTGTGGCCCCGGGCGACGCGCTTCGTCTGGCCGGTGTGCGCGCTGGGGCTCGCGGGCCTGTGGCTGGGAGGCGCCTGAGGATGGCGCACCAGCACGGAGCCGCGCGAATCTCCGCCGCCGTCACCGCGGCCCCCGCCGCCGCCGTGCTGGCGAGCCTGGCGCTGCCGGCGGTGCTGCCCGTGGCGGAGGATGTCCGGTTGTTGCTCGCGCTGCTCGTCGTCCTGCCCGCGGTGGCCACCGGCGTGTGTCTGGCGTTGCTCTCCCGGAGCGGCGCGCGCGCATGGGGCGGCTGCGCGCTGGTCTGCGCCCTGTCGTCGCTCGTGTTGGTGCTCACGTGAAGCTGTCGCCCCGGGCCTACGAGATCCTCTGGGACGCGCACGCCTGGGCGGGCGTGCTGTCGTCGCTGGTGCTGTTCGTGACGTTCTTCCTGGGCGCGTTCGCCCTGTTCGCGGAGGAGCTGTCGCCCTGGCAGGAGCCCACGTTCCGCGCGCCCGTGGCCGTGACGGAGGCGCGGGCCGTGGAGCTGGCGCAGCAGCTGGCCGAGGCGGAGACCCGGGCGCATCCCGTCTGGTTCGGCATCTCCCTGCCCACCTCCGAGGAGCCCTGGCTGCGGCTGTGGCGCATGTCTCCGGACGGGGCCATCAAGCCGCTCTGGGTGGACCCGGTGTCCGGGCGTCAGCTCGGAGAGCGAAGCGACCTGGGCGAGTTCCTCAACGCGATGCACTTCCTGGAGCCCATCCCCGGCGGCGCGCACCTGACGGGCATCGCGTCCGCGGTGCTGGTGCTGCTCATCGGCACCGGGCTGCTGCTCCAACTGGGCCGCATGCTGCGAGAGCTCGTCCAGTTCCGCCCCAAGGGCGCGCGGCGGGTCATCTGGTCGGACGCGCACAAGGTGATTGGCGTCATCACCGCGCCCTTCCTGCTCGTCTTCGCGGTGACCGGCGGCGTCCTCTGGCTGGACGACTGGTTCGAACCCGCCGTGGTGAAGACGTCGCTGGACGGCGACCTGAAGGCGCGTGAGCGCATCGTGGACTGGCCCACGCCGCCCGCCGCCGTGGGGCGCGATGCCGGCGCGCCGGACCTGGCGCACGCGCTGGCCGTGGCGAAGCAGCGCTTCCCCCAGTCCGAGCACAGCCACTTCTTCTTCGACCACCTGGGGGACGAGAACGGCACCGTCCACCTGCCGGGTGAGCGCGAGGGCACGCTCCACGCCTTCACCCACGTGCGCGTGGCCCGCACGGGGGAGCTGCTCTGGGCGCGCGAGACCGGGGGTGGGACCCTGTACTCGCAGGTGATGGACCCCCTGTACGGCCTGCACTTCGCCACCTGGGCCCGCTTCCCCGCCAAGGTGCTCTACGCGCTGCTGGCCTTCGTCTCCGCGTTCGGCATCCTCGCGGGCAACCTCTTGTGGCTGGAGCGCCGGCGCGCGAAGGGGCAGGGCCGCTTCGACACCGCGCTCGCGAAGCTCACCTCGGGCTTCTGCGCGGGGCTCGCGCTCGCGGTGGGCGGCGTCTTCGTGGCCAACCAGCTGCTGCCCGCGGACCTGCCCGAGCGGCCCTTCTGGGAGCACACCGTCTTCCTGGCCACGTGGGCCCTGTCCATCGCCAGTGCCTGGCTGGACGCCTCGCCCGCGAGGCACGCGCGCCGGCTGCTCTGGGGCGCGAGCGTGCTGCTGTTCCTCGTCCCCCTCCTCGACGCGGCGCGGACCGGGCGGCTGCCCTTCGCCTCCGGCTCCGCGCACCTGCTGGCGACGGAGCTGGGCCTGTTCGCCCTGGTCCTGGTGCTCGTGGGCGCCGCGGGCGTCATCCGCCGCCTCCAGCGGCCCCCGGTCCTTCCTTCCACCGCACCGGTCGAACCGGAGGCCCCCGCCCCCGTGCCGACCTGAGCTTCACCCCTCCCCCCCGAAGACGGAGTTGTCCCCATGAGTACGTTCCGCCGTTTCGCCACGGCCTCGGCCGCCACCTCGCTGCTGCTCTCCTCCGCCCTGGTGGGCTGCGGTGACGACGACGACAAGACGCCGCCGGACCCGACGCCCACGGAGAAGCCCGCCTACAGCCTGGCCACGACCGTCTCCCAGACGAACGGCGCCGTGACGTACGTGAGCCTCTTCGACTCGCTGGACATCACCAGCCTGGACCTCACCAAGGCCAGCGAACACTCCGGCTACGCCACCATCGGCGCCGTCGAGGGCCAGCTCTTCGTGGGCGACGGCGAGAAGCCGGAGATCTCCCGCTTCACCGTCGGCGATGACGGCTCGCTGGTGGCCGCGGGCCGCATCAGCTTCGCCAACTACGGCTTCACCGCCTCGGCGCCGCTGTACCTGAACCAGTTCGTGGACTCGACGCGCGCGTACATGTCGCTGGAGGAGTCGCGCCGCGTGGTGTGGAACCCCACGACGATGCAGATCTCCGGCACCGCCGACGCGCCGGGCCTGGTGCGCGAGCGCGAGGGCCTGGTGGTGAAGACCGGCTTCGACCGCGCCCGCGTCACGCGCGGCAACGACGTGTTCCAGGCGTTCTACTGGACCGACGGCAACTACTTCGACTTCCTGCCCACGTCTCAAATCGCCGTCTACTCGAAGGCGAACGACAGCCTGGTGAAGCTGCTGGACGCGCCCTGCCCGGGGCTCGACGTGGCGACGCAGGACGAGGCCGGCAACCTCTACTTCAGCAACTGGGTGTTCAGCAGCGCGGCGCCCCTGCTCAAGGACGGCGCGCCCGATACGTGCGTGGTGCGCATCAAGGCGGGCGAAACGGAGCTCGACGCCGCGTGGACGCGCTCGCTGTCCTCGCTGGTGGGCGGCCGTCAGACGGCGGCGTTCCGCTACCTGGGCAACGACGTGGGCGTGGTCGCCGTCTTCCACCATGAGAACGTGGACATCACCCCGACGACGGCGCCCGGGGTCATCACCGGCGGCCTGCACTGGAAGCTCTGGCGCGTGAACCTGGCGAGCAACACCGCGACGCCCATCGACGAGCTGGGCTTCATCGCGGGCGGCTACTACGCCTTCACCCTCGAGGGCCGCACCTTCCTGCTGCTGCCCACCGCCGACTACGCCCGCACGGCCGTGTGGGAGCTGGGCGTCAGCGGCACCCCGGTGAAGCGCTTCGAGGTGCAGGGCTGGGCCTACCAGTTCCTCCAGGTGCGCTGAGGCGTCGCTTCCTCCTCGCGCCCGGGTGCATGCGGGCGCGAGGGTGACTTCCGTCAGTACTCGAGCGTGCCCTTGAGCCAGCCCGCGCGGCCGGGCCGCTCGACGCCGTAGTAGTCGAACACCTTCGCGTCGGTGAGGTTCTCCAGTTCCGCCGTGAGCCCCACGGTGAGCTTGCCCCGGCGCACGCGGTAGCCCACGCCCGCCGCCTGGACGAACTGCGCGTCCAGGTCGTCCTTCGTGGACTCCAGCCCCAGGCCCTCCCAGTTGCGGAAGAAGCCGTGCACGTAGCGCGTGCTCCAGAAGGGCGACAGCTCGTCCTCCGCGAGCGCCAGTCCGCGCAGCGACAGGCGGGCCGTGGCGTTGGCGAAGAGCCAGGGCCTGTTCGGCAGGCGCCGGCCGTCGAAGTCGCCGAACGTCCCCTCGCTGGACGCGTTGCGCGGGTCCTGCGCGGTGGCGTTGGCGTCCACGCTGAACAGGCCGCCCGGTGACGTCCACCCCGCGGACAGCTCGACGCCGAGGATGCGGGCGCCGTACACGTTCTGGTAGCTCCAGTCGCGGTCCCTCCCCGTGAGCAGGATGAGGTTGTCGGCGAAGCGCGCGAAGCCGTTGACCTCGCCCCGGAAGCTGCCCGCGCGCGTGCGCAGCGGCACGGTGGACACGCTCAGGTTGAGGTTGTGGCTGTGCTCGGGCTCCAGGTCCAGGTTCTCCAGCACGAGCACGCCATTGCCGAAGACCTCGTCCGCGCGCGGCAGCCGGGTGGCGCGCTCGTAGCTCGCCTTGAGGTAGAGCGGGGTGCCCAGGCGCAGGCGCATCGACGCGCCGCCGCCCAGGTGGTGGAGGCCCTTGTCCTTGTCCAACCAGCCGCCCACGGCCAGGGGCTGCCGGGCGCGCCCCTGGTAGAGGTAGTCCTTGCCGAAGACGATGACCTCCAGCGCGTCGTCGAGCAGGTCGACCTGGTACTCGAGCCCGGTGACGAAGGTGAGCTGGGTGCGCCGGGGCGCCAGGCTGTCCGGGTCGCTGGGGCTGGCCCGGCGGCGCTCCTCGCCCGTGCGCGTCGTGACGGTGGGCGCGAGCGCGAGCCGCAGCGTGTGTGACGCCGCCACGTCCCAGCCCACGTTGACGCGGCCATAGGCGGTCTGCTGCCAGACGGTCTGGTCGATGGCGCCGCCGCCAATCTCGCCGGGCAGCTCGCGCGGGAAGACGCGGTTGCCGAACCAGTCGTAGCTCCACTCGGCGATGTCGACCAGGCGGGTGGCCTGCCACGCGTAGCCGGCCAGCGCGTCCAGGCGCACCGTGGGCGAGAGCGTCTTCGCGTAGAGCAGCTGCGCGCCCAGGGAGTCGGCGTCGTACGTGGCTTCACCGTACGGCGCGGCCATCACCAGGTTGTGTTGCAGCTGCTTGTCGTTGCGGGAGCCGAAGGCGCGCAGGACGACGCGGTCCGCCCAGGACAGCTCGGTGAAGCCCACCTCGACGCCGCCGCCGAGCGCTTCGTAGCCGTCGTGGAAGCGCTTGACGGTGACGGGGCGGAGGTTGCCCCGGTCATCCGCGGCCTCGACGTCGATGGCGTAGTTGTTCTTCGTCGTATCGGCGAAGAAGTGCGCGCGGGCGTAGAAGCCCGTCGGCGCGGGCTTGTAGCCGCCGCCCAGCGTGAGCCGGAGCGTCCCGAAGGCGCCGCCCTGGAGTGACACCGCGCCGTGCGCGCCGGGCTCCAGCGGCGTGGAGGTGAGGTTCACCGCGCCGCCCAGCGCGTCCGCGCCGTAGCGGATGGGGACGACGCCCCGGTAGAGCTGGATGGAGTCCACCAGGTTGACGGGGACGTTGGCGATGCCGAACGGATAGCCAGACAGGTCCAGCGGCACGCCATCGAGGAAGAAGCGGACCTGGTCGTCGGTGAGGCCGTTGAGCGTGAAGGAGGCGGAGCTGCCCAGCCCGCCCGTGCGGCGCACCTCGACGCCCTCCTGCGCGGCCAGCACCTGGCCCATGTCCACCGAGCGGGCCCGCGCGCGCTGCACGCTCACGACCTTCACCGCCTCGGCGGATTGCCGCTGGCGCTCCGCGTCCGAGCGTCCGGACACGGTGGTCTCCCGCTTCTTCTCCTCGGGCGCGGTGGCCGTGGCCTCGGCGGGCGCGGTGGGCGCCTCCGTCGGCGTCTCCGGAGTGGCGACGGGTGGCGGCGTGTCGAGCTGGAAGGTGTGGACCAGCTCGATCTGACAGGCCACGGGCTCGCCGCGCACGCGCGCGGGCTCGAAGCGGAAGGAGAGGCTCGCGGTGCGCACGGCCTCGTCGAAGGCGGGGCCCGCCGAGCGGACGACCTCCGAGTCGGTGACGACGCCGGTCTCATCCAGCGTCAGCCGCAGCACCACCTCCCCCTCGCGCCGCGCCGCCTGCTCCGCCTGGGGATAGGGCACCACCACGCTGTCGATGCGGCGGGGGACCTGGACCTCGTCCGTGGGCGGTGCTTCCTGAGTCGCCTCGGCGCCGGCGGGCGCCTGTTCCGATGAGGCAGACGAGGCCGGAGGCGGCGAGGCCACCGAGAGCAACAGCGCGAGAGGGGTGACCGGCAAGAACATCCGCAATCCCGGACTAGTTGGTTCTGCGACGCAATCTCAACGAGCGCCGGAGCCGGTATCAGGGATATGGGGTGGGGCGGTCAAGGCGCGCGGCGGAGAAGGCAGAAGCCCCAGGCTCGGCAGCCGCAAGCCGTCGCGATGCTGGCGGTTGCGCGGGATGCCCGCCCCCCTGTGCAGGGAGCGGGCACGGCGGGGAGCCTCGGGGCCTCGCCCGAGGCCCGGCACGTCGTCACTGCGCGATGGCGCCCAGCTCCGACTCCGCCGGGTCGATCTTCGCCTCGGTGCCGCTCCACACGAACGGGATGCCCGGCTGACGGTAGAGCGTGGCCGGGATGTCCTTGGCCAGCTGCGCGTGGAGCTCGGGCAGCTGGGACCAGTGCAGCCCGTGCTTGGTGTGGTGCGCGGTGTGGTAGCCCAGGTTGCCGGTCATCAGGTTGTAGCCCTTGTGGAGGATGTTGTACGAGGCCTGCGAGTGCTCCGTGACGTCCAGCCCCACGTGGTGGAAGTAGGTGGCCCAGACGGTGACGTAGAGCGACACCGCCATCGGCAGCAGGAACACGAAGAGGGCGTTGTACCAGTTGTGCCAGAACAGCACGCCCAGCAGCGCCACCTGCAGCGCGCCCATGCCCAGGAACACGCGCAGCGCCTTCGGATGGGACAGGCCCACGCGGTACGCGCGCGGATACGCCATGAGCCAGTTGAGGACGGAGAACTCCACCTCACCCATGGTGGTGCCGTCGGCGCGCTTCCACCCGGCCTCGTCCTTGGTCTGGTCCAGGTAGTTGCGGTGGTGGCCCACCACGTGGTGCAGGAACCACGCGTGGGACGTCACGCCCGTCTGGAAACCGAACATGATCTCCAACAGCCGGTTGGGCAGCGCGTGACGGAACATCGTCACGTGCTGGTGGTGGTGGTTCCAGGCGCTGATCCACCCTTTGGGGATGACTCCGAGGCCGAGCCAGAGGATGGGCAACCACCAGCTCGTCGCCGTGAAGAAGACCGTCAGGTCCAGGGCGAACATCAGGGTGAACAACAGGACGGGGATGCGGTCTCGGGGATGTCGGAACAAGGTCATGCGGATTCCACTGCCGGGGGGAGGGGGGCTTCCAGGGAAGCGGGGTGAAGGGTGGACCGCTCTCGCGGGATGATTCTGCCCGTGACGCCCTGGGGACGCACCACGCCGAAGAAGAAACCCTCCTCGAAGGGCTCCGTCGAATCGACGTGGATGCGCGCGCGGGCGCTCAAGGTGGCCAGCGCCGTGCGCAGGTACACCATGGCGAAGTCCCCGGCCACGCAGGCCCGGGGGCCCCGGCCGAAGGGGAAGAAGTGCCCGCTGCCGAGCGGGTCTCTCGCCGCGCCCCCGTGGAGCCAGCGCTCCGGGTCGAACGTCTCCGGGCTCGCCCAGTGGCTCGGGTCGCGGTGCAGGTGCTGGTTGGACACCATGAGCGTGGTGCCCGGCGGCAGCGTGACGCCCGCCAGCCGCGAGGGCGTCAGCGGCGAGCGGCGCATGAAGACGCGCACCGCGGGCAGGATGCGCAGGGCCTCGTACGCCACGGCCTCGCCCCACGGGGCCTCGGCCACCAGCCGCGACAGGCTCAAGGGGCCTTGGGCCAGCGCGTCGGACTCCAGCGCCAGCCGTTCCAGGGTGGCGGGGTACTTGTTGAGTTGATGGAAGGCACCCACGAGCGTCGTGCTCGAGGAGAACACACCCCCGAAGAAGAACCCGCCGAGCAGGTGGGCGTGCACCTGGTCGTCGAGTCGGGGCATCTCCCGCAAGGTCCACGACATCAAATCCACGGCGGTGGAGGAGCGCGCCTGCCTGGCCTCGTGGATCTTCCGGGCGAACACGCCGTAGAAGCGCTCCTTGGCGGCCTCGAAGCCCTTGGGCGCCGAGACGAACCGCAGCGGCAGCTTCGCCTGGATGCGCGCGTCCGCGCCCGCCGCCAGCAGCATGAAGTCGTCGTAGTACGACGCCGGCAGCTTCTCGCCCACCGTCGCCACGCAGAACGCGTCGAACGTCATCTTGCGCAGCGTGGGCGTCAGGTCGACGGACGGGTGCGCGAAGCAGGCCTCCACCGATTCGAGCAGCGCCCGGCGCAGCGGCTCCACCTGGGCCGCCTGCCACGCGGGCGTCCAGGGCTGCGCCAGCGGGTCCATGGCGTGCTTGCGTGACCAGTCGTCACCCTGCTCGGCGATGAAGGGCGTGTCGTCCGTGGTGGAGTGGCGGATCTGCTCGCCGATGTTGCCCTTCTCGAACTCCAGCCGCCGCGTCTCCATCACCTCGTGGATGACATCCGCGTCGTTGAGGATGAGCGCGGGGGACGGCCCCAGCCACGCCACGGTGACGGGGCCGTACTCGCGCGCGTAGCGGGCGCAGACCTCCCAGGGCTGGGTGCCCAGGAAGTCACCCAGGTTGCCCAGCAGGCCCGGCGTCGGCCCGGGCAGGCTCGCCAGGGGCGCGCGGCGGCCGCCGAAGAACAGGTTGAAGAGACCTCGGGAGAGCAGGTTGGGCACGCGCGTCTCCAGGGCTCAGACGGTGATGCCGCAGGGAATCCGGTCGGGACTCAGCACGGTGTAGGGCACCTGGGCGCCCACGTTGCGCGCCGCCACCACGTCGCGCTGGGTGCGCAGGCGCTGCTCGAACCGCTCGCGCAGGGCCTTCACCTCGGGCTCCTGGAAGTACTCCTCCCGCCAGCCTCCCTCGTGGAGCAGGTACTCCTCGTCGTCGCCGAAGCTGGACAGCGCCCGGCCGATGGCGACCTGCCAGAGCGTCTGGGACTTGGAGGGAATCATCTCGGGGATGTCCTCGGCGCGCAGCGTCCCCTTCTGTCGGGGCGGCTCCCTGCGCATGCACAGGGGCGCGTTGGGTACGAAGGCGTAGTGTTCGTATTGCAGGTAGTTCACCGCCGCGTGCTGCACGCTGACGGTGAAGACGACGGTGGTGAGGATGTCGACCAGGTCGTCGACGCGCGACAGCTCCCGGCACGGCAGCTTGTCCACCGGCAGCCCGTGCTCGGTGAGGTCCTTCCACCAGTGCTGCATCTCGGTGTCGCCCTCGAGGTCGGCGTCGGTCGGGTAGAAGTACCGGAGGACCCCACCGACGTATTCCTCCAGAGCATCCCACAAGGGCAGCGCGTCGTCGCGGTAGGGGTAGTACGGGAGCACCGCCGGGTCCAGCACACCCCGGCGCTCGAGGTCCTGACGGGGCCGGTTGTCCGTGAGCTTCCAGCGCTGGTAGCCCTTCTTGCCCAGCTGCAGGTGTCCCTTGTCGGGGCCGCCCGTGGCGATGAAGTCGTCGAACACCCCGCCCGCGGCGAGCAGCCCCTTTCGTGCGCCCTCGTTGATGGCGAGCGTGTAGCGGAAGTGCCGGCGCAGGAGCTTGTAGACCGGATGCGGGTCCGGGAGGTTGCGCATCGTCGCCATCACGAAGGGCTCCGCCACGAAGTGCGTGCGCAAGGCGTGCGCCACCATCTGGTGCGTGTTGCCCTCGCTGCAGCGCAGGTAGATCTTCGCCGCGAGCCAGTCGTACGTGTCGTCGTTCGGCGTGAAGACGGGGTCCTTCCCGCCGTCGCGCCCCAGCTGGATGGCCAGGGGCCTGAGCTGCCGCAGGTCATCCAGGTACAAGAGGCACCGCGCCGCGGGCGCCCACCGGCGCTCCTCCACGCCGTCCTCGTCGACCTTCCGGTACATCGGGATGTCCTCGAGGATGTCGAAGTCGAGCAGGAAGATGCGCTTGGAATCCAGCGCCCGGGCCAGCGTGGTGTCGGGGGACAGGATGCCCCTCACGTCCTCGTCCGTCAGCGGCATGCCCGGGGGCAGCTGGGGGATGAGGGTGATGTGGAGCGGGTTGATGCCCTGCACGGCCTGACGCGCGAACTCCAGGTCGTCCTGCCAGCGCGGGGCGAGCCGGGGCACCTCCAGGCCCTTGAAGAAGTCGAAGATGTCCACCAGCCCGTTCCAGGCCTTGGACAGCAGGGGCAGGTGCAGCTTGATGGCGGCCAGCGTCCTGGCGATGACCACCTCGTAGCTGCCCTCCGTCAGCCCCCGGTACAGCTCGTCCTTCGGCAGGGGCCGTGACTCGCTGAGGTCCAGCGCGCCCGGAAGCCCCTCGGTCGCCTCCGCCGGACGCCACGGGTACATGCGCCTGCGCGCCTCCAGCAGCTCCCGCCTCGCAGCGGTCTCCCGCTCACAGCCCGCATGGCGCGCGAGCTTCGCGGTGCCCTCCAGCACGTCCACCGTGGCCCCACCCCGCACCCAGCGGAAGAAGGGGAAGCTCCACTGCCGCTCCCCGGCCGTCACCCACGCGTGGTCCAAGAGCCAGTCCGCCGCGATGCCTCCGGTGTTGCCGAAGCGCAGCAGCACGAGCTCCCCCACGTCGTCCGGGGCCTGCACGGAATAGACATCCTCCGCGCCCGCCTCGAAGTCGTTGTGGAAGGGCTTGTCCAGCACGTGCGGGCCACTCTCACCTCGCGTGCCCACCAGGACGACGGAGATGTTCGCATCGGTTCCCGCGCCGAGCTTCGTGCTCGTCCGAATCCTGAGCTTGTACTCGACAGTCATGAACTCCCCTATGGAACGGGTAGGACCGTAGGACGCGTAAAGCAGGAGCTCAAGCAGTGGTACCCTCCCTGGAGAACGAAACCGGCGTCGCGCAGCGCACGGATGGTCCTGGGCGTGTGGCGAGTGGGCGTGCGAGCGACTCCCGGAGAGGTCGGGCTGATGACAGACACGTGGCCTCGTGGGCCCGTGACATGGGGATGGGGATGATGTTCGCGGTGCTGCGCCGATGGATGGGTTCTCTCGGATTCAAGGGACGCGAGAGCCCACGCAACGAAGTGCTCGACGCCCAGGAGCTGTCCCGGTGGTACGCGGGGCTGGCGCTCGAGGAGCGTCTGGCCATCAGCCGGGAGCTGGGCCCGCGCGTGCGCGCGAGCCATCCCGCGCGGGATGAGGCCGCGCTCCCGGCGGTCGCCGTGGGGCGTCTGGTGTTCGAGCAGGAGGGGCCCGGCGGTCCCAAGGCCCTGCACCACATCAAGGTGGAGCTGTGGGATCGGGACTTCGGCTCGCCGGATGACTTCCTGGGCGAGGGCTTCACGGACCCGGAGGGGTATTTCCGTGTGCGTTATGACCCGGCCGACGCGGGCGAAGGGGACCTGCCGGACCTGGAGGTGCGTTTCTTCGAGCCCCAGCACAGCTTCCGTCCGGATGGGCAGGTGGTGGAGACGTGGCGGCGCATCGGCTCGGAGAAAGGGCCGGATGACCATGGTGGGCTCCACCACGACTTCGGCACGCTGAAGCTGCCGTACTGGGAATACGACACCTCCACGCCGCTGGCGCGGCTGCTCGTCACGGAGGAGGGCACGCCGCCCACGGCGTACGCGCCGGGCCGCGCGCTGGCGATGCTCAAGGCGGTGGCGCCCATCGAGCTCGTCAAGCGACGCCACCTGCTCCAGGGGAAGCTGGGACAGGCGCCGGGGCTGGACAAAATCCAGGCGGACTACCCGGAGGCGATGACGGTGCGGATGGAGCGCGAGTCACCGGGGTCCACGCGCACGGATGCGTTTTTCGGTGAGCGATTGCTCAACGGCATGTTCTCCACGCTCATGGATGGAGACCCGGAGGCGCCGGGGGACAAGGCGGCCTTCCGGCTGTACTTCCCATGGAACGCGTACGAGCAGGATGGCGAGCACTGCCTCCCCGACGTGGACGTGCGTCTGCGATTGGAGGAGGGGCGGCTTCTGCCCACGCGCATCATCCTGGGCATGCGTGAGCCGGGCGTGAAGCAGGCGGGCGCGCCGGTGACGCGGCGGAGCTACACGCCCGCGGATGGCCCGGGCTGGGAGGCCGCGAAGCGGATGGCGCGGGTGAGCGCGACGCTGGAGACGGAGCTGGGCAACCACCTGGGCCAGTGCCACTTCAACGTGGAGCAGTACGCCATCGCCGCGCATCGCAACCTGCGGCGCAGCCCGCTGCGCTGGCTCTTGATGCCGCACCTGCGGGAGGTGGTGCTCATCAACCACTCCGCCAATGGCTTCCTCGTGGGACCCCGGGGCTACATCACCCGCGCCAGCGCGCTCACCGAGCGGAGCGTGGAGACTCGGCTCCTTCACCTGATGGGCAGCTACGACTGGAGGGGCTTCGCGCCCGCGCCGCCCATCTGCGAGTCGCACCGCTACGCCCGCGCGGCGAACCTGTTCTGGCGCTTGCTGGGCGAGCACGTGAGCGCCTTCTTCGCGGAGCATGCCCAGGCGCTCGCGGCCGAGTGGCTCGAGGTGCGGCGCTTCTCCGACGACCTGGTGGCGCACTCGGCCCCCGCCTTCGTGTGCCGCTACCTGCGCGCGACGGTGCCGGGCAAGAGCGCGCCGTGGTTCGTGCGCTCCGAGCGCATGGACCTGGACGCGAAGGCCGCCGAGCCCGTGGCGAAGGCCGTCAGCCCGGTGACGCTCACGGACACGCCCCAGTCCGGCGAGCTGGAGGCGCTCCAGCAACTGTGCCGCTACGTCATCTTCTTCGCGACCTTCCGCCACGCGTGGGCCAACAACCTCCAGTGGGACGACGCGGGCGAGGTGCTCTACGCGTGCCTGGGCCTGCGCTGGGGCAGGGACGGCGCGCTGTCGACGGAGGCGGACCACGACGTGGCGCCGCCTCCCGAGGAGGCCACGGAGATGCTGTGGATTTCGTGGATGCTGTCCAAGACGAGCTACGGCTACCTGCTGTCGAACGAGGAGGCGGACGTGCATCCGCGCTTCGTGGAGCTGTTGCGCGCGCACGCCGCCGACTTCGCCGCGCTGGGCCTGGACATCCGCACCGTCAGCTCCCGCATCAACATCTGAGCGGGCGCCGACGGGGCGGGTGGCCAGTCCGGCTCACTCCTCGGGGGTGAGCCACTCCATGGTCTCGTCGGACGCGAACTGGACGTAGCCATAGATGGTCATGCGGGCGCCGAACCTCCCGAGCATCACTCCGAATCGGGAGAGGCGACCCATGGCATCGGCGACCCCGTCGGCGAGGGTCCCAGCCCCACCGGCGAGGTTCGACGCCGTGCTGAGGGGACTGGAATCCTCGGTGATGATCTGCGTCCCGACGCCGACCCCCACGCTGGAGAGCCCGAAGCCGAGCGCCAGGAGCCCTCCTCCGGAGCCCACGCTGGCGAGGCCCAGGCCCAGGCCCAGCCAGCGCGTTCCGTGCGCGAATTTGCGATTGAACCGTCGGCGCTCCCGGGCCCGCTCCTTCTGCCGGATGGCGCGCTCCTCCCTCGCTTTCTCCTCCCTGGCGCTGAGCTGATGGGCCGCGCCCTGGAGCTCGAGCACGCGCTCGTCGAACCGCTCGACGTCGAGCGTGAGCCCCCGCATGGATTGCTCCAGCCGCGCCTGTGCGATGGATTGGTCATACACGCTCCGGGTCAGGTCATATGCCCGCCGGGCCAGCGCCAGCGCCGCGGAGGCCTTCCGCTGGCGCTTGGACGACGACGTGTCGCGCTGGACCTGCACCGGCCCCGCCGCCGCCTCTCCGGAGGGCACGGGGACCGAATCGACGTTCGGGCTCG
Organism: Myxococcus sp. XM-1-1-1; assembly: GCF_020037095.1. Lineage (NCBI taxonomy): Bacteria > Pseudomonadati > Myxococcota > Myxococcia > Myxococcales > Myxococcaceae > Myxococcus > Myxococcus sp. XM-1-1-1. The sequence continues at coordinate 60,950 of NZ_JAIQDH010000030.1, forward strand.
ACCCGGCGTACTCGTGCTCGGGGTTGCCCGGCGTGAGCGAGGGGGAGCCGTTGCCGCCACCCCCGCCGCCCGAGCCGGGCCCGCCGTCGCCGCCGTGCTCGGGGATGAGGGGGTCGCTGCTCCCGGTGCCCGCGCCGCACCCCCAGGGGATGGAGAAAGGGACGGCAATCCCAGCGCCTCCGGAGACGCCCGGTCCGCTCCAGTCACCGCCGCCCTTCTCGCACAGGCCCGTGGGGTCGGTCACGCTCACCGGGTTGTTCCAGGCGTAGCTGTAGCGGTTGAGGTCCGCGAGCATGAAGGGCGCCTGGACGATGGGGTCGGGGCTGATGAAGCGCCCCACCGACGCGTCGTACATCCGCCCTCGCATGAACGTGAAGCCGCCGTCGTCGCGGCCCTCATGGCCCGTGAAGCCCTGGGTGACCAGGGAGGCGGTGCTGAACAGCGTGGACTGCGTCCAGTCGAGCGGGTCCCTGGGCTGGCCCCAGGCGGTGTAGCTGCGCCGCTCCACCACGGCGCCCGTGTGGTCCGTCACGACCGCTGTCGACCCCAGCTCGTCCGGCAGCAGGAAGTGCTGGGTCGAGGTGACGACGCCGCCCTGGCCGTTGTAGGTGCGCGTCAGCTCCGCGATGGTCTCGGCGCCGACCTTGACCAGGTGCGTGTGCCGCGCCGGCGTCAGCGGCGTGTTCACGTTCCGCTCGCGCCGGTACCACCCGCCGAGAGTGAGTGTCTCCAGCCCGCTCTGGGCGTCGAAGCGGCGCACCCGCTCGCCATCCGCGTCGTAGCCGAACTTCAGCTCGTAGGTGGGCAGGCTGAAGATGGACGTGACGCGGCCGTGGGGGTCATGCGTCAGGGCCGTGTTGATGCCATTGACCGAACGGGCAATCAGCGCGCCGTTGTCGTTGTACCAGAACGCGGTGGTCCCGGCGGTCTGCAGGCGCTCGTCCTGATAGGTGTAGGTGCCGACGTCCGGGCGGTCCAGCAGGTTGCCGAAGGCGTCATAGACGAAGGTCGCGTCCTGGGTGACGGCGCCCTTCTTGGCCTGGGTGCCGAGGAGCTGGTGCTTCGCGTCGTACCGGAAGGACTCGCTCTGGTTGTTGATGGCGTCCAGCCGCTTGCGCAGGTCCAGGGCCTTCGTCCACTCCAGCCGCAGGTCCTGCACCGTGGTGGCGGCGCCCTGGGGTTGGAGGACGGAGCGGATCGACTCGAGCCTCCCCGTGTGCGTATCGAACGTGCGCGTGGTGACGATGCCGTTGCCGAAGAGCGCCTCATGGACGCCGCCGTAGGGGTCCGCCCGGAGCTGCTCCCACAGGGGGAAGCCCACGCTGGCGTTGTCGAAGCCCGTGAGGCGCAGCAGGTTGCCGAAGTCGTCGTACTGCATTCCCACCGTGAGGCCCGTCGGGTATCTCAGGCTCTGGGGCCTGCCGAACGCGTCGTAGAACGTCTGCATCCGGAAGACCTCGCCGTTGAGGGTCCAATCCGTGGCGCTCGGCCTGCCGAACACGTCGTACACGTGGGTCTTCGCGTGTCCGTCGCGGGAGACGGACTGGTGCAGGAAGCCCGGGCGGCTCACGTCGTAGGCCCACGTCGTGCTCCCGCCCCCCGAGTCCACGATGGCGATGGGGCGACCCAGAGCGTCGTACTCGTACTGCAGCGTCTGGCCCTGCGCGTCGATGGAGCTGCGCAGCTGTCCGAGCGGGTCGTAGTCGAAGGTCTGCAACCCCGTCTGCTTCTCGTTCATCGCCAGCCGCCGGTTGTAGAGGTCCAGCACGAACTGGGTCGGGGCGCGCAGGGGCGTCGGTGTGCAGGGCTCCAGCCGGTTCAGGCCCTCGAAGTGGCCGTAGCGGTAGCACATCTGCGTCGCCGTGCCCGGGGCGTCTGGCCTGTGGCCATCCGCCGAGCGCACGACGTTGCCGCGCGTGTCGGACAACAGCCACGTCTGGTTGCCGTCGGGGTCGACCTGCGTCGTCTTCAGGCCCTCGTGAATCCAGCGCGTCGTGATGACGCCCTCGATGTCGCCGGGCGTGGAGCGCTCGATGAGGCGGTTGCGGACGTCATACGTCAGGTGGGTCCACAAGGTGGACTCGCCCGTCTTCACCGGCTGGGAGACGCGCACCAGGCGGCCGCGGTCGTCGTACTGGGCATAGTTGAAGACCTCGTATCCGCCCTTGAAGCCCTTGCTGACGGACTGGACCGGACGGCCCAGCGTGTCGAACGTGGTCTCCGAAATGCCCAGGCCGGGGGCCTCGACGATGACCCTGGGGGGCATGAAGGGCAGGGGCTCATAGGTGATGGACGTGCCCGGCGTCATCGCCGTGTTCTGGCTCCAGACCTGGCTGAACGTCGGACGTCCGAAGCCGTCGAAGTCGCTGATGGACTTCACGCCATCGGGTGAGGTGGAGGAGAGGACCAGCCCCATGCCCGGCTCCCAGCGGCGCGTGGCGGTGTGCCCCAGCCCGTTCGTGAAGGAGATGGGGAAGACGCCGTCCGGGCCATATTGGAGGGTGAGGTTGCGGTCATTGCCCTCGGCGTCCGACACCTGGAGGGCCGTCTCGTTGCCGAACGTGTCGTACCCATGGCGCGTGGTGTAGCGGTACTCGGCCTGGGTGGGCTCCACCGTGACGACGTCGGGCTCGCCCGTGGCGGTGTACGTGGTCTGGACCGTGCGCGTCCTGGCCTCTGGCAGGGCGCCGGGGAGCCGATGGGTGACCTTCTCCTCGAGCACGAGGCCCAGCTGCCAGACGCCGAGCCGGTGGTCGTACTTCAAGTCGGTCTCGTAGCGCGCCCCGGAGCTCACGTCCTCCGAGTAGAAGCGCGTCGGGAAGCCCATCTCGTCATAGTCGTGATGGATGTTAGGGTCCTGGGCGTCGGGGAACGTGGAGTAGCCCCGCCGGGTGTGCTTCAGCGGGAGGATGCCTTGCAGGGCATCCGCGTGGGCCATGTCCGCGAACTGCGCGGGCGTCAGCGCCGTCCACTCCAGCCCGCCATACGTCCAGAGCCAGGAGTTGAACTGCTCGAAGGCCCGCACCTCCGTGGAGCGCGTCAGGGAGGAGAAGAAGTAGGACGAGCACATGCCCTGGTTGACCAGGTAGCCGCAGGGGCCGAACCATTCGGGGCCGACCTGCCAGTCCGGGTCCCCATGGAAGTCCGCTCGGGGGACGAACGTGTAGCGGTTCTCGGTGAGGACCGCGAGCGCGCCGTCCTGGCTGTCTTTCAGTTTGCGCAGGGAGAGGGATTGGAGCAGCTTGCCGGCATGGGGCGCGACGCGGCCGTTGTGGTTGATGTTCGCGCTGCGCGTCGAATACGTCTCGAGGCGCAGGTCCAGGAAGTCCAGGGGCGGCGCGTCCGGGCCCGTGGCCGCGTCGTTCTTGATGTTGCGGTGCTCGAAGCCCAGGAACTGGTGTCCCTGGAGCAGCTGCTGCGCGTTCTTGTAGAAGTAATCGGTCTTGCGCGAGCCGACCGTCGGAGAGATGCCCGTGGGGGAGAGCAGGCTCGAGACCAGGGGACGGGTGTCGAAGACCCGTCGGCTGTCCACGGCATCCTCCAGTCCGGGGAACGCGACGAAGGCCTCGCGGTAGACGTCCCGGTCGGACATGGGCTTGTAGAGCGCCATCCAGCTCGCGCCGTTGCCGTTGGTGAGGCGCTGCATCAGGTCGGGCACGTCGCCCTGGCGGACGTGGAAGTCGAGCAGCCAGGGGTCGTTGAGCGGGTCGCCGTCGTTGTCGGGGTTGCGGGTGCGCACCAGCACGTCGAGCAGGCCGTCGGCGTTGTAGTCACCGAGCGACAGGCCGCGCTCGTCCATCGACCAGGGCAAGGGCGGCAGCGTCGTCATGCTCCACTCGAGCGTGCCTCCGCCCTGGCGTGGATACTCGATGATCATGGGCTGGGCGTTGCTGTCCGTCGGGACGCCGTTGCGAATCAAGAGCTCGTCGCTGCCGTCGCGGTCCCAGTCGACGAGGTGCGCGGACAGGAACTGCGCATGGAACGAGGTGGCGCCGAGCGTCTGCATCCAGTCATGGCTGCGCACGAAGAAGCCGCCGATGTTGAGCCACACCTCGATGCGCCCCGCCCACGCCGCGCCCACGTCCGGCAGCAGCGTGTCGCTCCCCGGCGTCACGAAGGGGCTCAGCCCGTTGGACTCGAGCGTGGCCTCGGACTCGAAGCGGACCACGTCCGGGAACCCGTCGCCGTTGACGTCACCGACCTTGTCGGCGCCGAAGCCATTGCCCCGGCACAGCGCGCCGTACTGGTCCAGGCAGGCGCGGTTGCCGCCGTTGCCCGCGTGCAGGCGCTGGTAGTAGTCGAACGGCAGGCCCGTGTTGCGCGTGTAGAAGTCCGACTCCTGGGCGTGCCCGCCGAGGCCCGTGTGGAAGATGAGGGCCTGGTAGGTCCTGCCTCGCAACTGCGCCGGGCTGAACCAGGAGCCGTTCTCCCACAGGGGAGGCCAGTCGCCCGGCGGGGAGACCTGGTGGGCGCCGCTGCGGTCATAGCCGCGGATGGTCAGCAGGTTGTCCGTGCCGTCGCCGTCGAAATCCATGACGTGGATCTTGTCCAGGGCGGAGCAGGGGTGCTCCGTCAGCGTCAGCGGCGTGAAGGTGTAGGGATTGAGGTAGCTCCTGTTCTCCAGATAGACCCAGTGGCCCTGATACAGGCTCGAACCCTCCAGGTCCGGGGGCAGCGTCTTGGAGCCGTTCTGGGGGTCGAAGAACCCATGGCGGTCCTCGTTCTCTGCGCACACCATCAGGTCGGAGAGCCCGTCGCCGTTGAAGTCGCCCGGGGCGACCAGCAGAGCGGAGTTGGGGTAGGGGATGTACGCGCCCGCGGTGGCGAAGCCCTGGGGCAGTCCCGGGGTCTGCTTAAGGACCTGGAGCCCCTGGCCGAAGCCCCACTTCAAGGGGAGGTCCGCGTGCTCACCCATGGGCACCAGGACGTCCGTGCGGTCGTCGCCGTCCAGCTCGAAGGTCGTGCTGGAGAGGGCATCTCCGGGCAGCAGGAAGGTGCGGCAGTTCTTGGTGTAATCACAGACCTCGACCGGGGTCTGCGGAATCGGCTGCGGGGCCCTCACGGGGATGCCGGTGTCGACGATGCTCGACTCCTGGGGCGACGGACGGATGGCCCAGAAGCTCCAGTTCTGGGCCTGGTTGCCGCCCTCCCACCAGGGGGCGACCAGGATGTCCGTGGTCCCGTCCTGGTTGCCGTCGAGCTCGAGCAGCTGGAAGACGGCCTCGTGGTCCTGCTCGGGGATGCCGTGCACGGGGAACAGCTTCTGGTCGAAGGCGAAGTCGCCCGCCTTGTCGTCCAGGAGGATGTTCCCGGAGAAGCCCCCGGCCTGCCAGGTGAACTCGGTGGCGCGCTTGCACACCGCGGCGCCGCTCTCCTGGACGCACTCCTGGAGGCTCTGGAGCAGGGAGCGCTTCGTCGTCGACGTGTTGTTGGCGTAGGTGAAGACATACTGTCTCACCAGGCGCTGGCCCTCGGTCGCGATGGCGGAGGGGGCGAAGGTCGAGATGCCCTTGAGCCGGAAGGAGTGACGGTAGCGGGTCATCGAGAAGAAGCCGTTGAAGACCTCGTGCTCCGGCAGGCGCTCGTACTGGAAGGTGACGCGGCGGGTGTTGTTGACGTACCGGATCTCAGTCAACCGGTGGTCCAGGCGCGAGTGCGTGCCCAGCGGGTCGGTGAAGTTGTCGGTGAAGGCATAGTGGTACGTCATCACGTTGCCGTGCGGGTCCCGGACCCGGGTCAGCTTCCATTCGTATGGCAGCTTGATGGGCGCCCCCGTGAGGTCCATGTCGAAGCTGTAGACGCGGCTCGGGTCGTCCGTGCCGTAGAAGTGGCTGCTGCCGTCCGGCAGCTGCAGCTCGAAGCCGGGCAGCCCGTCGGATGAGGCCTTCGCCAGGACGCGGCTGCCGTCGTCGTTGTACTTGCGGTAGACGCGGCCCACCTTCAGGCTGTTCTTCAAGCCGATGAGCCGCATGCCATCCAGGCAGAGCCAGTCCGCCGGGAACTGGGGTGGGCTCTCGTTCGCCTCGTTCCGGAAGGTGATGGGGTGGAGCGTGGCGTCGTCGCTCATGATGCGGCCACAGCGCTTGATGCTCGAGGTGGCGGCGAGTGAGAACCCCACGCCGAGCTCTCCGTTCTCGGTGTGGCTGCTGTAGTTGACGCTGAGGGAGGGGGACAGGGCCCCGATGCCAGGAGGGACCTGGAGGGGGATGGAGGTCACGGCCTGGCCCGTCGCCGTCACGGCCAGGGCTCCGCCGGTGTTGCCCGTGGGGGCTGTCTGACTCAGGTGCCCATCCGGGCCGTTGGCGCTGGCCGCTCCGACGGCCAGGAGCACGGGTAAGAGGAACAGAGGGTGTCTCATCGAGAAGTCTCCAGGCCCCCAGGGGGAGGGGGTGTGGAGATGACGCGCGAGGGGGACGAACTCCCTCACCCGCTCGCGTCGCTCCGCTGTCATCCAGCTGGTGTAGGGTCCCTGGACGCAGAGGCCGACAGCCCTGCCTCGATGATTTCAGTGAGGAAGAGACGCCATGTCTGGAGACGCGCCGAAGAAGGAAGCCACCGAGACCATCGTGGACCGGCTCAAGCGGGTGGAGTCCGTCCTTCCTCCCGAAGGGCAGGCGTACCATGTCCTCGAGGCGCAGAACGACGCGGGGGAGCGCGCCGGGTTGTGGATGACCGGGCCCAAGGGCGGCATCCCCGTGTTCCAGACCCGCGAGTCGGCGACCGACGCGCTCCGGTTCGTCCCCTCGCCGCAGGCGCTCGGGTACGCCGCGTCGGCCGTGCGCTGGGCGGTGCACTCCCTGTCGTCCGATGAGTTCCGCAACCTGTTCCTCAACCCGGGCCTGACGCTCTTCGTCGTCCACTCGATGAACGACGCTGGCATCGAGGCCCAGCCGCTGTGAGCTAGGGCGACAGGCTCCCCGTCTCCAGGGGCGGCAGCGTGAGCACCTGGATGGGCGGGAAGGCGCGGCGCTGCGTGCGCTCCGCGAGCGACAGGGCCCACAGCGGGAAGGTGCGCAGGTACGTGTCGTAGTGGATGCCGCCGGTGCGGTTGAAGACGCCCGCCAGCGGCTCCCGAGGCCAGCGGCCATCGGCGCCCTGACGCGCGCGCAGCCACGCGACGCCCCGGCGCGTGGCCCTCGAGTCGGCCTCGCCGCAGGCGAAGAGCGCCAGCAGGGCCCACGACGTCGTCACCGCGTGTCCGGTGGGGCCGTCCACCCAGCGCCGCTCCCGGCAGCTCTGGAGGACCTCACTCCAGGAGCCGTCCTCCCGCTGGTGCTCCTCCAGGAAGCGCACGGCCCGGCGCAGCGCCGGGTCCTCCGGGGAGGCCCCTCCGGCCACGAGTCCCGTCACGCCGAACCACGTGCCATAGCTGAAGCACACGCCCCACGCGCCCTCCCAGCTCCCGTCCTCGCGCTGCGTGCGCCGAAGGAACCCCAGCCCCCGGGTGATGGCCTCCTCCACGGGGGCCTCGGGCTGGACCTTCCTCCAGGCGACGAGGGCCTGGACACAGGCGGAGGTGCACTCGACGTGGCTCAGGTCCACCATCGTGTTGGCGAACACGTCCGAGGCGTTGATGCGCTCGAGCCACCGCGGCGCACGCGTCGGCTCATAGGTGGCCCAGCCTCCGTCGCGGTTCTGCAAGGAGAGGATGAACTCCACGGCCTGGGCCAGCCGCTCGCGCGGCACGCGGTTGAGCCCCAGCGGCTCCAGCAGGAGACACGCCTTGACGGCCTCCGCGGTGCAGTCGCTGATGGGCCAGCCGTGCTCGCGCGTGCTGAAGGGCCAGGCGCCGCGGCTCGGGTGGCGGTAGAAGCGCTCGGGCTGGGGCGAGTCCTCCAGCAGTTGCTGCGACGCCACGAAGCGGCTCGCGCGCGCGAGCGTCTCGCGGGCGTGGTCCGCGCCCGAGGCCACCAGCGCCTGGATGGCGAACGCGGTGTCCCAGAGCTGGGAGGAGTTGTAGCCGTTGAGCGTCACGCCCTCGGGGGTGCGCTGCAGATAGTCCGGCAGACGCTCCAGATGGGCGCGCACCTCCGGACCGTCGGGCCGGGCCAGATGCCAGACCACGGTGTCGAGCACCTTGTTGATGGGGGCGATGCAGATGAAGTGCGTGGCCACGTCCTCACCGCGAATCTGCTCGAGCGACTCCTCCAGCGCGCGGGCCCTCAGGCGCTTGGAGTGCAGCCGCTCATAGAGCCCGAGCACGCGGCTCGCGGCGCGCAGCCAGGGACTGCGCGGGGTGTACGCGTCGGTGTCGGCCACCCGCTGGCGCGCCGCCTTCCAGTCCACGTGCTCATAGGGTTCGGGATACAGCTCTCGCTTGAGCTCGGCCAGCAGGGGCGTCTGCCGCACGCGCGCCTTGCGTCCATAGAGCCAGCCCATGGGCAGGTACACCATGCGGCAGTGGCACCACATCCTGGAGGGGTGGAACGGCAGCGCCTTGGGCAGCAGCCACAGCTCCGGTGGGGTGGGGGTGAGCCCCTCGTATTCGTAGAGGCCCAGCAGCGCGAGGATGGCCTTGCCCCAGGAGCCGCTGCCCAGCGGTCCGCCGCGAGGCAGGAGCCAGGCCCGCGCGCGCACGAGGTCCGGGTCGTCGGCTTCGACGCCGAGCAGTCGCTGCGCCACGTAGGTGAGCACCGTCGTGAAGACCATGCTCGGTGATTCCGGCGAGAGCCCCCAGCCACCGTCCTCGTTCTGGTGGGCTCGGAAGTAGGAGAGCAGCCCGTCTGCCAGCGGCGCGTCGGGCGCCCGCTCCATCGCGTAAAGGCCGATGATGTACAGCGGGCTCAGGAACAGCGGGCCGCTGTAGTCACCCTTCCAGGAGCCATCCGCCTCCTGGGTCCGCATCAGCACCTCGCGCGCCTGTCGCGTCATCTCGCCGCCTCCACCTCCGAGGGCACGCGCGAGCACTCCGCGAAGAGCGCCCGCAGCGCCGAGTCCGAGGCCACCCGCTCCTGCGTGAGCAGCATGAGCCGCAGCACCACCTCCCGGCTGAGCTTCAAGGGCGTGGTGTCGAACACCGCGGGGTTGCCATCCACGAGGTTGAGCGTCGTCACCGCGAAGAACAGGGGATAGAGGCAGAACAGCCGGAGGCCCGGCTCGCTCTGCGGGAGCGCCAGCGTGTACTCGAGCGCCTCGTCCAACGCCCTGCGCGCTATCACCACCAGCTCCGAGTGCAGCGCCATCGCCTGGGCGCGCAGCTCGGGGCGGGCCAGCGTCGCGGGCTCCAGGCCGTGCAGCGCCATCCGGTCCAGCGGCAGCCAGCAGCGCCCCTGGTCCAGGTCCTCGCGCACGTCCTTCAGGATGTTGGTGAGCTGCAGCGCCTCGCCGAACATGATGGCCCTGGAGCGCAGCTGCGCCCGCGCGCGCTCGTCGAGGGTGGGGGCGTGCGCGATGAAGAGCTCCGTCAGCATCTCGCCCACCACGCCCGCCACGTAGTAGCAGTAGGCGAGCGTCGTCTGGAGGTCGGGCAACCCCAGCACCGACTCGCCGCCACCGTGCCTGCGCTGAACCTGGCTCATCCCGTGGGTCATGATGCGCACGCAGCGGCGCAGGGGCGCCTGGGCCCAGGGAGGGAGCGAGGCCAGGGTCTTCAGCACGGAGAAGGTCCCCGCGATGAGCTCCACCTCCGCTTCGGGCGCGTCGGGCAGGAACTCGTCTCCCGCCAGGCGGGCGAAGGCCTGGGCGCGAGCCTCCCAGCCCGGCTCCAGTCGCACCAGGTCCTCCAGCGCTGCGAACAGCTCCTCCTGCCGGGGCCGTTGGATTTCATCCTCCACCGTGTCCGCGATGCGGGTGAGCAGGTAGGCCACTGTGACGACGAGGTCCAGGGGAGGAGGTAGCAAGGGGATGTTCAGCGCGAACGTCCGGGAGACCCGGGGCAGCACCGCTCGGCAGAACGACTCTTCATGGGCGACCATGGTTGCTCCTCTGCGTCGGGCCGGGGCCATGCGCAGTTGTTGCGTCATGGGAGGCCCTTGGGACTTCGATGTGGTGGTGGTGGGCGGCGGCCCCGCGGGGTGCGCGGCGGCGGCGGCGCTCGCCGAACTGGGGCGGTCCGTCCTGCTGGTGGACGCGGGCGTGGACCGGCACCGACAACTGTCGGGGGAGCTCTTGCACCCCACCGCCGTGAGCGCGCTGCGGGAGCTGGGCTTCGGTGACGTCGTCGAAGGCTGGACGTCGCGCCCCGTGCGAGGCTTCGCCGTCTTCTTCGCCGCGCCCGCCCGCACCGTCGTCCTGCCCTATGCGCGGGGCGCCACGGGCATGTCGCTCGAGCACGCCGAGCTCACCGAGCCGCTGCTGCGGGCCGTGGCCCGGCGGCCGGGCGTCACCGTCCAGGCCCGCTCCCGCGTGACGTCGGTGGCGCACAACGACGCGCGCGGTGTCCGGCTGCGCTTCCTCCACGAAGGCGTCGAGCACGCGGTGGGCGCCCGGATGCTGGTGGCCGCGGACGGGCGCGCGTCGCCCGTGCGGCGGATGCTGGGCATCTCCGAGCGCTTCACGCGCATCTCCACCATGCTGGGGCTCACCGTGGACAGCGCCTGCCTGCCGCGTCCCGACCATGGACATCAGTTCGTCGGAGGGCCGCTGTACGCGCTGGCCTATGCCATCCAGCCGGACGTGGCGCGGGTGATGGTGGACCTCCCCCTGGGCAGCACCGCCCAGACCCTGCGGGAGCGCCCGGAATGGCTGGCCACGTTGCCATCCGCGCTGAGCGCGGAGGTCCGACGGGCGCTGGACGCGAGCGCGACACCCCGCATGGCCTCCAACGACGACCGGTTGTCGCGGACGGTGTGGAAGGGGAGCGCCGTGCTCGTGGGCGACGCCGCGTCCTGCTGCCACCCGCTCACCGGGAGCGGCATGGCCTCGTGCTTCGATGACGCGCGAGCGCTCCAGCGGGCGCTGCGCCACCACCCCGAGGACATCCCCCGGGCCCTGGAGCGCTATGCCTGCGAGCGGCGGCCCGCGCAGCGCACCCGCGTCCAGCTCGCCGCGTCGCTCTACGACGCCTGCGCGGGGCAGGACGCGGGCATGAGGGCCCTGCGGCGAGGGCTCCTGCGCTACTGGGAGCACAGCCCGCGAGGTGCCCGCGTCTCCATGTCCCTGCTCTCGTCCGAGGAGTCGCGCATGCGGGTGCTCGCGCGCGAATACCTCTGCGTCGTCGGCCACGCGCTGGTGACGTTGCGGCCGGGGCGGCGGCGGGACGTCCGTGCCCGCGCGGCCGTGCCGCTGCTTCGCTCCGCCGGGCCACCGCTGCGGGGCGCCGTGGCGAGTACGCTGGAGCAGGTGGGAAGTTGGTGGCATCGCCGCGTCCGCCGTTCCGCCTAGGGGCTCGTCCGCGCGGGCAGCGCGCCACCCAGGGCCGCTCGCGCGTCCAGCCGGTAGCTCCGGCCGCGCCAGTCCACGTCGCGTGACACCCTCGCGGACAGCGCCACGCCCGCGCCCAGCAGCGGCAGCACCGCCGGCACCCAGTAGTGTCGGGGGGAGACGCGCGGCCCATGGCAGGCCCGCTGCAGCCGCAGCTGGCTCCACACGGAGAAGCCGATGGGCAGCGCCGCCGCGGCCGCGTGTCCCCAGGCCCGACGACTGACGGCCGCCGCCAGGCCCCCCCACGAAAGCCAACCCATCACCCCGCGCACCCAGTTGGGGCGCGCGAAGCTCCAGGGGAGCCCCGCCTCCGAGAAGAGCACCCAGCGCCGGAAGATGCGCAGGAAGGCCTTCAGCTCCAGGTTCCCCGTGACGATGCGCAGGGGCGCGTGGATGACGCGGTTCTTCCACCCCGCCTCGTGGAGCCTGCGCCCCAGGTACATGTCATCCACGAACTGGCCGGCGGCCGAGCCCACGCCGCCGATGTCCTGGAGCGCCTCCCGACGGAACACCATCAGCTGGCCCATGATGAAGGGCAGGGCGCCGTCGGGCTCCGCCGCGCGCGCCACGGACGCGCCGTACCAGGCATTCACCAGCAGCCCGTAGCCCACGTCCCCCGCGAGGGGTGCCCTGGCCGCCGCGTACACGGGCGCGAACGTGGCGCCCGTCCGCGCGTCCTCCAGCAGCGCGCCCACCAGCGCCGTGAGCACGCCCGGCTCGGGCCGCGTGTCGGAGTCGCTGAAGGCCAAGAGCGTGCCCCGGGCGCGTGACACGCCCAGCTGCATGGCGTTGAGCTTCCCCGTCATCCCCGGCGGCGGCTCTCCCGCCACGAGCAGCTCCACCCGCTTCGCGCGCGTCGGATGACGACCCAGCTCGTCCTGGGTGATGGCGAAGGCGGGGTCCTCGGCGCTGTCGAAGACGAGGAGCACCTCCCACTCGCCCGGGTAGTCCAGGGCGAGCAACGCGCGGACGTTCTCGCGCGCCTCCACATCCAGTCCCCGGATGGGACGGATGAGCGTCACCGACGGTGGCTCGAAGGGGGCGGTGGGGGGCGCGCGGCGCCGTCGCACGCCCGCCATCAGTCCCCGGTGTCCGTGGGCCAGCACGCCCAGCGCCGCCGCTCCCGCCGCCACCCACGCGATGTCCCGTGCGCTCATCGCCTCTCCCCCCGTCCCCTCGCTCCGGGCGCCCACCAGTTCCAGTCCCCCATCAGCCGCATCATCGCGGGGACGATGAGCACCCGGACCAGCGTGGCATCCAGCGCCACGGCGATGGCCATGCCCAACCCCATCGCCTTCACCACCACCACCGAGGCCAGCGCGAACGCCGCGAAGACGGCCACCATGATGGCCGCCGCGCTGGTGATGAGCCCACCGGTGCGCTCCAGGCCCTCGGCCACCGCGTGGGTGTTGTCACCCGTGCGCAGCCACTCCTCGCGGATGCGGCTGAGCAGCAGCACCTCGTAGTCCATGGACAGCCCGAACAAGGCGCAGAACAACAGGATGGGCAGCGACGGCTCGATGGGCCCGGGCTCGAAGCGCAGGAGCCGGTGCAGGTGCCCCTCCTGGAATATCCACACCAGCGCGCCGAACGAGCCCGCCAGCGACAGCAGGTTCATCAGCAGCGCCTTGAGCGGCAGCACCACGGAGCGCAGCAGCACGTAGAGCACGATGCACGTCATCCCCATCACGAAGCCCACCGCGGCCGGCGTGTTCTCCTTGAGGAACTCCGTCGCGTCCACGTCCGTGGCCGTCTGTCCGCCCACGAGGAGCGTCCCGTCCCCCACCGTGCGCTCCTGGCGCAGCGCCCGGACCAGCTCGCGCGCCTGGTGGCTGCTGGGCGGCGCGGACGTGAGCACCTGGAGCACGGCGACGCTGCCCGCGCGGTACGCCTCGCGAGCGGCGCGCACCTCGGCGGGCAGCAGCTCCGGGGGCGCGGCGGCCATCTGCTGATAGGTGGCCTTGTCCAGGCCGGGCGACAGGTCCACCGCGCTCTCCACGCCCACCACGCCGGGCAGCGCGGCCATGCGCCGGCTCGCGTCGAAGAGGGCGGCGCTTCGCTCGGGCGTGAGCGCATCCCCGGAAGGGAACTCCACCGCCACCAGCACGCGCGTGGCGGCCTCGCGTGGGAACAGCCGCGCCAGCGTCTGCGCGCCCTGCCGGGCCTCGGTGCCAGGAGGCAGCGCGGTGATGTCCGTCGCGGCCAGCTCCAGACGTCGGAAGGGCAACCCCATGGCGAGCAGCAGCGCGAGCGTGGGCAGCAGCACCAGCCACGGATGCTTCATCACCCAGGTGGCCAGCGCGTGCCACACGCCGACGGGCCCCGTGCCGCGCCCGAAGGGCAGCCGCCCCTTGTCCACCCGGGGCCCCAGCCAGGACAAGAGCGCGGGCAGCACGGTGAGCGCGAAGAGCACCGCGAAGGCCACGACGAGCGCGCCGCCCAGGCCCATGGCGCTCAGGTACGAGCCGTGGAAGAAGAGCAGCCCCGCCAGGCCCACCGTGACGGCCAGGCCCGAGAACGCCACCGCGCGCCCGGCCGTGTCCAGCGTGCGCACCAGCGCGGCCTGCGTCGACAGCCCCTCGGCGAGCTCGCCCCGGAAGCGGCTCACGATGAAGAGCGAGTAGTCGATGGCCACGCCCAGCCCGATGAGCGACACCACGTTGAGCGTGTACTGCGCCATGTTCGTGACGCGCGAGAGCAGCAGCACCCCCGCCACGCCGCAGAGCACCGCGAGCCCGCCCACCACCAGCGGCAGCATCGCGGCCACCACCGTGCGGAACACCCACAGGAGCACCAGCAGCGCCAGCGGGAACGAGATGAGCTCCGCGCGCAGCAGGTCGTGCTCCAGCAGTTGGTTGAGCGCGGCGAGGAAGGCCACCTTGCCCGTCAGCGTCGTCTCCAGCCGCGGGTCATCCAGGGCCGCGCGCACGGTGGGGAACGCGGCCACGGCCTCGCGCTCCCCGCCCTTCAAGCGCACCAGCGCCAGCACGTCGTGCCCCGTGGCCGACACGAAGCGCGCGCCCAGCGCCTCGGGCGCGCCCACCGGGGACACCACCGACTCCACCTCCGGCAGCCGCCGCACGCGCTCGAGCACGTCCGTCATCGCCTGGGTGAAGCGCGGCTGCTTCGCCGTCCAGGTGTCGTGGTGGAAGATGACGGCCAGCGTCTGGTCCGTGGAGCCCGCCGTGGCGGGCCGGGCCAGGGCCTCGGCGCGCGCGGCCTCGATGCCGTCGATGGTGCCGGTGGTGAGGTGACCGCCTCGGCTCAGCACCCAGATGGCCGCGAGCAGGAACACGACAGCGCCCACCAGCACCGCCCGCCGGTGCCGATGCACGCCCAGGGCGAGCCGGGCGAACAGGGAGGGGGACGTCGTCTCCGCGCTCATGGGGGCGAGGGGACCTGGAGGGAGGCGAGGATTTCGCGCGCCGTCTCCACCTTGATGTTGCCGCGCTCCATCAGCAGCCGGACCACCTTCTCCACGTCCGCGCCGCGAGCGCCCGCCGTCACCGCGACGCACCGGGCGTGCATGGCCATGTGGCCCTTCTGGATGCCCACCGAGCCCAGCGCGCGCACCGCCGCCAGGTTCTGTGCCAGGCCCACCGCCGCGAACACCATGGCCAGCTCGCGCACGGTGCTCACGCCCAGCAGCTTCAGCCCCAGCTGCGCGCCGGGGTGCACCTTGATGGGGCCCCCCACCAGGCCCAGCGCCAGCGGCAGCTCGATGCGGCCCACCAGGTGCCCATCCTCCATCGTCCAGTTCGTCAGGGGCCCGTAGTGGCCCTCCCGGCATGCATAGGCGTGCGCACCGGCTTCGATGGCGCGCCAGTCCTGCCCCGTGGCGATGGCCACCGCGTCGATGCCGTTCATCACGCCCTTGTTGTGCGTCGCGGCGCGGTAGGGGTCGGCCCGGGCGAAGCGACCCGCCTGGAGGATGCCCTCCGCGATGTCCTCGCCGGACATGCCCAGCCCCGACAGCGACGCCACGGGGAGGCGGCAGGAGGCCCGCGCCAGTCGCTGGTCGGCGAGGTTGGAGAGGATGCGCAGATACACCCGTCCCCCCGTGAGCTGCTCGACGAGCGGCGCGATGCCCTCCGCCATGGTGTTGATGAGGTTGGCGCCCATGGCCTCCTGGGTGTCCACCAGCAGGTGGACGATGAGGAGCGGCTCCGCGTGGGGGCCCTCGGGCGCGGGGAGGATGCGGACCTGCAGGTCACACGCGCCACCGCCGCGCTTCACGAGCGAGGGATGGAAGCTGTTGGCGAGCGCGAGCAGCTGCTCCCTCCCCGCGAGCAGCCGGGCGCGAGCGAGCTCCGGGTCGCCGTAGCCGGTCAGCTGCACCTGGCCAATCATCATCGAGGTGTTCGCCTCGGCGAGGAACCCGCCTGCGTCGCGCACCAGCTTCGAGGCGAGGGATACCGCGGCGATGACGGACGGCTCCTCCACGACCATGGGCACCAGGTGGTCGCGCCCGTTGACGGTGAGGTTCAGCCCCAGGCCCAGGGGCAGGGCGAACACGCCGACGGCGTTCTCGATCATCTGGTTGACGACGTCGAGGTGCGGCGCGTCCAGCGCGCACAGCACGCGCAGCTCCTCGGGCGTGAGGTCTCCGCGCAGCGCCAGCTCGCGCCAGCGCTCCTCCATGCTGCGTTGGTGGAAGCCCGGCAGGCGAGAAGACCGCGTCGCCGATGGCACCTGCACCGACTCGTCGTTGACTTCCCCCATGCCCCCCCCTGTGGCTCCGGCCATCGAGCACCATGGGAACTGGTGACGACCGGAGCGGTTGGGCAGGGCACCCAGTCCTTGGGGCCGCGTGGAATCCGGCAGTGGACTTGCGTGGCGAGGGCGATGCCGCGCCCGTCGCCCGCCTGCCCCTCCTCATGGGGCGATGGCCGTGCTCAGTGGGCGAGCATCAGCCACACTCCCACGGCCACCATCCATCCGAACACGAGCGCCTCCACCGCGCGCTGGAGGAGCCCTCGCACCGGGGAGTCGAAGGACAGGCCCACCATGCCGAGCAGCACGAGCTTGCCCAGCGCGCCCGTCACCGGGGTGAGCGAGGTGAGCGCCGGCACGTCCTCGAACACGCGCTCCATTTCGATGAGGCCGCCGCCCGCGCCGAAGTAGCCCAGGCCCGCCACCAGGTGGTGCATCTGGTTCTTCCACGTGCCCCAGAACGGCGCGCCCGCGTCACAAGGGAACACGGCGGCGCCCACGTAGCTGACGCCCAGCAGCGACAGCAGCACGGCCCCGGTGCCCCCCTCGCCCTGGGCGGTGAGGTACGCGTGGAGCAGGGCGCAGAAACCCAGGACGGCCAGGCCCGCGGGCGCGAAGCCGAGCCACCCCGCGCGGGCGGCCCCCGGGGCGCCCGTCTCACCCAGCTCGCTGATGGTGTTCCTCACGTGGCTGTAGCCGGGCCTGTTCCGCGCGAACCAGAAGGGCGGCAGGACGCCGAGAGCCACGACGAGCAACGCGCTGGGGAGAATCCACGGGACCATTGAAGGAGTATCAAGGCGGCGGCGTCCCGGACGAAAGCCGGCGGGGGTAGACCGGTGCCTGGGGCGTTGTCAGATTGCGCGGGAACCTCATCGAGCGGAGGGCGTCATGGCGCACCGCAGTCGTCTCTCGGGACTCATCATCGATTGCGAGACGGGGGAGCTGCTCTCCGCCGCCACCTTCTGGAGCCAGGCGCTGGGGCTCCAGGTGGGGGGGGCACGAAGTCGGGGAGACCTCCGAGTACGTGGGCCTCGAGGGCACTGCCGCGGGGCTGAGCGTCGGGCTGCAGCGGGTCACCCACCCCTCCCGTGTCCACCTGGACATCGAGGCGGATGACCAGGACGCCGAGGCCGCGCGCCTGGAGGCCTTGGGAGCGAAGCGCATCGGCTGGGTGAAGCGCTGGTGGGTCATGGAGGCGCCCACGGGCCATCGCTTCTGCATCGTGAAGATGGACAAACCCGACGAAGGTCCGCCGCCGACCGTCTGGAAGTGAGGCGGGCTAGCGTCCTTCGTGGAGCCGCGCCCGGAGGCGCCGGAGCCCCTCGTCGATGCGCTCCACCGTCACGCGGCCGTAGCCCAGCACCCAGCCATGGCGGGTGGGGGCTCCCATGAAGTAGCGCGAGAGCGACTCCACGCCGACGCCCGCCGCGTGAGCCCTGGCGGTGAGCTCCTTCTCCAGCCGCGCGCCGCCCCGCGTGAAGGTGGCGCACAGGTGCAGACCGGCGACGGAGGGGAGCAGCTCGAGCGTGTCCGCGAAGTGGCGCGCGAGGCCCTCGGCCAGTCGGGTGTGTCGCTGCTCGTACTCGCGCCGCGTCTTGCGCAGGTGCCTTGCCAGCGCGCCCGTGTCGATGAAGCGCGCGAGCGCCCCCTGCGCGGGGAGCTGGCTGTGCCAGTCCGTCACCTGCTTGGCCAGCCGCAGCTCCCGCCGGAGCGAGGGCGGCGCGACGAGGAAGCCCAGCCGTAGCGAGGGCAGCAGCACCTTGGAGAACGAGCCGACGTAGAGCACCCGGCCCGAGCGGTCCAGGCCGTGGAGCGTCTCCAGCGGACGGCCGCCGAAGCGGAACTCGCTGTCGTAGTCATCCTCGATGACCACCGCGTCGCGGCGCCGGGCCCAGTCGAGCAGCGCCTTGCGACGCGCCGGGGACATGACGATGCCCAGCGGGAACTGGTGGGACGGGGTGACGTAGACGGCGCGCGTGTCGTCCGGCAGGCGGCTCACGTCGAGCCCCTCCGCGTCCACGGGCACCGGCACCACGCTCGCGCCGAGCGACTGGAACAACGCGCGCGCGGGCGGATAGCCGGGCTCCTCCATGGCGACGCAATCCCCGGGCTCGAGCAGCACCCGGCCGACCAGGTCCAGGGCCTGCTGCGCGCCGTGGGTGATGAGCACGTCGGACGCGTCCGCGGTGACGCCTCGCGAGACACCCACGTGGCGGGCCACCGCCTCGCGCAGCTCCGGATGGCCGGCCGGGTCCGCGTACGCGGGGCCCGCCGCGGAGGCGCGCCACTGTCGGGCCATGAGCCGGCGCCAGGCGTCGAAGGGGAACAGCGACGCATCCGGATAGCCCACCCGGAAGTCGTACGGCGTCTCGGGGACGGGCACGGGGGGCGCGGGCAGCCCGCGCCAGACCGCGCGAGGCCGCAACTCCACGCCCTGGGAGGCCCTCGCGCGCGCGCCGCGCTCCCGAGGTGCGTTCTGGATGAAGCTCCCGGCGCGACCCCGGCTCACGAGCAGGCCCTCCGCCATCAACCACTCGTAGGCCACGCTCACCGTGTTGCGGGAGATGCCCAGCCGCCGGGCCAGCTCCCGCGAGGGGGGCACCTGCTCACCGTCCCGCAGCCGTCCGTCGAGGACCCGCGCTCGCAGGCCCCGGTAGACCTGCCCCGCGAGGTCCCTTCGCTCCGTCAGGTCGACATGCAGGTCCATGGCCCAGGCCTACCACGGATTGGCCCAACGAGATTCGTCGGTCCTGGCACCGTGAGAGGGCCAGGGACGGGGCACCCTGTCGGCACTTCCTCAAGGAGACCGCATGAGCCCCACGCCTTCGTCCTCGTACGCCTCGCAGCCGGTCCACGCCGAGCGCATGCCCTGGATTCCCATGACCTCCCCGGGCCTCTCCTTCAAGCCGCTGCGCTTCTTCAAGGACGACGCGGGCTGGATGTACCTCTTTCGCCTGGAGCCCGGCACCGTCATCCCCCCGCACCGCCACACCGGCGAGTCGCACGCCTTCAACCTCTCCGGCTCCCGCGAGCTGCTGGACACGGGCGAGGTGATTGGCCCGGGGGGCTACGTCTACGAGCCGGCCGGCAACGTCGACAGCTGGCGGGTGACGGGCCCCGAGCCGCTCGTGCTGCTCATCCACACGCGCGGCGGCGTGGAGTACCTGACGGCGGACGGCCAGGTCTCGCGGCACGTCACGCCCGCGGACCGGCTGGAGTCCTACCGCCAGTGGTGCGAGGCGAACGGCCAGCCGTTCCTGGCCACCCTGGAGTGACTGGGGGCCCTGTCAGTGCCGCAGGTGGGCCTGCACCGTGTCCACCACCTCGCCGCCGTCGCCGTTGAAGACGAGCTTCGTCATGGCCAGCGCGAAGCCCGCCGCCTGCTTGATGGTGACGCGAGGCGGGAGCGAGAGCGCGTGCGGGTCCGTGACCACGTCGACCAGCGCTGGCCCCGGGTGGGCGAGCGCGCGCTCGAAGGCGCCCCGGAGGTCCTCGGGCGCCTCCACGCGCTGGCCCATGACGCCCACCGCCTCCGCCAGCTTCGCGAAGTTGGGGTTCACCAGGTCCGTCTGCGTGTCCGGGTAGCCCGACACCTGCATCTCCAGCTTCACCATGCCCAGCGAGCTGTTGTTGAAGATGACGACCTTCACCGGCAGCTCGTACTGCGCCAGCGTGAGGAAGTCCCCCATCAGCATCGCGAAGCCGCCGTCGCCGGACATGGAGATGACCTGCCGGCCCGGGTACAGGAGCTGCGCGCCGATGGCCTGGGGCAGCGCGTTGGCCATGGAGCCGTGGGTGAAGGAGCCGATGATGCGCCGCTCGGCCGTGGCGTGGAGGTAGCGCGCCGACCACACGTTGCACATGCCCGTGTCCACGGTGAAGACGGCGTCCTCGGCGGCCACCTCGTCCAGCACCGACGCCACCAGCTCCGGATGCAGCGGGCGGTGCGAGCCGACGTTGCGCACGTGCGTGTCCAGCTTGCGCCGCGCCTTGGCCAGCTCCTCCAGCGCGCCCTCGAGATGCCGCCGGTCCTCCTTCTGCTCCAGGCGGGGCAGCAGCGCGCGCAGCGTCTCGCGCACGTCGCCGCAGACGCCCAGGTCCAACCGCGAGCGGCGCCCCAGGTGCTCCGGCCGCACGTCGACCTGGGCAATCTGGGGTTTGACGGGCATGAACGCGTCGTAGGGGAAGTCGGTGCCCAGCAGCAGCAGGACGTCGCAGGCGTGCATGGCCTCGTACGCGGCGCCGAAGCCGAGCAGGCCCGTCATGCCCACGTCGTAGGGGTTGTCGTAGGCCACCCACTCCTTGCCCCGGTACGCGTGGCCCACGGGCGACTGGAGCCGCTTCGCCAGCGCGAGCACCTCCGCGTGGGCGCCCCGGCAGCCGCTGCCGCAGAACACCGTCACGCGCGAGGCGGAGTTGAGCAGCTCGGCGAGCCGGTCCAGCTCCGCGTCGGCCGGGCGCACCACGGGGCGCTCGGTGGCGAAGGTGGAGGGCACGTCCTCGCCGGCCTCGAGCGCGGCCACGTCCCCGGGCACCACCACCGCGGACACGCCGCCCTTCGCGAGCGCCGTCTGCGCGGCGAGCCGGAACAGGCGCGGGGCCTGCTTGGGGTTGGCCACCATCTCGCAGAAGTGGCTGCACTCGCGGAAGAGCAGCTCCGGGTGCGTCTCCTGGAAGTAGGACGTGCCGATCTGCTCGCTGGGGATGTGCGAGACGAGCGCGAGCACGGGCGCGTAGCTGCGGTGCGCGTCGTAGAGGCCATTGATGAGGTGCAGGTGGCCCGGGCCGCAGCTGCCCGCGCACACCGCCAGCTTGCCGCTCAGCTGCGCCTCGGCGGACGCGGCGAAGGCCCCCGCCTCCTCGTGGCGCACGTGGACCCACCGCAGCTTTCCGTCGCTGCGCCGCACGGCGTCGGTGATGGGGTTGAGGCTGTCGCCCACGACGCCGTAGATGCGCTCGGCCCCCGCCTCGATGAGCACACGAACGAGCGCTTCCGCCACGGTGAGAGAGCTCATGGGCTCAAAGCTGGGCGGGGTGACAGCGGGGGACAACCCAGGGGAGCGGGGTGACGGGCGCTCCCGTGGGTGTGGGGCGTGGGAGCGTGCTCCCTCTCGCCGGTGACGCGGGGGGCTACTCGAAACAGCTGTTCGCGATCTCGCGCAGCTCGACGATGCCCCAGTCGCTCATGGGACACATGTGGGCATATTCGAGCGCCTCGTCGCGGCTCTTGCAGTTGAGCAGGAAGAAGCCGCCGATGATCTCCTTCGACTCGGTGAAGGGGCCATCGCTCACGGTCCGCCGCCCATTGATGCTCTCGATGCGGATGGCGTTGTCGTCCGGCTTGAGGGCCTCTCCGGCGACGAGCACGCCCTTGTCCTGGAGCGTCTTCTGGAAGGCCATCATCCGTGCGTAGGCCTTCTGGCCCTCCTCGAGCGGCCGCTCCTGTCGCTTCCCGGGTGCCTCCATCATCAGCAGCATGAAAGACATCGCGCTCCCTCCTTTTTGGGGACGGCGATACTACGACGCGGCCGTGACACGCCGTCGAGGGGGCCCGGGTGGGAGTTGCTCGGTCCTGGTCGCTCGCGAGCCAACGCCACGGTGTGATTTCCGCGCGGATGGACGGGCGCGCGCGGCGTGTCCGCTTTCCGACGGCTGTGGAATGCGCTCCGCACCATGGGTGAGGGTTGACCGCGCGCTTCGGAGAGGGGAGCTTGCGGTGCGATGAGCGCCGGCCCCGACCTGTTCTCCGCCTCCGTGGATGTGAACCGCTTCGCGCCGCTCGCCGAGCGGATGCGGCCGCGCACGCCCGACGAGTTCATCGGGCAGGCGCACCTGCTGGGCCCCGGAGGTCCGCTGCGCGGGCTGATGGAGCGCAAGCAGCTGGTGTCCTCCCTCTTCTGGGGGCCGCCCGGGGTGGGCAAGACGACGCTGGCGCGGATGCTGGCGGCCAACGTCGACGCGGAGCTGGTCATCCTGTCGGCCGTGTCGGACGGAATCCCGCGCATCCGCGAGGTGGTGGCCGAGGCCGAGCGCGCGCGCAACCAGTACTCGCGCCGCACGGTGCTCTTCGTGGACGAAATCCACCGCTGGGCGAAGAACGTCCAGGAGCAGGCGCTGCCCCACGTGGAGAGCGGGCTGTTCATCCTGCTGGGCGCCACGACGGAGAACGTCAGCTTCGAGGTGCGGCCCGCGCTCGTCAGCCGGTGTCGCGTCTTCCAGCTCCAGGAGCTGACGCTCGCGGACATCCAGGGCGCGCTGCGCCGGGCGCTCACCGACGAGAAGCGCGGGCTGGGCAAGCGCCGGCTGACGGTGGGGGAGGAGGCCCTGGCGCTGCTCGCGCGGGGCGGCGCGGGGGACGTGCGCAAGGCGCTGGGCGCGCTGGAGATGGCGGCGGGGCTGACGGCCGACGGCGGCGAAATCACCGTGGACGTCGCGCGCGAGTCGGTGGGCGTGGGCCTGTCGCGCCACGACAAGGACGGGGACCAGCACTTCGACCTGCTCAGCGCGCTGCAGAAGTCCTGTCGGGGCTCCAACGCGCAGGGCGCCATCTTCTGGGCGGCGAAGCTCTTGCAGACCGGCGACGTGGTGTCGCTGTGGCGCAGGCTCAAGGTCATCGCGGTGGAGGACGTGGGCATGGCCATGCCGGAGGCCATCACCATCGTCCGCGCGTGCGAGGAGGGCTTCCACTCCACGGGCATGCCGGAGGGCCGGCTGTTCGTCGCGCACGCCGTCATCACCCTGGCCACGGCGCGCAAGAGCAACCGCGCCTATGCCGCCATGAACGCGGCGCTGGAGGCGCTGGAGGCGAACCCCAACGTCGGGCCGCCGTTGAACCTGCGCAACGCGCCCACGGACCTGCTCAAGGAGCTGGGGCACGGCAAGGGCTACCATCCGCCGTGGGACTTCAAGGACCACTACGCGCCGGGACAGACGTACCTGCCCCCGCCGCTGGAGCGCGCCGTGTTCTACCGCCCGAGCAAGGAGGGCTACGAGGCGGAGGTCCACGAGCGCATGACGCACTGGTGGCGCGAGGACAAGGCGAGCAAGGGCGAGTAGGGCGCTCCGGCCCATGTGGGCCTCCCCCTCCACCCAGGCGACATCCTCGTCGTCGGCCGACACGCGACGTGCGCATCGACCTTGCATCGTGAAGCGGGGGTGCTCTAGTCCGGCGCCGTGACGTCCCCCGAGAGACACCGCGCCATCGAAGCCGTGTGGCGGATTGAATCCGCGCGCCTCATCGCGGGCCTGACGCGCATGGTGCGCGACGTCGGGCTCGCGGAGGAGCTCGCGCAGGATGCCCTGGTCGCGGCGATGGAGCGCTGGCCCGACAGCGGCATCCCGGACAACCCGGGCGCGTGGCTGATGGCGACCGCCAAGCGCCGCGCCATCGACGAGCTGCGCCGGGGCAAGCGCGTCGAGCGCAAGCACGAGGAGCTGGGACACGAGCTCGAGTCCGACCAGGCCCACGGGCAGCCGGACCTGGACACGGCGCTCGACAACGACGTGGGCGATGACCTGCTGCGGCTGATGTTCATCGCCTGCCACCCCATCCTCTCCACGGAGGCGCGCGTCGCGCTCACGCTCCGGCTGCTCGGTGGGTTGACGACGGAGGAGATCGCCCGCGCGTTCCTGGTGCCCGGGCCCACCGTCGCGCAGCGCATCGTGCGCGCCAAGCGCACGCTGTCCGAGGAGAAGGTGCCCTTCGAGCTGCCCCACGGCGAGGCGCTCGCGGCGCGGCTGTCGTCGGTCCTGGAGGTCATCTACCTCATCTTCAACGAGGGCTACTCGGCGACGGCGGGCGATGACTGGATGCGGCCGGAGCTGTGCGCGGACGCGCTGCGGCTGGGGCGCATCCTCGCCGAGCTGGCGCCCCTGGAGCCGGAGGTGCACGGCCTGGTCGCGCTGATGGAGATCCAGGCGTCGCGCTCGCGGGCGCGCGTGGGCCCCTCCGGGGAGCCGGTGCTGCTGCTCGAGCAGAACCGGGGCCTGTGGGACCAGCTGCTGATTCGCCGCGGGCTCGCGGCGCTGGAGCGGGCGGAGAAGCTGGGCGGCGCGCAGGGCCCGTACGCGCTGCAGGCCGCGCTCGCCGCCTGCCACGCGCGGGCACGCACGGCGGAGGAGACGGACTGGGCGCGCATCGCGTCGCTGTATGGCGTGCTGGTGCGGCTGTCGCCCTCGCCGGTGGTGGAGCTCAACCGCGCGGTGGCCCTGTCCATGGCCTATGGCCCCGCGGCGGGCCTGGCCGTGGTCGACACGCTGACGTCGGAGCCCACGCTCGCGAACTACCACCTGCTGCCGAGCGTGCGCGGAGACCTGCTGCGCAAGCTGGGGCGCTTCGACGAGGCACGCAAGGAGTTCGAGCGGGCGGCCTCGCTGACCCGGAATGCCCGCGAGCAGGCGCTGCTCCTGGAGCGCGCCCAGGACTGCTCCCGCCGCAGGGCGTGAGCGTGGGGCGGCAGTCCCGCGGGAATCTTCCGCGCTCCATGCAGCGCAAGCGTCGACCAGCGAGCGTCCGTGCTCGCCGCGAGGGATGGAGGCCGTCCTGGAGCACGCGTGCGGGGTGGACCCGCACCGGGATGGTCTACCCTGGGCGCATGTGCCGGAACATCAAGCCCCTCTTCAACTTCACCCCGCCCGCCACGGATGACGACATCCGCGCGGCGGCGCTCCAGTTCGTCCGGAAGATCGCCGGGACCCGCAAGCCGTCGAAGCAGAACACGGACGCGTTCGACGTCGCCGTCGAGGAGATCTACCAGAGCTCGAAGCGGATGCTGGACGGGCTGGTGGCCACGACGCCCCCCAGAGACAGGGTGCGGTTCGAGGCACTCAAGCGCCTGCGCTACAAGAAGGCCGCCGACGCGGGCTGAGGCCCCGGGCGCTCCGAAGCGCTGACCGACTGTTCCCACGCAGTGCACACACGGCGCGCGGTGCCGAGGTGGCCCGTCGTGCCCTGGAGGTCGTCCGATGAAGCGGTCCCCGTGGTGGTCCGTCGTTGGCTGTCTCTCCTTCGTCCTGTCCTTCGGCGCGGGCTGTGGCGCCGAAGCGCCCCAGGACGCCCAGGCCCCGGAGCAATCCCGCGCGGCCCTGGCCTGCTCCACGCGCATCACCTACGGCGACCGCTGGATTCGTCCCGCCAACCATCCCAACCAATACGACGTGGCCTCGGACCTGGTGACGTGGGACGGCGCCTGCGTCAACGAGGGCTCCAACTCCTACGCCGTGCTCTCCAACGGCTGGAAGCCGTACTTCACCGGCAACAACGCCTGTGTCATCGCGCTGGACACGGACTGTCCCGGCGCCTCCGCGTGCGCGACGCGCGTCACCTACGGCCCGGCGTGGATCCACCCCGCGAACCACCCCGCCCAGCACGACGACACCGGCGGGCGCGTGTTCTGGGATCGCGCCTGCGTGAATGCGTCGCCCAACTCGTACGCGGTGCTGTCGAACGGGTGGGGGCCGTACTTCACGGGCACCAACGCCTGCGGCATGTCCTTCCGCTACACGGGCTGCGGCGGGCTCTACCAGAACCCCGTCGTCCCCACGGACTGCGCGGACCCGGGCGTCATCCACGACGGCACGCGCTACGTGGCGGCGTGCACCTCCGGCGGCGCGGCCAGCGCCTTCCCGCTGCGAGTCTCCACGGACCTGGTGACGTGGACGAGCGCCGGCTCCATCTTCCCCTCCGGTACGCGGCCGTCGTGGGCCACCGGTGACTTCTGGGCGCCCGAAATCCACCGCGTGGGCGGCCGCTTCGTCGCGTACTACACGGCGCGGCACTCCAGCGGGAAGCTGGCCATCGGCGCCGCCACGGCCACGAGCGCGCTCGGTCCCTTCACCGACCTGGGCCGCCCCCTCATCCTGGATTCGGGCATGGGGATGATCGACGCGACGTTCTTCACGGACGCCGCGGGGACGGGCTACCTGGTGTGGAAGGCGGACGGCAACGCGGTGGGCCAGCCCACGCCCATCTACGGGCAGGCGCTCTCCGCGGACGGCCTGTCTCTGGTGGGCACGCGCCGCACGCTCATCACCAACAACCTGGGCTGGGAGGGCGGCGTGGTGGAGGCGCCGTGGGTCGTCGCGCGCGGCGGCTACTACTACCTCTTCTACAGTGGTAACGCGTACTACAACAGCACCTACGCTGTCGGGGTGGCGCGGGCCACGAGCCCCCTGGGGCCGTACACCAAGGCGGGCGCGCCGATTCTCGCGACGGGCGGAGGCTGGGTGGGGCCGGGCCACAACTCGGTGGTCAACGGGCCGGGCGGAGACACGTACATGGTCTACCACGCCTGGAACAGCGCCCACACCGCGCGGGTCATGCTGGTGGACGCCATCACGTGGCCCAACGGCTGGCCCGCGGTGCCGGAGGCGCCCTCGGCCGGCTCGCGTCCCCGGCCGTAGCGCGTGAGGTCCTCGGGGGCACGGGGTTTGTCCGTGCCCCCGGTGGACGTCAGGGCGTTCCGGTGGACGCCTGGAGCGAGGGCTCCGGCGCCTCGAACTTCTGCGGCCCCAGGGCGGAGCGCTGGAACCAGCCGGCGAGCCCCAGCAGCACGAGCCCGGACGTGCGCAGCGTGCGCAAGAGCTCCGCGCCCAGCGCCTCGTCACCGGGCAGGAGCGCCGCCAGCCACACGCGCGCGTCGTAGAGCAGCCACGTGGCGCCCGACAGGCCCATGGCCCACCACACCCAGGCGAGCCTGCCGCCGCGCAGCATGTACGCGACGCGCAGGATGGGGGCGACCAGGAAGATGGTCGTCATGTCCGCCAGCGTGGAGGCCAGGCTGATGACGACCGACGGCGCCGGGCTCTGGCCGGACAGCAGGTTGCGCACCTCGGTGACCAGCGACGGCACGCCGACGGCCAGCGCCGCCAGCGCCGTCACCGCCCACAGCGCGCGCGAGCGCGGGCTGGACGGAGGCTGCAGCCCGGACTGCTGATAGGTCATGGCCAGGAGCACGAGCGCGTACGTGGTGGCGATGTTGGCCAGCACGACGACGACCATCCGGTACGGCAGCAGGGGGGACGCCGTGAAGGGGACGTCCGGCACGGTGTGCAGCCAGTAGCTGCGCATCGCCGCGCTGACCAGCGACAGCACGGCCCCCGCCGTGAGCCCGCCCCAGACCTTGCGCAGGTAGTCGCCGGAGACGAACGCGCTGGCCGCCGCGAGCGTGCCGCCCACGGCGAGCAGCCCGCTCAACCAGCCGGCCACGTCGTGCACCAGCCCCAGCTTCGCGGGCTCGGAGCTGGCCACCGCGAACAGGTGCGCGGCCTGGAGCACCACGACGGCGCCGAACCAGGGCGCCACGGACGAGGAACGCGAGGACGCCGTCATCGCGCCTTCTCCAGCGACGTGGCGATTTCCGCGAGGATGACCTTGGCGTGCAGCGCGCCAATGAAGGTGTTGAGCATCGGCTTGAGGCCTTCGAGCAGTTGCGGGAGGTCCTGGGGGGTGACCTGCTCGGGCGGACGCTTGAGGGCGCGCAACGCGGCCGTATGGATGGCCATCTTGGCGGTGAAGCCTCCGAGCAGGGGTTCGAGGTGACGCACGAGGATGTCGTGCCAGCCGGCGGGGGCGGTCTGGGAGGACGGGTTCAGAATCGCGAACACTCCTGTTGGGGAGGCACACGCTAGAGCGATTTCTCAAGACATACGAGAGGCCCGTCCGTCCCCCGCGTCGATTGCCGCTCGTTCCGCAAGGAATTCCGGGAGGCCCTGGCTTTGTCGCCACGACAGGTGTAGGGGCCGCTGACGCGGCGTGCAGCATGCCCGGCCGCCGGGCGAGCAGGTGCGCCGGCGGCGGGCGTCATCCAA
This sequence comes from Myxococcus sp. XM-1-1-1, assembly GCF_020037095.1. Taxonomy (NCBI): domain Bacteria; kingdom Pseudomonadati; phylum Myxococcota; class Myxococcia; order Myxococcales; family Myxococcaceae; genus Myxococcus; species Myxococcus sp. XM-1-1-1. The sequence continues at coordinate 88,832 of NZ_JAIQDH010000030.1, forward strand.
CGGGTATCAGGCCTTGATGTAGCGCTCGAACACGGCGCCGAAGTCCTTCACCCAGTACTTCTGCTGGGCGCCGGTGAGCCAGGCGAAGGCGGCCTGGTTGAGCTCCTTGAAGGACTCGACGACGGGCGCGCCGCCGGACGAGCCGCGGCCGAGCGTGGTGGAGGCGACGTCCAGGCTCGTCTTGGCGTGGGCGAGCGACAGCTCGTTCTCGTGCTGCATCTCCGAGATGCGGAACAGGGCCTTGTAGAGGTCCTTCACCTGCTCCAGCTGCTTCTTGTGCACGTCGATGGAGTAGTCGCGGTTGCCCAGGCGGAACTTGATCTCCACGTCCATGTCGATGGTGCCGGCCGTCTCCAGCATGACGTTGGAGATGGGATTGGCGGCGTACGTGAAGCGACGCAGCATGCGCTTCTTGCTGGCGGCGCTGGTGCCGTCCAGGTGGATGAGCGCCCGGTTCGTGAAACAGTACTCGTCGGACTTGGACTTGATGAGGAAGTAGATCTTCTCCTGGTCCTCGTGATTCACATAGTCATCCGCGTCGACCTTGTCGTAGTCGGCCGGAGCGATGACCGAGCCGACGTCACTGAGGCCGAGTGCGTCCGCGGCGAGCTTCCCGAACATGCTGTGTCTCCCTGTGTGTACCGCCGGGCCCCCAAGGCCCGGCGGGAGCATAGGGGAGAGCCCCTCACAGGTCGAAGCGAATCCCTTGCGCCAGCGGCAGCGCGTCCGAGTAGTTCAGCGTGTTGGTCTGCCGCCGCATATAGGCCTTCCACGCGTCGGAGCCGGACTCGCGGCCGCCGCCGGTGTCCTTTTCACCCCCGAAGGCGCCGCCAATCTCCGCGCCGGACGTGCCGATGTTGACGTTGGCGATGCCGCAGTCGGAGCCGGAGGCGGACAGGAAGCGCTCGGCGACCTGCAGGTCCTTGGTGAACACCGATGACGACAGGCCCTGGGGCACGCCGTTCTGGATGACGATGGCGTCCTCGAGCGTGCGGTAGGGCATGACGTAGAGGATGGGCGCGAAGGTCTCCTCCTGGACCCACGCGTCGGTGGGCTCCACGTCGGTGACCAGCGTGGGCTGCACGTAGTGGCCGGGGCGCTCCAGCGCCTTGCCGCCGCTCACCACGCGGGCCCCCGCGGCGCGCGCCTTCTCGAGCGTGGCCTCGAAGCGCTGCACCGCGGCCCGGTCGATGAGCGGGCCCATCAGCGTGCCGGCCTCCAGCGGGTCTCCGATGCGCTTCTCCACCTGGGCGTAGGCGCTGGCGAGCTTGTTCAGCACGTCGTCGACGATGGACTCGTGGACGATGAGCCGGCGGGTGGTGGTGCAGCGCTGGCCCGCGGTGCCCACCGCGCCGAAGACGATGGCGGGGATGGCCAGCTTCAGGTCCGCGGTGGCGTCCACGATGATGGCGTTGTTGCCACCCAGCTCCAGCAGGCTGCGGCCCAGTCGCTGCGCGACGCGCACGCCCACCTGACGCCCGACGGCGGACGAGCCGGTGAAGCTCACCAGCGCGACGCGCGAATCGTCCACCAGCCGCTCGGCGCGCGCGGTGCCCGCGGCGTTGAGCAGGAAGAACACCTCCGGGAAGCCGCCGGCCTTCAGCGCCGCGTTGCAGATGCGCGTGGCGGCGATGGACGTCAGCGGCGTCTTGGGGGAGGGCTTCCAGATGGACACGTCGCCGCACACCGCGGCGATGAACGCGTTCCAGGACCAGACGGCCACCGGGAAGTTGAAGGCGCTGATGATGCCGACGAGGCCCAGCGGATGCCACTGCTCGTACATCCGGTGGCCGGGGCGCTCGGAGTGCATCGTCAGGCCGTAGAGCATGCGCGACTGGCCGACGGCGAAGTCGGCGATGTCGATCATCTCCTGCACCTCGCCGTCGCCCTCGGCCTTCACCTTGCCCATCTCCAGCGACACGAGCGAGCCGAGCGCGTCCTTGTGGCGGCGCAGCGCCTCGCCGCACAGGCGGATGGCCTCGCCCCGACGCGGCGCGGGCAGGGCCCTCCACGCGACGAAGGCCTGGGCCGCGGCGTGCATCATCCGCTCGTACTCGTCCGCCGTCGCCGACGACACGGTGGCGAGCTGCTGTCCGTTGGAGGGATTGAGGACCTCCAGCAAGGGCTCGGAGCGGGACTCCGCCCACTCGCCGTCGCCGAGGTAGCTGCCGGGGTTGTGCTCGCCGAGGCCGAGCGCGTCGAGAATGGGATGGAGCATGGCGTTTGGGGCTGCTTACAACGTCGGGGGCTTCGTGGCGACCCGCGTCGGGGCGGGGCGTCCGGGCTGGGTCAGCAGCCAGTCCATGAAGGCGCGTGCCGCAGTGCGCAGTCGGCGGTGGGAGGGGTACACGACGAAGTAGGAGTAGCGGGTGGGCAGCGCGGGGCCGGGCAGTCGCAGGAGGCTGCCGTCGGCGAGGAAGGTCTCGCAGACGCGCTCCCGGGCGAGCGCCGCGCCCAGGCCCCACACGGCGGCCTGCATCGCGTTGGTGGTGTCGCTGAAGCTGTGGCGCACGTCCAGCGTGGCACCATGGACGTCCGCGGCGCGCAGCCAGTCCGGCCACGACTGTCGCGCCAGGTCCTCGACCAGCGGCAGCCGGGGGATGTCCGCCGGCGTGCGCACCGCGTCGACGCCGGGCAGGCGAGGGGAGGCCACCGGGAACATGGCGTCGGGCATCAGCGCGTGGGCGGTCATCCCGGGCCAGTGGCCCAGGCCGTAGCGGATGCCCAGGTCCGGGCCGCCCTCCTCGAAGCGCGACAGCGCCGTCTCCGAGTCGATGCGCACGCGCAGGCGGGGATGCTGGGCGTTGAAGTCCGCCAGCCGGGGCACCACCCACGTGTGCGCCAGGGAGTGCATGGTGGTCACGCGCACCAGGTGGCGCTCGCTCCGGGCATCCGAGAGCTCGCGCACCACGTCATGGATGTCCGTCAGCGCGCCGCTCGCCGCGTCCGCCAGCTGGCGCCCCTCGACGGTGAGCTCCACGCCGCGCGCGTGGCGCTGGAAGAGGGTGACGCCGAGCATCCCCTCCAGCTTGCGCACGTGGTGGCTGACGGCGCTGGCCGTCAGGTGCAGCTCCTGGCCCGCGCGGGCGAAGTTCTGGTGCCGCGCGGCCGCCTCGAAGGCCGCCAGGGCCGGCAGCCACGCCGTGGGAAGAGTCATGGGAGCCTCAAATCATACGCGTGGCTGACCGCAAAACCATGCGGTTGTGACTCCCGTGCCAGAGGCGCAGATAAGGGAGCGACCGGAGTCAGATTCGTGCCTCGCTCCACCTGGTGAACCGCCCATGACCACTCCCTCGCTTGTCCGTCCCGTCGTCCCGACGTTGTCCGGTGCCTGGCTGACCTTCCTGGAGCTGGGGCTCCTGGGGGCCCTGTGGGGCTCGTCCTTCATGTTCATGCGCATCGCGGCGCCGGACTTCGGGCCCCTGCCGCTCGTGGTGGTGCGGCTGGTGCTCGGCTCGCTGGTGCTGCTGCCCCTGCTGCTGCGCGCGCGCGCCTCCATCACCCCGTCGCACTGGCCCAAGCTCGCGCTGGTGGGGACGCTCAACGCGGCGGTGCCCTTCGCGCTCTTCGCCTGGGCGGCGCAGCGCGTGCCCGCGGGCATCAGCGCCATCAGCAACAGCATGACCGTGCTCTTCACCGCGCTGGTGGCCTTCCTCTTCTACGGCGAGCGCATCGGCTCGCGTCGTGGGGTGGCGCTGGTGGTGGGCTTCGCGGGCGTGGTGGTGCTCGCCAGCGGGAAGATCGAGGGCGCCAGCCCCGGGCTGGGTGTGGCCGCGGCGCTGACGGCCGCCTTCTTCTACGGCATCTCGGCGAACCTGGTGCGCAGGCACCTGCAGGGTGTGCCGGCGGGCGCCGTCGCGGCGGCCACGCTGGGCTGCGCGGCGCTCCTGACGCTGCCGTTCGCCATCGCGACCTGGCCCGTGCAGCCCATCCGCGGCGTGTCCTGGCTGTCGGCCGCGGCGCTGGGGATGCTCTGCACGGGGCTGGGCTACGCCATGTACTACCGGCTCATCCAGCGCATCGGCGCTTCCCGCGCCGTCACCGTCACCTACCTGTTGCCCCTGTTCGGCGTGGCCTGGGCGTGGCTCCTGCTCGGCGAGCCGGTGACGCTGTCCATGGCGGTCGCCGGCGCGCTCATCCTGGGCAGCGTCGCGCTGAGCCAGCGGCAGTCCGCGTGAGCGTGCGCGCGGACCGCCGCCGGGGCGCCAACGGCTCTCAAGGACAGCCGGAGCTGACCTGGAGCGCGTCGTAGGCCATCCAGCCGTTGCGCTTGGTGCCGGTGGCCGCGATGACGTAGCCGTAGAGGAACTTCATCTCCCCCGACTGCTGGCGGTAGCGGCCCGCGCTGTCCTGGACCCAGAGGGGGATGTCGATGGAGGGCACGCCGTGCTCGGTGGGCACGTCCAGGCGCTGGAACTTGGTGCCCGCGGGGAAGTGGTCCACCGCGGGGCCGCCCAGCGCCATGCCGGGCACGTTGAAGACCAGGTTGACGGAGCGCTGCCCGTTGGCGCGCACCAGCGGCAGGTAGTCTCCGGCGCGCTCGTGGGTGGCGTCGCTGTCGTAGACGACCTTCTTGAACTCGAGCACCGGGTCATGCGTGTTGCGCACGGCGTAGCAGCCCAGCTTCGCCAGCCCCGCGCCCAGGGCGGAGACATGGCCCACCTTCTGCTCGAAGGACGTGCGCCCCAGGATGCTGGAGATGGGCAGCCACCCCGCGCTCGAATTGGACGTGGAGACGGCGAACGCGTGCAGCTCCCCGGCGAACGTGCGCGTCTGGCCGTGGTTGAAGGCGGCGCTCGAGCGCGTGTTGGTGCCCACCACGGTGCCGTTGCCGTCGCGGATGGGCACGCCCGTCACCAGCCCCCAGTTGTCGTCCGCCGGGTCGTTGGTGGGGACGCGGTTGCCCCCGCTCACCTGCAGCTTGCAGTTGTACGCGCTCACCAGACAGTACTCGCCGTTGACGCCAGAGAAGGCCGCCTGCTCGCGCGTCTGGAGCGCGCCGTCGTCGGGCTCGAGGCCCCCTCCACACGCGGTGACGAGCAATCCGAGGGATGCAATCGAGATGGTCGTGATTTTCATGCTTAGCATGAGAAAGCGACCAGCGCGGACCCGTCAACGCGAGCCTCGTCGAGAGGCCGGAGGGCGAGCGAGGGATGTTGAGCCCCGGTCAAAGGGACGGGTGCCAACGCACCGCGTCCTGAGGTGCCGCGTCGAGGTACGCTGCCGGCGCGATGTCCCGCCACCCCGATGCCCTGCTCCCCGCGCGCCGCTTCCACGACGAGCCGCTCATCGTCATCCTCCGCCACCTGAAGGCCGGGCTCACGGAGGCGGGCCGGGTGCGCATCGAGGTGCCGGACCCGGACCTCGGGGCCGGGCGCTATCCGGGCGAGCGGGTGGGGCCGGAGGGGGGCCTGGTGCACCGTCCGCTGCGCCACTGGTGTGATCTGGCGGAGGGGCTGGGCTGCCGGCTGCGCACGCCGCGCGGCGTGGATGCGACGCACGTGTCGCTGACCTTCGAGTCCCTGGGCGCGGAGGCCTCGTGGCACGCGGGGAGCGCGAGGGCGGAGGCGGCGGTGCCCGCGGAGGAGCGATATGGGGCGGACTCCGCCTTCGCGCGCGTGCGCAAGCTGGAGGACGCGGGCTTCCTGTTGCCGTGGTTGGAGGCGCTGGGGCGCGTGAGGTTGCCCGCGGGCGCGAGGGTGTTGGACCTGGGCGTCAATCGCGGGGACGAACTGGACGCGTTCTCCTGGTTGGACGAGGTGCCCGACGTCTCCTTCGTGGGCGTGGACCACAGCGCCTCCGCGATTGCCCAGGCGCGCGCCCGCTTCCCGGACGCGCGTCACGCCTTCCACGTGGCGGACCTCAACGCGCTGCCCGCCGCGCTGGGGCGCTTCCACCTGGTGGTGTCCGTGGGCACGTTGCAGAGCCCCGGGGTGGATGACCACGCGTTGTTGCGGACGCTGGTCCAGGAGCATCTGGAGTCCGAGGCGACGCTCGTGCTCGGCTTTCCCAACTCGCGCTTCCGCGACGGCGAGGTCGTCTACGGTGCCCGCGTGCGCAACCTGCGCGAGTCGGACCTGTCCCTGCTCGTGAAGGACCTGTCGTTCTACCGCCGCTACCTGCACCAGCACGGCTTCCGCACGTTCCTCGGCGGGAAGTTCGACCTGCTGCTCACGGCGGTGCGCGGCGGGGCTCAGTCCTCCGACTGAACGTCCCCGGGCTTGACGCCCCAGTCCGCGAGCACCTGGGCCTCGTCCTCGGGGCTCTTGGTCTTCTTGAAGCGCGCGTCGGAGACGCCCTTGACGCGGCGCTCGCACGCGGCCCACGTGGCGTGGCGCTTCACGCTGCGGCCCACCTGGCTCAGGTACGAGTGCGCCTTGGCCGCGGGCTGTCGGGGCTTCTCCTCGGGGAGCGAGGTGTCCTCGGGGACGTCGTAGACGTCCACGTCGTACGTGGACAGCGCGCCCGAGTAGAGCCGCACGCCCTTGCCGCGCGAGTAGCCCACGGCGATTTCATCGACCCGCTCGTTGCCGGGCACGCCCACGTGGCCGCGCACGTAGTGCCACTCGACGGCGGCGGCCTCGCCGGAGTGGGTCTGCTTGCGCTGGGCGAGCAGCGCCATCAGCCGCCTCCAGTAAGGGGCGTTGGCCACCTCCTTGCCCTCGGCCGTCTTCCAGCCGCGCTTGCTCCAGCCGAACGCCCACTTCGTGATTCCCTGAATCACATAGGTGGAGTCGGTGTGGATGCGCAGCGGGCCCGCCGTGGCCTCCAGGTGGCGCAGCGCCATGCCCACGGCCGTGAGCTCCATCCGGTTGTTGGTGGTCTCCCGCTCGTGGCCGCCCAGCTCCGTCACCTGTCCGTCGGGCGTGGCGATGATGACGCCCCAGCCCCCGGGGCCCGGGTTGCCGGAGCAGGCTCCGTCGGCGAAGACGACCGTGGCGTGGCTCTTCATGCGGCGCACCCTAGGCGGCCTCGGGGCGGGGCGGCCAGGACGACTCGCGACACAGGCGTCCTCGGGCTGACATGAAAGTCATGATTCCACCGGGAGCCCGAGTCCTCCTCACCTGGAGGCGTGAGCGTGGTACGTGGCTTGCTCAAGCCGCGAGGGCTCGGGCGGGAGCGCCGGTGCCCGAGGGAAAGCCATCCACACCACCATGTCGACCGAGCACTCCATGTCCTCCCAGAGCGATTCCAGGCCCGTCTCCTCGCGCGGCAGGGCGTGGGCCGCCAGGCTCGCGCTGCTGGTGGCGGCGGCCGCCTCGGTGGCCACGTCGCGCAGCGCGCCGAGCCCCCGCGTCGAGGAGTCGGCGCCGGGCGTGCTGAGGCTGACGGCGGACGCGCCCTCGGCCAGCGTGGTGTTGCCGGTGCGGCTGGCGGTGCCGAACGGCTCCACGCAGACGGTATGGGCCACGATGCGCGCGCCGCTCTCCGCCCGTTGGACGCACGACGAGGGGGGCTCACGGACGGCGCCGAGTCTCACGGCGACGCTGCGCTTCGGGCCCCATCCGCTCAAGCCGAGGACGCAGGAACTGGGGGTGTCGGAGGGGGCGGCGGTGACGTTCGACGCGGAATCGGACGGGGATGTCTGCCGGCTCCAGCAGCCGTGCGAGTGGGCGGCGACGCTCGACGTGGCGTTCGCGGAGGGCTCGCCGGTCCACGGCGTGGTGGAGGTGGACTGGAAGATGGTGGGTGAGGTGAGCTTCGACGAGACGGTGGACGAGGAGCCGCAGGGGCTCGAGTTCACCGTGGGGCCTCGCTGACCGCGTGAGGACCTCGCGTGCCACCGCGTGCGTGCCGGGTGACACGCTGCTGCATCCGCTGGTGTTCTGCGCGGTGTTGGTGCTCGTGCTGAACGACCATGTGTTCAAGGCGCGCTGGCCGTCCTGGTGGACGGGCAAGCTGTCGGACGTGGCGGGGCTGGCGATGTTCCCGCTGCTCCTGCAGGGACTCTGGGAGCAGGCGCGGGGACGAAGCGCGCGGGGCGGCTTCCGGCCGTCGCTCGCGGTGCTGACGGCGTGCGTGGTGCTGACGGCGTGCGTGTTCACCGCCATCAAGGTCTGGGAGCCCGCGGCCGAGGCCTGGCGCTGGGGGCTCGGTGGGTTGCAGTGGCCCGTGCGAGCGGCGTGGGCGGTGCTCTCCAGTCGCGCGGTCCCCGCCGTGGCGCCGGTGGCGCACACGATGGACGTGACGGACCTGCTCGCGTTGCCAGCGCTGGGCGTCTCGTACGCGCTGGGGCGCAAGCGCTGCGCGAGTCACGAGCCGGCGCGGCAGCCCGCCTGACTCGCGGGCCGCGGACGTCCCACGCGGCGACTTGGGAGACGTCGCCTTCGCGTTGAGTCGCGCTCCATCGCGGACGGGTGCATGGCCGGCTCATGCGACGTGGGCCGTAAGCCCACGCGCCATGCCGCTCCCGCTCAGAGCGAGCCGAGGAACGCGAGCAGCGCCTCACGGTCCTCACGGGGCAGCCGCGTGTAGCGGGTCTGCGCGGGGGCCGCCTCGCCGCCGTGCCACAGCACGGCCTCCTCGAGGTTCCTCGCGCGTCCGTCATGCAGGAAGCGCGTGTGACCGTTCACCGTCGCCGTCAGGCCGATGCCCCACAGGGGCGGCGTGCGCCACTCCTGGCCGGTGGCCAGTCCGTCCGGTCGTCCATCCGCCAGCGCCTCGCCCATGTCGTGCAGCAGCAGGTCCGAGTACGGGTAGATGACCTGCCGCGACAGCTCCGGGAAGCCAGGCACCTCCCCCGTCTCCATCGGCTCGTCGACATGACACGCGGCACACCCGATGGCGCGGAACACCGCCTTGCCACGCAGCACCGCGGGCGCATCCCAGTCCCGTCGCTTCGGCACCGCGAGCAGGCGCGTGTAGAACATCAGCTGCTCCAGGTCGTAGGCCCGCACGTCGACGGCCTCCGGCGCCGCTCTGGCCTCCGCCTCCTGCGCGCGCGGATAGAGCTCGTTCGTCAGCCCCATGTCCGCCACCAGCGCATGCGCCACCTGCTGGAGCAGGGTGGGCTGATTCGCCTTCCACCCGAACCGCCCCATGCGTGTGCCGCGCGTCCGCACATCCTCGACCCGGTTGGCGCGTCCGGAGATGCCATCCTGGTCGCGGTCCTCGGCATCCTCCCGGACGAGCAGCGTCTCCTCGGGGAGGGCCTCCAGCAGCCCCAGCCCGAAGTTCGCCGGCGCCACGCGAGGCGAGAAGGGCGTGCCTTCACCCAGCGGCCCCTGGGCCAGGTGCTCGAACTGGTAGACGGGCCGCGCGAGCACGTAGGGCTCACCGGAGGAGAATCGGCCGGAGAACTCCTCGTGGCGCACCACCACGGTGCCCTCGCCCCGGAGCCCGCCCAACCGGTGCAGGTCGAGCTGCTCTCCATACACGGGATGCGGTCCCGGACCGTCAGGCGAGCCCAGCTGGAACGCGATGGACACGACGGGCTCGGAAGGGGACTCGGGTGGACGCCCGCGCCCGTCCTTCACGTGGCACGTCATGCACGAGCTGGCGCTGAACAGCGGCCCCAACCCCGGTCCGTGCGCAGGGTCGCTCCAGTCGCGGTCGAACACCCGCTTGCCGATGTGGAACTGGGGCCAGCGCGCGCGGTCCAGGTTCGGCGGCGAGCGACCGAAGGCGTTGCGCCCCGTGTCCTTCACCGTCGCACCGCCACCGGACAGCTCCTCGCCGGGCACCGACACGAGCGGCAGCTCGCCGAGCACGAGGGGAGGGGGCGGCGGAGGCCGGCCTGCCCGGGCCCACACGGCCGTGAGCATCATCGCTCCAAGGGGGATGCCCAGCAGGTACAGCCGCCGTCTCATCGCGAGCTCTCCAGGAACATCGATGAAGACGCCGGGCGGCGAAGGTGCTGCCACGCGCCGCCCGGCGCCAGCCCCATGCCTTGCGCGGCATGGGACCCGGAACTACTTCGCGGCCGGGACGAAGGTCTCGCTCAGGATGCTGAGCCCCTTGCCCGTCGCCTTCACGTCCATGCCCGTGAAGCCGTTGTACGGATAGTGGCCGTCGCCGATCTCCTCGACGAACTCGAAGGAGTCACCGGTGACCACCTTGCCGTCCGCCAGCGTCACGGAGAACGTGTTGCCCGGCGTGGTCATCTGCCAGCCGCAGGCGCCCACGTTGCTCTCGGCCGTGGCCTCACCCGTCTTGGTCCAGATGATGTCCAGCTCGTAGAAGTCGGCGACCGCCACCAGCCAGCGGAAGAAGTCCCGCCAGTTGGTGAAGACGATCATCGCGTTCGGGCTGTGGGTGGACGTGCCCTGCAGCACGCCCTCGCGGTAGATGTTCATGCGGAAGCCGGAGCCGCCCGGCGAACCGGTGAACGTCGGCGTCACGAAGGCCGAGTCCACGTCGCGGCCCGGCGTCACGCGCAGCGTGCTGACCACCTGGTCACCCGAGCGCGCCTCCAGCTGCAGCTGGCCCGTGGATCCCAGCGCCACCGACGTCGTCTGCGACCAGCGGGCCGCGCGGCCGAAGCTGCTCGACACGCCGTCCGTGCGGGCGCTGCGCAGGCCCGTCACGTTCAGGCCCTTGTCCGTCGCGGACAGCTGCGCGTTGCCCAGCGCGCAGCTCGTGATGCCGTCGAAACGCGTCATGCACTGCGTCTTCGCACCGGCCTCCTGGGCGGCGACCTCTCCCTCGGTGGACGTGGGCTCCTCGCCCTGGCAGCCCGACAAAACACTCAGGAGCGCGGCCGCCATCAGACGGCTCATCATCTTCAGCTGCATGGAATGACCTACCTCTTCAATAGGGGGAATGCGCTGCTCCGCCAGTGGCCTTCCGCATCCGGTGCCGGCCCTGCCCGGATGCCACCCTCCGGCGGCGCTCCTGTCCATTGCACCCCGCACGCCAACGCCTCCGGCCGTGTTTCACCTCCTCTGTATCAGCAAGCCTTTGCACCTCCGCGGCCCGCCCCTCTGTAGCGCCCACCGTCACAGGCGACGGGCGCCATGTATCGCGGCTTGCTACACACCCACGATTCTCACCGGATGAGGCATTCACCCAGGGTGATGGGCATTCGCTCCATGTCTGGTCATGCGAATGGCTCGCATTCCTAGAAGGGCTGTCAGGGCCGTGGAGCCGGGTACCCTGGACAGGGCGCGTCATCGGGTTTAGCGCGCCCACCCAGTGAGGTCGTTCCAATCCGCGAGCGATTACTACCCGGATATTACGCTGAGGCTGGAAGTGCACCCTGGGTCGAGGCCGCCTGGACAGGAATAATGCGGAACCGGTATAAAACTGTCCGTCAGACTGGAGACACTGGTGATTCCGCCAACCTCATACAAGTCCTGACGCTCTGAGAAGGGGGCATTCTCTATGGCTCGTTCGTCGTGGTCCCGCGGAGTGAGTGGTTGGTTGAACCGCGGCCTTTTCTCGTCTGCTCTGGCGGTTTCCTTGTCGGCGTGTGAGCCGGCCGGACAGGTCGAGCCTCCCAAGCCCTCCCCCGCCGAGAATGAGGAAGTGGCGGTGGATGCGAAGGCCCTGCTGGACAGCATGGCCGTGTTCTCGCTGCGTCCGCTGTCTCATGAGCCGGTGCCGCAGCCGGTGGGCAGCCGCATCATCAACAAGGCCGCGGCCATCCGGCTGGGCAAGGCCTTCTTCTGGGACATCCAGTCGAGCGGTGACGGCGAGACGGCGTGCGCCAGCTGTCACTTCGCCGCGGGCGCGGATGACCGCAAGAACAACACCATCCACCCGGGCTTCGACAACACGTTCGACAGCATCGCGGGGCCCGGCCAGGACTTCACGCTGGCGAAGATCACCAGCGATGACCGCGTGGGCTCGCAGGGCCCGTTCCGCGCCGCGTTCCTCGGCCTGGACATGGACAACCTGGACAACCCGGCGGACCAGTGCGTGGTGGTGCCGGCCGAGCCGTTCAACGAGTTCCGGCTGGTGGGCCCGCGCCACACGCCGACCGTGGTGGGCTCCGGCTTCTACCGCAACCAGTTCTGGGGCGGCGAGGCGAACGTCCTCTTCAACGGCGTGAACATCTGGGGTGACTCGGGCAACAACGGCCAGGGCTTCCTGGTGCGCATCGAGGGCGCGTCGCTGGCGTCGCAGGCCACCGGCCCCGTGACGAACTTCAGCGAGCAGGGCTGCTCGGGCCGTCAGATTCTCGGCCCCGACAGCCTGGGCACGAAGCTGATTCCGCGTCAGCCGCTGCGCCACCAGCGCGTGTCCGTCAACGACAGCGTGCTGGGCGCCATGGCGAACCCGGACGGCCCGGGCCTGCTCTGCAACGGCGTGCCGTGCACGTACGACCGGATGATTCGCGACGCGTTCGGCGACGCGCTGGCGAACGTCGGCGAGAACGCCTTCTCGCTCTTCTGGGGCGAGGCGCTCCAGGCCTACCAGGCCACGCTCATCCCGGACCAGACGCCGTTCGACCGCTTCCTGGGCGGCAACCTCTCCGCGCTCACGCCCAAGCAGCTCAAGGGCCTGTCCGTGTTCGTGGGCAAGGGCGAGTGCATCAACTGCCACACCGGCGCCATGCTGACCGACGCCACGGTGTCCTGGTACGAGATCGCCGGCCCGCTCAACCGCGACGGCGGCGACACGGGCTTCCACAACATCGGCGTGCGTCCCACCGAGGACGACCTGGCGCGCGGCGACCTGGGCGTCTTCGGCGGCGTGCCCAACTCCGTCAGCCTCTCCCCGTTCGACATGGGCGCGTTCAAGACGCCCACCCTGCGCAACGTGGGCCTCAACCCGCCGTACTTCCACAACGGCGGCTACCCCACGCTCGAGGACGTGGTGGACTTCTACGAGCGCGGCGGTGACTTCGCCAACCCGGAGAAGTCGCTGGACATCGTCCCGCGCACCTTCACCGCGAGCGAGCGCTCCGCGCTGGTGGACTTCCTGCGCAACGCCCTCACGGACTGCCGCGTCAAGACCTACCGCGCCCCGTTCGACCACCCGGAGCTGACGTTCCCCAACCGCGAGACGCTGCCCGTCACGGGCCGCGCCGGGCTCGGCGTCTGCAACTGACGCGAGGCCACCTCCCGTAACACGCCAGGCCACCCACGGGAGACTTGAGTCCCCTGGGTGGCCTCGCCCTTTCTGGCACTCCCGGACGCAAGGTTTGCGCGGGAGGCCCTGGCTACCCGGCTGGAACGCGGATGTCAGGGCTCGTGTCAAAATGGGCGCTGTCTCGACTCCCGGGGCTCGCTTGATGCTCCGGGGGCCTCGTGGAAGAGTTCCTGACCTTTGCGTCAGGTCTGAACAACGGGTTTCTCCCCAGGAGCAGTCGCATGAGTCAGCAAGCCGTGCCCATCGACCCGCATGAGACGCTGTACCTGCCCATGCGGCGCCGGTTCATGAGTGAGTACGTGCAGACGGAAGAGGGCACCACCGAGCTGCGCATCTACTACGGGCTCAAGGAGATCAGCATCGAGGAGCCCGAGCTGCACGCCTTCGGCGAGAACCTGCTCAAGCAGGACAGCTTCATGGCGGGCGTGGCCACGGGCTGGTCCACCGGTGAGCCGCTGCCGTGGGAGCGGGTGAAGGAGCTGCTCGAGCACCTGCTGTCGGAGAACATCCTGTCGCGCGAGGCGCCGAAGCTCGCGGCGGAGACCGACTACCACAAGATGGTCATGGCGGCGGAGGCCAAGCGCCCCGCGCCCGAGTCCCCCCTGTGGTGGAACCCCGACACGGAGGGCGTGCTCAAGCAGCTGGTGGGCCGGCCCATGGAGTTCGGCTTCCTGGAGGCGATGCTGCCGGTGCACCGCGCGGCGCACGCGGCGCTGGACGCGGAAGGGCGGCACATCGGCGAGAACAACGTCTTCCCGGACTCGATGCGCATGCGCATGGAGACCGAGTGGCGCATGTGCCCGTACCCGGGCAGCCGCTTCCGCGACGACGCGCTGATGAACGTCACGGCGCTCAAGTCCATGACCAAGGTCTGGAAGCCCTCGCTGCAGGCGATGCTCATCCTGCGCGACGAGTTCCTCAAGCGCTACCCGCTGCTGCCGGACGGCCAGTGGCGCATCGGCGACCTGCACGCGTTCAGCTGCGCGGTGCTCGCGCTGCCGTCGATGATGCTGCTCCGGGGGGAGAACCCCGTCCCCAACGGGACGCTGGACCCGCTGCTGTCGTCGGTGTTCCGCGTCACCGACGGCGTGCGCATGGTGAGCATCTACCTGATGTTCCTGCCCGAGCAGCCCATGCCGTACGAGACGCCCATCAACCCGGCGTCGCTGCTGCACCTGACGGAGCGCGACAACCACTTCCTGTCCACGCGCGGCGTGTGCGCCGGCCCGCCGCACATGGTCGAGGAGTTCTTCGCGACCATGCTGGACGGAAAGCCCCTGGCGGGCGAGCCGCTGCCCCCGCCGACGTGGCTGGAGGAGATTCCCGCCGCGTTCGACTATGGCCTGCGCGGCCTGCAGCTGTACTCGCTCCAGTTCACGCTCTGGGCGCACATGTGTCACACCTACGAGCGGCTGCGCGACATCATCCTCCAGGCCGAGGCCCCGAAGACGACCGGCTGGGGCCGGCTGCGCGAGCGGCTGGAGAAGGACTGGAAGATCATCCAGCCCACCCGTCAGCACACCGAGGTCCAGCGCGCCTGGGCCAAGGCGCGCTACGTGGAGATGTACGACCGCGCCCAGCGCGGCCTGCGCGGCTTCTCCGAGGACAAGCTGCAGCACATCTCCGACGTGTTCTCGCCGGCCAAGGACGCCGTGCACGAGGAGACGGTCCAGCAGCTGCGCGCGCTGTTCCGCGAGCGGGCCCCGGCGCCCGAGGGCGCCAACCCCGAGCTGACGGACCGGCTGGCGGACGTGCTCGCCGACTACATCACCATCGAGCGCTCCGCGGTGGGCACGCTGGACAACGTGCAGCGTGAGGTCAACAAGCTGCTCAAGCGCGAGCACCCCCAGCGCCACTTCACCAACCTGGACCTCTCCATCCACCACCGGCTGCGGTTCGCCACCATCGGCGTGCTGCCCTACCTGATGGAGGTGTTCCGTGAGGAGCTCGGGCTGACCATCCAGGACGACGTCGCGTCCGTCACCATCACCCAGGGCAACCCCCGCGCCGTGGCCGCGTGAGATGACGCGGTGTTTCACTCCCGGGCCTGGAGCCATGATGGAATGTTTCAGGCCCGGGAAGCTTGACTCACATGTTTCACCGACTTATATCGGAGTAGCCAAAAACGTCAGTTAGCTGAACTGTCGCGATTGGTGCTGATGCCTCGGAGTCCTGGAGGAAGCCCCATGCAGATCAAGACGAAGGTTCGTGGCGGTCCCCGTAGCTGTGGTGGTGGGGTCGTCATCGCTGTCTGAGTCGTTCTGTCGCTGAGGTTCTCACCTCTCACCAGGAGCATGCACATGCAGATCAAGACCAAGGTTCGTGGCGGTCCCCGTAGCTGTGGTGGCGGCGTTCTCGTCAAGGCTGTCTGAGCTGTGCAGTAGCTGAGGTCCTCAACCTCTCACCAGGAGCAAGCACATGCAGATCAAGACCAAGGTCCGTGGCGGTCCCCGTGGCTGTGGCGGCGTCATCGCTGTCTGAGCTGTGTTGTCGCTGAACCGCTGAACCCGTTCTCTCTTTCACCAGGAGCAATCCAGATGAAGATCAAGACCAAGGTTCGTGGTGGCCCTCGCGGCTGTGGCCCCGGTGGCATCAGCTACGAAGTGCTGGAGTAGTCGTCGCCCGGAGTCGTCGTTCACGCATCACACACCAGGAGCAAGCACCATGAAGATCAAGACCAAGGTTCGTGGCGGTCCCCGTGGCTGTGGTCCCGGCGGCATCAGCATCTACTACGAGC
>NZ_JAIQDH010000031.1:0-101124 GCF_020037095.1 Myxococcus sp. XM-1-1-1
GTGATGCCGGGCGACAACATCGCGATCGAGGTGGAGCTGATCACCCCTGTCGCGATGGAGAAGGAGCTGCGCTTCGCTGTTCGCGAGGGTGGCCGCACGGTGGGCGCCGGCGTCGTGGCGGAAGTCATCGAGTAACCCGCCCGGGGAGCTTTCAAGCTCCCTGGCCCCAAACACCGGATTCCGAGGGGAAGGTGCCTGATGGTAACCTTCCCCTTCCGTGTCTGAAGAGGTAGGCCATGCCGAAGGGCAATCGTTCCATCATTTCGCTCGAATGCACGGTGTGCAAGGAGCGGAACTACACGACCACGAAGAACAAGCGGAAGAGCCAGGACAAGCTCGAGCTGAGCAAGTTCTGCTCGCGGTGCCGCAAGCACACGGACCATAAGGAAGGTAAGGTCTAGGTCGGTAGTTCCTGAGAGATTCTAGGCCAGTAGCTCCAACGGTAGAGCAGCGGTCTCCAAATCCGCGTGTTGGGGGTTCGAATCCCTCCTGGCCTGCCAAGTCTCAGTGGGAGCGGGGCCCCCGGTACCTGGAGGTACCGGGGGTTCCTGTGTTTCCGCAGTTCGTGAAATTTCGCTTTCGCAGTACCTCGTGAGGCACCATGGCGACGGCATCAGAGGCCAGCCAGCAGGCTAACCGCTCGGCGATGGATCCGAAGCGGCTCGTGGTCATCTTCTACCTCCTCGCCGGCATCATCCTGGCGCTGTTCCTGGAGCGCTTGTTCGGAGCGCTGTGGGCCAGCTTCGGATGGCCCGATGCGGTGCTCGTCGAGGGGTTGGACTGGAAGGTGTCCACGCTCGTGGGCTACCTGGCGGCCGTGGGCCTCGCACTGGCCGGCTACTTCCACCCCAAGACGCACACCCTCTCCATGGAGGTCGCGTCCGAGCTGATGAAGGTGTCCTGGCCTACCTGGCCGGAGACCCGGACGTCGACCGTGGCCGTGGTCGTCGCCTCGCTCGTGGCCGCGGTGCTGCTCTTCTGCATCGACACCGTCGCATACAACTTGATGGTGGAGTGGCTGCCGTCCCTGTGGGGGAAGCTGTAATGGCGATGAAATGGTTCGTGGTCCACACCTACTCGAACTTCGAGAACCAGGCGAAGAAGAGCCTGGAGGAGAAGATCCGCCTCGAGGGGCTCCAGGACCAGTTCGGTGAGATCCTCATCCCCATGGAGCAGGTCGTGGAGATGGTGAAGGGCGAGAAGAAGACCTCTCGTCGCAAGTTCTTCCCGGGCTACATCTTCGTGCAGATGGAGCTGAACGACCGGACGCTCCACCTGGTGAAGAACACGCCGAAGATCACCGGCTTCCCGGGCACGGGGCAGAACGAGCAGCCGCGGCCCATCTCGGAGAAGGAGGTCGCGAACCTCACGTCGCAGATCTCCGAGGGCACGCTCAAGCCCAAGCCCAAGGTGCAGTTCGACGATGGTGACACGGTGCGTGTGGTGGACGGCCCGTTCGCCAACTTCAACGGCACGGTGGAAGAGGTCAACGCGGAGAAGGGTCGCGTGAAGGTGCTCGTGAGCATCTTCGGTCGCGCCACCCCCGTGGAGCTGGACTTCATGCAGGTGGAGAAGACCACCGGCTAGTTTTTCGCGGGCGACTCGGATAGAGCGCGCCTCGCGGTACTTCCGCGTCCGTCAGGACGCGGTCCCATGGGTGGGAGAGCCTCCCCGTCTGGAGGCCCGTCTGGACCACCCCCTCGAAAGGCAGTTGTCAGCCGATGAAGAAGGTCACAGGTCAGGTCAAGCTGCAGATTCCCGCCGGCAAGGCGAACCCCGCTCCGCCGATCGGCCCCGCGCTCGGTCAGCAGGGCGTGAACATCATGGAGTTCTGCAAGCAGTTCAACGCGAAGACGCAGGCGGAGGCCAAGGAGGGTCTGATCATCCCGGTGATCATCACCGTCTATCAGGACCGCTCCTTTACGTTCATCCTCAAGACGCCTCCGGCGGCCGTCCTCATCAAGAAGGCGGCGGGCCTGCACACCGAGAAGAAGAAGGGCTCGGGAGCGAAGAAGCCTGGCAAGGAGAAGGTGGGGCAGATCACCCGCGCGCAGCTCGAGGAGATCGCCAAGAAGAAGATTCAGGACACCACCGCCGCGTCGCTCGAGGCCTGCATGAACACCATTGCTGGCACCGCGCGCTCCATGGGCATCGACGTCGTCGGCTAGGCCGCCGCCCCACTCACGGACGAGGATTTCTGTCATGGCTAATGGGAAGAAGTTCCGGGCGGCCGCCGCGCTGGTGGACCGCGAGAAGCGTTACACGGTGGCCGAGGGTTTCGCGCTGCTGAAGAAGACGGTGGATGCGCGCGCGTCGAAGTACGACCAGACGGTCGACGTGGCCATCAACCTGGGTGTGGACCCGAAGCACGCGGACCAGATGGTCCGTGGCGCCGTGGTCCTCCCGAACGGTACGGGCGCCACCGTGCGCGTGGCCGTGTTCGCCAAGGGCGAGCGCGCCACCGAGGCTGGCAACGCGGGCGCGGACATCGTGGGCGCGGAGGACCTCCAGAAGCGCATCGAGGAGGGCTTCCTCGACTTCGACACCGTCATCGCCACCCCGGACATGATGGGTATCGTGGGTCGCCTCGGTAAGGTGCTCGGTCCTCGTGGCCTGATGCCGAACCCGAAGGTCGGCACGGTGACCATGGACGTGGCCAAGGCCATCCGCGACGCCAAGGGCGGTAAGGTCGACTTCCGCGCGGAGAAGGCCGGCATCGTCCACGCGAAGATGGGCAAGGCCTCCTTCTCGGTGGACAAGCTCGAGGGCAACTTCAACGCGCTGGTGGACCTGGTGATGAAGCTCAAGCCGGCCACCGCCAAGGGCGTGTACCTGAAGGGCATCGCCATCTCCACGACGATGGGCCCGGGCATCAAGATCGATACCCAGGAGATTCTGGCCCGCCACCGCTAGGCGGCCAGCAGGCGGGCGGTGCTCACTTCCCCGCAGTGGGGGAGTCAGAGCTGCCGCCTGCCTGACGTCTCAGGTTCGAAAGTTCTGGATCTTTGCCGAAGCCGGGGGTATAGGCCCCCGGCTTTTGCAATTGGAGCGCCACGTCATGAGGCGTGCGCTTCGACCTGGTTCATGACAGCAGGGACCCGGTCAGAGGAGAAGTGCCCCGTTGGGAACCGGACAACCGGTCGGGGCGTGGCTTCCTCTGTCGGGTTCAAACGGCCGCAAGGCCAGCCCTGCCGAGACTGGAGGTGCGGTGTGGTGTCTCTCGGAGGCTCCTCTCGCTCTGCCACTTTGGCCCAGGCATCACGCCCGTCGGAAGACGGGCCAAGAAGGAGGTGAGTCAAAGTGCTGAAGAGCGAGAAGGAGGAGATGATCAAGGAGCTCCACGAGAAGTTCTCGCGGACCAAGTCGGCCATCGTCGCGGAGTTCTCCAAGGTGGATGTGGAGACGGTGACGAAGCTGCGCAAGAAGTTCCGCGAGGGCGGCGTCGAGTACAAGGTCATCAAGAACACGCTGGCGCGCCGTGCCGCGCAGGGCACGGACGTGGCTGTCATCGCTGATGACTTCACGGGTCCGGTGGCTCTGTGCCTGAGCTACGGCGACGTGGTGGCCCCGGCGAAGATCCTGACCGAGTTCACGAAGGACCTCGAGGACAAGATCAAGATCCGCACCGCCGTGGTCGACGGCCGCAAGGTCGACGTCAACGGCGTCAAGCAGCTGGCGAAGCTGCCGGGTCTCAACGAGCTCCGGGCGCAGCTGCTCGGCATGCTCAACCAGCCGGCTGGCAAGCTGGTTCGGACGATTGCCGCCCCGGGTTCCCAGCTCGCGCGGGTCGTTCAGGCCCACGCGGACAAGGCGCAGGGTTAGTTTTCCTGATTCATCCGAGAAGTTTCTCTACACCAACCTTGACGGCCGTAGCTCCCACGGGGACGCAGGCCGTTAGTCAAACCCAGAAGGACGAGTTCCATGGCTGACCTGAATGCAATCGTTGAGCAGCTCTCCGGCCTGACCATCATCGAGGCCGCGAACCTGGTGAAGGCCCTCGAGGAGAAGTGGGGCGTCTCCGCCGCCGCCGTCGCCGTTGCCGCCCCCGCGGGTGGTGCTGCGACCGCCGCCCCGGTCGAGGAGAAGACGGAGTTCACGGTGGTGCTGTCGAACGCCGGCGCCAACAAGATCAACGTCATCAAGGAGATCCGCGCGATCACCGGCCTGGGCCTGAAGGAGGCCAAGGACCTGGTCGAGGGCGCGCCCAAGACGGTCAAGGAGGGCGTCAACAAGGACGACGCCAAGAAGATCAAGGACCAGCTCGTTGCCGCTGGCGCCACCGTCGACATCAAGTAAGTCGTACAGGGGCTGCTTGGTTTCCGGGAATTTCCAAGCAGCCTCCTGACCGGATGAGCAGGCCGGCGCTCCCAGTAGGGGAGCTGCCGGCTTTGCCCATTTGACCGTTGCAAATTTCCCGGCGCCGCCGCGCGTTATTGAAGTTTGCCCCGCCCGAGCAGCCGTCCCCGGAGCCAGAATGCCGACGCAGATCCAGAACAATTTCCGCGTGCGGAAGACCTTCGCGAAGATCGCGAAGATCATCGACATTCCCAATCTTATCAACATCCAGAAGCAGTCCTACGAGAAGTTCCTCCAGGCCGATATCGCCCCGGAGAAGCGTGAGGACATCGGCCTTCAGGGTGTCTTCAACTCGGTTTTCCCGATTCGGGATTTCAACGAGACGTCGTCGCTGGAGTTCGTCAGCTACCACCTGGAGAAGCCGAAGTACGACGTCGATGAGTGCCACCAGCGTGGCATGACCTATTCCGCGCCCATCAAGGTCGTCGTCCGCCTGGTGGTGTGGGACAAGGATGAGGAGACCGGCGCGCAGTCCATCCGCGACGTGAAGGAGCAGGAGGTCTACTTCGGGGAAATCCCGCTGATGACCCAGAACGGCACCTTCATCATCAACGGCACGGAGCGCGTGGTCGTCAGCCAGCTGCACCGCAGCCCGGGCGCGTTCTTCGACCACGACAAGGGCAAGAGCCACTCGTCGGGCAAGCTGCTCTACAACGCGCGCATCATCCCCTACCGCGGTTCGTGGATCGACTTCGAGTTCGACCACAAGGACCTGCTGTACGTGCGCATCGACCGGCGTCGCAAGCTGCCCGCCACGGTGCTCATCCGCGCCCTGGGCGCCGTCAGCGACACCGCGAAGAAGAACCCGCTGGAGTTCAAGGGTTCCACCGAGGAGATCCTCAACTACTACTACGCCACGGAGACCATCTACCTCCAGAGCGCGACGGACTTCGAGAAGAGCGTCGAGCTGGAGCTGCTCCCGGGCCAGCGCGCCACCCGCGACATCAAGACGAAGACGGGTGAGCTGATCGTCAAGAAGAACCGCAAGTTCACCCGCGTCGCCATCAAGAAGCTCGAGGCGGCGAAGATGAAGACGCTCCCCATCGACGCGGACGAGCTCTTCACGAAGGTGTCCGCGTACGACGTGGTGGACGAGAACACCGGCGAGGTCATCCTCGAGTGCAACGAGGAAGTCTCGCAGGAGAAGGTGGACGAGCTCCTCAAGCGCAACATCAAGGAGTTCAAGGTCCTCTTCATCGACAACCTCAACGTGGGTCCCTACCTGCGTGAGACGCTCATGCTGGACAAGCTCGAGACGCCCGAGCAGTCCATCATGGAGATCTACCGTCGTCTGCGTCCTGGCGATCCGCCGACGCCCGAGACGGCCATCAACCTGTTCACGAACCTGTTCTTCAACCCCGAGCGCTACGACCTGTCCAAGGTGGGTCGCCTCAAGCTGAACTTCAAGTTCGGCCTCGAGGAGCCGCTCGACGGGCAGATCCTCACCAAGCGGGACATCCTCGAGGTGATCCGCTACCTGATCGATCTGAAGAACGGCAAGGGCACCATCGACGACATCGACCACCTCGGCAACCGGCGCGTGCGCGCGGTGGGCGAGCTGCTCGAGAACCAGTACCGCATCGGTCTGGTTCGCATGGAGCGGGCGATCAAGGAGCGCATGAGTCTCCAGGAGATCGAGACGCTCATGCCGCACGACCTCATCAACGCCAAGCCCGTCACGGCGGTCATCAAGGAGTTCTTCGGGTCCAGCCAGCTGTCGCAGTTCATGGACCAGACGAACCCCCTGTCCGAGGTCACGCACAAGCGTCGTCTGTCCGCGCTCGGGCCCGGCGGCCTCACGCGTGAGCGCGCGGGCTTCGAGGTCCGCGACGTCCACCCGACGCACTACGGCCGCATCTGCCCCATCGAGACGCCGGAAGGTCCGAACATCGGCCTCATCGCGTCCTTGTCCACCTACGCGCGCGTCAACGAGTTCGGCTTCGTGGAGACGCCGTACCGCAAGGTCGACGCGGGCGTGGTGACGACGGACGTGGCCTTCTACTCGGCGCTCGAGGAGGAGAAGCACACCATCGCGCAAGCGAACGCGGAGACGGACAAGAAGGGCAAGTTCGTCAACGCGCTCGTGTCCAGCCGCCGCGGCGGTGAGTTCGTCCAGGCGCGCGCCGAGGACGTGGACCTGATGGACGTGTCGCCGAACCAGCTGGTGTCGGTGGCCGCGTCGCTCATCCCGTTCCTGGAGAACGACGACGCCAACCGCGCCCTCATGGGCTCGAACATGCAGCGCCAGGCGGTTCCGCTGCTGCGCACCAGCGCTCCGCTGGTGGGCACGGGCATCGAAGCCATCGTCGCGCGCGACTCGGGCGTGACGTGTGTCGCGCGCCGTGACGGCACGGTGGAGAGCGTGGACGCCGGCCGCATCGTGGTGAAGGCGGACGTGCCGGCCTCGCTGAGCGACGTGTCGAGCGAGGTCGACATCTACAACCTGCTCAAGTACCAGCGCTCCAACCAGAACACCTGCCTCAACCAGAAGCCCATCATCAGCAAGGGCGACAAGGTCCGGAAGGGTGACGTCATCGCCGACGGCCCGGCCACCGAGACGGGCGAGCTGGCGCTGGGGCAGAACGTGGTCGTCGCGTTCATGCCGTGGCAGGGCTACAACTTCGAGGACTCCATCCTCATCAGCGAGCGCATCCTCAAGGACGACGTCTTCACGTCGATCCACATCGAGGAGTTCGAGTGCATCGCGCGCGACACCAAGCTGGGCAAGGAGGAGATCACCCGCGACATCCCGAACGTGGGTGAGGAGGCCCTCAAGGACCTCGACGAGTCCGGCATCATCCGCATCGGCGCCGAGGTGAAGCCCGGCGACGTGCTGGTGGGCAAGATCACCCCGAAGGGCGAGACCCAGCTGTCTCCCGAAGAGAAGCTCCTGCGAGCCATCTTCGGCGAGAAGGCCGGCGACGTGCGCGACAGCTCCCTGCGCGTGCCCCCGGGCGTGGTGGGCACCGTCATCAACGCCAAGGTGTTCAGCCGCAAGGGCGTGGAGAAGGACGAGCGCGCCAAGCAGATCGAGTCCATGGAGGAGGCGAAGCTCCTCAAGGACCAGAACGACGAGATCAAGGTCCTCCAGGACAGCGCCATCGGCCGCATCCGCGCGCTGGTCCGCGGCAAGGAGGTCCAGGGCAAGCTCGTGGACGACAAGGGGAAGATCCTCCTGAAGAAGGGGGACATCCTCGACGACGCGCTGCTGGCCACGGTGCCCTACAAGTACTGGGGTGAGATCTCCGTCGGCGACCCGCTCGACTCCCGCGTGCGCGACATCCTGCGCAACCTGGAGGAGACGAAGGAGGCCGTGAAGCTGGCCTTCGGCGAGAAGATCGCCCGCATCAAGAAGGGTGATGAGCTGCCTCCGGGCGTCATCAAGATGGTGAAGGTGTACGTCGCCATCAAGCGCAAGCTGGCCGTGGGCGACAAGATGGCCGGCCGCCACGGAAACAAGGGCGTCGTGTCCCGCATCCTCCCCGAGGAGGACATGCCGTATCTGGAGGACGGCCGTCCGGTGGACATCGTCCTCAACCCGCTCGGCGTTCCCAGCCGCATGAACATCGGGCAGATCCTCGAGACGCACCTGGGCTGGGCCGCCAAGGGCACCGGCGAGGCGCTGCAGCGCTACGTGGAGGACAACTGGGGCGCGGAGGCCATCAAGGAGCGCCTCAAGGTCATCTACGGCGCGGAGACCCCGTTCGCGGCGTTCCTCGACAAGCTGGACGAGGAGGAGATCCGCCAGCTGTGCCGTCGCTCCAAGCGCGGCATCCACGTGGCGACGCCGGTGTTCGACGGCGCCCAGGAGCTGGAGATCCACCAGCTGCTCGACGAGGGCAAGCTGCCCCGCACGGGCCAGATGGTGCTCTTCGACGGCCGCACGGGTGAGCCGTTCGACCAGAACGTCACCGTGGGCGTGATGTACATGCTCAAGCTGCACCACCTGGTGGACGAGAAGATCCACGCGCGCTCCATCGGGCCCTACTCCCTGGTCACCCAGCAGCCGCTGGGCGGCAAGGCGCAGTTCGGCGGTCAGCGTCTGGGCGAGATGGAAGTCTGGGCGATGGAGGCCTACGGCGCGGCGTACACGCTGCAGGAGTTCCTCACCGTCAAGTCGGACGACGTGGTGGGCCGCACGCGCATGTACGAGGCCATCGTCAAGGGCGACAACGTCCTGGAGAGCGGCCTGCCCGAGTCGTTCAACGTGCTCCTCAAGGAGCTCCAGTCGCTCGCGCTGGACGTCGAGCTGCTCGAGAGCGCCCCCCCGGAGCGGCAGCGCAGCTTCGGCGGCGACTTCCTCGGCGGCGGTGACGGCGAGGAGCGCAAGACCGGGACCGAGGCCTGAGTTAGAGCCGGCGCGCCCGCCTGACCGGCCGCCCGCCACCCCGTGAGGGGGTGGGCGCGGCCGGGTCCGGGGCGGGGGCCCGAATCAGCTGGCGTTCCCCACGGGGGACGCCTCACGAGATTTCGGAGGCAACGTGAAGGACATTTTCAACTTCTTCGAGAAGCCGAAGGACCCGTTGTCGTTCAACGCCATTCGCATCGCGCTGGCGTCGCCCGACAAGATCCGCCAGTGGTCGCACGGTGAGGTGAAGAAGCCCGAGACCATCAACTACCGCACGTTCAAGCCGGAGCGTGACGGCCTGTTCTGCGCCCGCATCTTCGGGCCGGTGAAGGACTACGAGTGCAACTGCGGCAAGTACAAGCGCATGAAGCACCGTGGCGTGGTGTGTGAGAAGTGTGGCGTGGAGGTCATCCAGTCGAAGGTCCGCCGCGAGCGCCTGGGTCACATCACCCTGGCCACGCCGGTGGCCCACATCTGGTTCCTCAAGTCGCTGCCCAGCCGCATCGGCAACCTGCTCGACATCACGCTCAAGGAGCTGGAGAAGGTCCTCTACTGCGAGAGCTACATCGTCCTCGACCCCAAGTCGACGCCGCTGCAGGCCGGTGAGCTCATCAGCGAGGAGAAGATGCACCGGCTCTACCAGGAGCACGGTGAGGACTCCTTCACCACGGGCATGGGCGGCGAGGCCGTCCGCGAGATGCTCAAGGGCCTGGACGTGGAGAAGCTGTCCGAGGCGCTGCGCAAGGACATGCGCGAGACCACCAGCGAGGCGAAGCGGAAGAAGTACGCCAAGCGCCTGAAGGTGGCCGAGGCGTTCCGCGTCTCCGGCAACAAGCCCGAGTGGATGATGCTGGACGTGATTCCGGTCATCCCGCCGGACCTGCGCCCGCTCGTTCCCCTCGACGGTGGCCGCTTCGCGACCTCCGACCTGAACGACCTGTACCGCCGCGTCATCAACCGCAACAACCGTCTCAAGCGCCTGCAGGAGCTCAACGCTCCGGACATCATCATCCGCAACGAGAAGCGGATGCTGCAGGAGGCCGTCGACGCGCTGTTCGACAACGGCCGCCGCGGCAAGACGATCACGGGCCCCAACAAGCGCCCGCTCAAGTCGCTGTCCGACATGCTCAAGGGCAAGCAGGGCCGGTTCCGTCAGAACCTGCTCGGCAAGCGCGTGGACTACTCGGGCCGCTCCGTCATCGTCGTCGGTCCCGAGCTGCGCCTGCACCAGTGCGGCCTGCCGAAGATCATGGCGCTCGAGCTGTTCAAGCCGTTCATCTACAACAAGCTCGAAGAGAAGGGCTACGTCACCACCATCAAGTCGGCGAAGAAGATGGTGGAGAAGGAGCGTCCCGAGGTCTGGGACATCCTCGAGGACGTCATCCGCGAGCACCCGGTGCTCCTCAACCGCGCGCCCACGCTGCACCGCCTGGGCATGCAGGCCTTCGAGCCCGTGCTCATCGAGGGCAAGGCCATCCAACTGCACCCGCTCGTCTGCGCGGCGTTCAACGCCGACTTCGACGGTGACCAGATGGCCGTGCACGTGCCGCTCTCCATCGAGGCTCAGATGGAGGCCCGCGTGCTGATGATGTCGACGAACAACATCCTCAGCCCCGCGAACGGCAAGCCCATCATCGTCCCGACGCAGGACATGGTGCTCGGCATCTACTACATGACCCGAGCCCGCGAGTTCGCCAACGGCGAGGGCCGCGTGTTCAGCTCGCCCGACGAGGTCCGCGCCGCGTACGACCACGGCGAGGTGCACCTGCAGGCGAAGGTGGTCTGCCGCATCGACGGCAAGCGCAAGGAGACCACCGTCGGCCGTGTCCTGCTGTGGGAGGTGGTTCCCCGCCGCGTGGGCTTCGACGCCATCAACAAGGTGCTCGACAAGAAGTCGCTCGGCGGCCTCATCGACCTCTGCTACCGCCTGACGGGTGAGAAGGAGACGGTGCTGCTCGCGGACCGCATCCGCAGCCTCGGCTACTTCAACGCCACGCGCGCCGGTATCTCCATCGCGCTGAAGGACATGATCATCCCCGCGAAGAAGCAGGAGTTCCTGGACTACGCGGGCAAGGAGGTGTCGGAGATCGAGAACCAGTACCTCGAGGGTCTCATCACCGACGGCGAGCGCTACAACAAGGTCATCGATATCTGGGCCGAGGTGACGGAGAAGGTCGCCCAGGAGATGATGCAGCAGATCTCCCAGGAGGAGGCCTCGCGGGAGAAGGACGGCAAGCGGGAGTCGCGCAAGCAGCCGTCGTTCAACCCCATCTACATCATGGCCGACTCGGGCGCGCGTGGTAGCGCCCAGCAGATCCGTCAGCTCGCCGGTATGCGCGGACTGATGGCGAAGCCGTCCGGCGAAATCATCGAGACGCCCATCACCGCGAACTTCCGCGAGGGTCTCTCGGTGCTCCAGTACTTCATCTCCACGCACGGCGCCCGCAAGGGTCTGGCGGACACGGCGCTCAAGACGGCCAACTCCGGTTACCTCACCCGCCGTCTCGTTGACGTGGCGCAGGACGCCATCATCAACGAGTACGACTGCGGCACCATGGACGGTCTGTTCATCGGGGCCCTGGTCGAGGGTGGTGAGATCATCGAGCCGCTCGGCGAGCGCATCCTGGGCCGCGTGGCCCTGGACGACATCCTCGACCCCGTCACGGGCGAGGTGCTGGTGCGCGCCAACGAGGAGATCGACGAGGACCGCGTCCGCCGCATCGAGAACAGCGGCCTGGACAAGGTGAAGATCCGCTCGGTGCTCACGTGCCAGGCCAAGCGCGGCATCTGCGTGGAGTGCTACGGCCGTGACCTGGCGCGTGGCCGCAAGGTGTCCGTGGGCGAGGCCGTGGGTGTCATCGCGGCGCAGTCCATCGGTGAGCCGGGTACGCAGCTGACGATGCGCACGTTCCACATCGGTGGCGCGGCGACGCGGCGCGCGGAGCAGTCCAGCCTGGAGAACCGGTACGCCGGTAGCGTGAAGTTCGCGGGCCTCATCACGGTGCAGAAGACGGACGGCACGCTCGTGGCGATGAACCGCAACGGCGAGCTGGTCGTCGTCGACGACTCCGGCCGCGAGCGCGAGCGCTACCAGGTCATCTACGGCGCCCGCATCCTGGTGAAGGAAGGCCAGCGCATCGAGGCGAGCACGCTGCTGGCGGAGTGGGATCCGTTCGCCATCCCGCTGCTCACCGAGGTGGGCGGTACCGTGCGCTACGAGGACATCATCGAAGGCGTGACGATGTCCGAGACCCTGGACGAGGTGACGGGTCTGTCGCGCAAGACGGTCATCGAGTCGAAGGACCCGGAGGCGCGTCCGCGCGTCTCCATCCGCGACGCCCAGGGCAACACGAAGGACCTGCCCTCGTCCCGCAACCCGGCGAGCTACTTCCTGCCGCAGGGCTCCATCATCACCGTCAACGACGGCGATGAGATCCACCCGGGCGAGGTCATCGCCAAGGTGCCGCGCGAGACGACCAAGACGAAGGACATCACGGGCGGTCTGCCCCGCGTGGCCGAGCTGTTCGAGGCGCGCAAGCCGAAGGATGCCGCGGCCATCGCGGAGATCGACGGCGTGGTGTCGTTCGGCAAGGACACCAAGGGCAAGCGCAAGCTCATCATCACCCCCGAGGTGAACGGCGAGCAGCGCACGGACCTAGCCAAGGAGTATCTGATCTCCAAGGGCAAGAACATCAGCGTCCACTCCGGCGACCGCGTGAAGGCCGGCGAGGCGATGATGGACGGCGCGGCCAACCCGCACGACATCCTCAAGGTGCTGGGCGAGAAGGAGCTCGCGCGCTACCTGGTGGACGAAGTGCAGGAGGTCTACCGCCTCCAGGGCGTGAAGATTAACGACAAGCACATCGAGACCATCGTCCGGCAGATGCTGCGCCGGGTGCGCGTCACGGATGTGGGCGACACCAACTTCCTGGTCGACGAGCAGGTGGAGAAGTGGGTGTTCGAGGAGGAGAACGAGAAGATCATGGCCGAGGGCAAGCGCCCGGCCGTGGGTGAGCCGCTGCTGCTCGGCATCACCAAGGCCTCGCTCTCCACCGAGTCGTTCATCTCGGCGTCCTCCTTCCAGGAGACCACCAAGGTGCTCACCGAGGCCGCCATCAACGGCAAGGTGGACTACCTGCGCGGCCTCAAGGAGAACGTCATCATGGGTCGGCTCATCCCCGCCGGTACGGGTCTGCCGAACTACAAGCACCTCGACATCGAGGTGGAGAGCCCGACCGACGAGGTCAACGAGATGGAGGCCGCGCTGGCCGGTGCCCACGGCGATGGTGGGCCCCTGTCCGCTCCGGCTCCCCGTCCGGAAGGCACCCAGACGACGGGCGCCGCCTAGCGCTCGCCAGGCCGCCCCTCGGGCGAGCCTGGGTGCAGTCCTCCCGCCGCTCCGGTCTTCGTGCCGGGGCGGCGGTTTCATTTTCAGACCCAGTTAGTCGGGCTTTCCGGGACGTCGTCCTTGACGGTCATGGCGCGCCGCGTTATGTTTTGCGCGGAGAGTTTTTGACTCACTGGGTTACTGCCCGGCATGCCGGGTGAAAAGGGGAGGACGACACATGGCCACGACGAAGCAGGCGGAGACGAAGCACGAGGAGACGACCCCCGCGGTGGACGCGAGCGCCGAGGCGGCGAAGAGCGGTTTCTCCAACGTGGAGGTCTTTCTCAAGGCCCAGCTCGCGCAGGCGCAGAAGCGCATCGAGGAGCTGGAGGGTGAGGCGGGCAAGGTGGTGAAGGCGCTGGACGCCCGCCGCCAGGAGGCCACGAAGGAGGCCCAGGCCCTGTGGACCAAGTTCCAGGCCGGTGAGCTGCTGACGGACCCGCGCGTGAAGGAGCTGGGCAAGAAGGTGGACGCGGCCGGCGCCGAGCTGAAGAAGCGCCTGGACGGGCTGCAGACCAAGGTGGTGGGCGCGGTGGGCGTGGCCAGCCAGTCCCAGCTGCAGGAGCTCAACAAGGAGCTGTCCAAGCTGTCGCGCAAGGTGGACTCGCTCTTGAAGCCCATCCGACGCTCGGGTGCCTCGAAGGGCACGGACTCCTCTCCCCGCGCCTGAACAGCGACGGGTGGTTGACGCATGGTGCCCCCTTCCCACTCCACGAGTGGACATGAGGCAGGGGAGGGGGCTCGTTCTCGTTTCCTTCACCCCGGGGGTGTGATTACGTGGCAGGTCCGTTCGACTGTTCCAGGCCCACGGGTCTGGTACACCCCCTCCCGGAGAGACCCATTGGACAACAAGCCCGAGGCCCCCCGAGAGAAGAACCCTGTCGCGGAAACTTTTGAGCGCATCTGGAGTCAGGCGCTCCTCGCGGTCAGCACGGCCGAAGAGGAGGCCTCCCGCGCGGTGCAGAAGGTGGCGTCCGTGGCCGGCTGGAGCCAGGACGAGGTGAAGCGCCAGGCCCAGGCCTTCTCGGACCGCCTGGCCGGCCACCGTAGGGATTTGGAGCACAATGTGGAGGACCGGGTTCGCACGGCCCTCACCCGGATGAAGCTGCCCCGTCGCGAGGAGCTCCAGGCGTTCGGCTCCCGGTTGGAGCGCGTGGCCGAGCGCATCCAGGCCCTGGAGCAACGCAAGTGACTTCTCCCGCCCCCACGGGCGGGAGGTCGTTCGCGACGCGTTTCTTCGAATCTCTCCACGCTCTGAGCTCAGGCTGTTCCCGACTCCCCCTGCTGGCGGGGGTGGCGCTCGTCGTGTCCGCGCGGCTGGTGCCGCTGCTGGAGGAGCGCTCGGTCCAGCCTGTCCTGTCCGAGCGCGTGGTCGCCGAGAGCCCCTCTCCGGAGGCGTCCCTCATCGACCTCGTGCTCGCGCGGCGCGCTCCGGGCCTGGGCCTCACCCTGCGCCGGCAGCTCGGCAACGCCATCGCCGAGGAGGCCCGGACGGCGGGGTATGATCCGCTCCTGGTGCTGGCCCTCATCGACGTGGAGTCGGACTTCGCCGAGGAGGCGGTGTCCGAGAAGGGCGCGCGGGGGCTGATGCAGATCAAGCCCAGCACGCTCCACTTCCTGGCGGAGAAGGAGGGCCTTCGCCTCTCCCGGGAAGAGGTGACGGCCGACACGGCGCTGTGCGTGCGGCTGGGCATCCGCTACCTGCGCTCGCTGCAGGACCGCTTCGGCGGCGACCTGGAGCTGGCGCTGATGGCCTACAACGCCGGCCCCACCCGCATCCGCAATGCCATCAAGCAGGGCGAGCTGGACCGCTTCCGGCGCTACCCCCGGGCCGTCCGGCGCGACTTCCGCCGCTTCCGCGAGGGCCATGGCCTGGGCGGAGACTGGGCGCTCGCCCAGCGCGAGGCGGACGCCGTCCCCACGCCTTGATACACCCCGTGTGAATCTCGCCGCGCCATGGCCGCTCCAAGCGGAGGCATGTGCGCCTTGTCCCGGTCCCCAGGGTGCGCTAAGCGTTGCAAGTGCCCGGGACTGTTGAAGATTCCGAGGAGTGAACCCATGCATCGTCCCTTTTCGCGCGCGGCGCTCGTCGCCACCCTGGTGGCGCTGGCCCCGCTGAGCACCCTGGCGGGTTCCGTCTATCTCAACGGCGTGTTGATCGACGGCGTCACCAACCAGAAGTTCGAGAAGGCCACCGTCCGCATCGACGAGTCCGGCAACGTCCACATCGAGGCGGCGGGCTACCGCGTCTCGACGGTGACGACGCCCGCTCCGGCGGCTCCCGCCCAGGCCGCGGTCCCCACGCCGAGCGCCGCGCAGGCCGTCCCCGCGGGTGGCGCCGCCACGGCGGCTCCGGCGGCGCAGGCGGTACCCACGGCGGGGATGGCCTCGGCGCAGCCGACGGTGGCCGCGGCCACCCAGCCGACGCGCATCACCCAGCGCTACTGGCTGGTGACGGAGCAGACGGTGCCCGGGATGACGGAGTACGACATCGACGTGTACGTGAACTCCCGGTGGCTGCGGAAGCTGCGCGGCAACGAGGACCAGGTGGTCGCGGACATCACCCAGCACCTCAAGCCCGGGGCGAACCAGGTGATGCTGATGGCCCGGAAGATTTCCACCGGTTCCAAGCGCAGCGATTCGCCCAAGCACCTGTTCCGGGTCATCATTGGCGAGGGCAACGAGGGCGGTGGCAACGTGATGATCGACAACCCGCTCATCCGCTTCCAGACGTCGGCGGCGGAGTCGAAGGACATCACGCAGGAGTTCACCCTCACCACGCGCTGAGGGGCGAGACTCTCGGAGACACGACGTGTTCAACCTGGATGAGCGCTACCGCGGCCTTCCCGCGACGCGCGAGCAGATCCTCGCGCTGCACACCTCGCTCAACACGCCGCACGTGGCCATCCCCGGCAAGCAGGCCGGGCCGGCGCAGGCGTTCGTCGTGGGGCTGCGCGGAGGGCAGGGCGCGGCCGTCTTCGTGTACCTCTACCTGGCGGAGGCCGAGGACTGCGCGGTGTACCTGTCCGGCCGCCGCAACACGACGGCGGACGAGTACCGCGAGGACGAGTCGGACGCGCTCGCCTTCGTCGAGTCGCTCGGCTTCATGATGGATGACGCCAACTGGCGCGGTCAGCCCCCGGAGCAGCAGGACGAGTGGCTCAAGACGCTGCCGGTCTTCTTCAAGGACCCCACGCTGGTGCCCGCGGTGAAGGCTCGCGCCGAAGAGAAGAAGAACGTCACCACCACCCTGGGCCGCTTCCTCGCGGCCTTCTGAGTCTTGCTCACCCCCGTCGTCGAGAACCGCCCCATGCTCCGCTTCGCCTCCGCGTTCCGCCCACTCGCGCTCGTGCTCGCGCTCGCCGGCTGTGCCCATGTCCCCACGGAGAAGGAGCGCCGCAAGGCGGAGATCCACTACGACCTGGCGCTCCAGGCCCAGCAGCAAGGCCACGTCCAGGACGCGCTGCGCGAGCTGCAGGTGTCGCTGGAGAGTGATCCCGACTATCCGGAGGCGAACAACGCCATCGGCATCCTGCTGCACCTCGGCTTCGCGCGCCCGGCCGAGGCCATTGGCCACTACGAGCGCGCGTTGAAGGTGCGTCCCACCTTCTCCGAGGCCCGCACGAACCTGGCCAACGTGCACCTGGACCAGGGGCGCTACGACGAGGCCATCAAGCTGTACGAGCAGGTCCTCAACGACATGCTCTACGTGACGCCGTACATCGCGCAGGGCAACATGGGCTGGGCCTTCTACAAGAAGGGCGACACGCAGCGGGCCGTGGGGAGCCTCAAGGCGGCGGTGACGACCAACCCCGGCTTCTGCATGGGCTACCGCAACCTGGGCATCATCTTCGACGAGACGGGCAAGCTGGACGAGTCGTGCCGTAACTTCTCCCGCTACCGCGAGAACTGCCCGGACGCGGCCGATGCCCACATGCGCGAGGGCGTGTGCCTGGCGAAGCAGGGGCAGGCGGAAGGGGCCCGGCAGGCCTTCTCCACTTGCGAGGCCAAGGCGAAGGCGGGAGAACAGGAGCTGAAGGACGACTGCCGAAGGCTGCTCGAAAAGCTCTAGTCTTCTGCTATCTGGGCGCACCGTGGACCACGTCGACTTCGGCAAGTACCTCAGCCAGCAGCGGGAGCTTCGAGGCATGTCTCGCGAGGATGTCGCGCGAGAGACCAAGATTCCCCCGACGCTCATCGCCGCGCTCGAGGCAGGGCAGGTGGAGCGGCTGCCCTCGCGCATCTTCGTGGTGAACTACATCAAGGCCTACGCCCAGGTGATTGGCCTGTCCCCCGAGGAGGCCATCCTCCGGTACGAGGAGGTGGACCGCTCGGTGCCGGCGCCGTCGCCCGCGCAGCTGGAGCAGGAGCGCCGCAAGCGGGCCTACGTGGGGCTGTCCGTCCTCCTGGTGGCCCTGGCGCTGGGCCTCTACGTGTTCCTCGTGCTGAGCGGGAAGCTTCCTTCTCCGCTCGCGCGTTGAATGACGCCATGGAGCGCTACGACGACGATGCGCTCGTGCTGTCCACCGTGGACTACGGCGAGTCGGACCGGCTCGTCACGCTGCTGACGCGCGAGCATGGGAAGCTGACGGCCTTCGCCGCGGGGGCGCGCAAGAGCAAGCGGCGCTTCGCGGGCGCGCTGGAGCCGTTCATGCGGCTGCGCGTGCACATCGTCGAGACGCGCGGCTCCACGGTGCGGCTGGACTCCACGGACATCGTCGCCGGGTACTACGCCGCGCGCGAGGACCTGTCGCTCATCGCCCGGGCCCTGTACGCGGTGGAGCTGTGCCGCGAGCTGACGCGCGACCACGAACCGCACCCGGAGCTCTTCATCCTGCTGGAGGGCTACCTGGGCCGCCTGGATGCGAAGGAGGCGGGGCCCACGTCGCTCCTGGCCTTCGAGCTGGCGGCGCTGGCCCACGCGGGCCTGATGCCGCGCTTCGATGCGTGCTCGCTGTGTGGAGGAGCGCCCGGTGAGCGGCCCCGGTTCGACCAGGCGCACGGGGGCGCGGTGTGCGAGCCGTGCAGCGCCCGTGCTCGGGAGGCGGTGCTCGTCCCGTCCGCGCTGCTGTCCGGGCTGCGAGCGCTCCAGGAAGGGGCCCGCACGCCGCTTCCCGCGGACCTTCGTGCCCGCGCGCGCGGACTGCTCAACGTCTTCATCGCCCACCACCTGGGACGACGCCTCAAGAGCGTGGACTTCATGGCCCAGGTGGGGCTGGACTGACGCGGGTCCGAAGCCGTCACACGAGAGAGGTCACATGAGCGAGGGGCAGGAGTCGCCGCTGGACGTGGTGTGCTTCGGTGAGACGCTGGTGGACTTCCTTCCCTCCGAGCAGGGCAAGCGCGTGCGCGACGTGCCCGCGTGGCACCCCTGTCCCGGTGGCTCTCCCGCCAACGTCTCCGTGGGGCTGGCGAGGCTGGGGCTGAAGCCGGCGATGCTCGGCGTGGTGGGCTCGGACGAGTTCGGCCACTTCCTCAAGGACAGCCTGTCCCGCGAGGGCGTGGACGTGAGCCACCTGCGACAGACGACGGAGGCGCGCACCGGCCTGGTGTTCATCTCCCTGGATGCGAAAGGGGAGCGCAGCTTCACCTTCTTCCGCACCCGCTCCGCGGAGTTCCTCCTGGGGCAGACCGACGTGGACGCGGACTTCCTGCTGCGCGCCCGCGCGGTGCACTGCGGCTCCAACTCCCTGCAGCGTGAGGATGCCCAACTGGCGACGGTGCGGATGCTCGGCCTGGCGCGCGAGGCGGACCGCATCGTCAGCTGTGATCCGAACCTGCGGCTGCACGCGTGGGAGGACCCC
The DNA here is from genome assembly GCF_020037095.1 of Myxococcus sp. XM-1-1-1. Taxonomy (NCBI): domain Bacteria; kingdom Pseudomonadati; phylum Myxococcota; class Myxococcia; order Myxococcales; family Myxococcaceae; genus Myxococcus; species Myxococcus sp. XM-1-1-1. Next base: position 18,896 of record NZ_JAIQDH010000031.1, read on the forward strand.
ACGCAGCTCAAGACGCTGCTCGCGCGGATGCTGCCGCTGTGCACCGTGGTGAAGCTGTCCGAGGAGGAGATCGGCTTCGTCACCGGCACGGAGTCCCCCCAGGAGGCGCTCACGAGACTGTCCGGCATGGGCGTGAGGCTGCCGGTGGTGACGCTCGGCGAGCGGGGCGCGCTGTTTCGCTGGAAGGGCGAGGACGTCCACGTGCCGGCGCCTCGAACCCGGGTGGTCGACACCACGGGCGCGGGGGATGGCTTCGTCGCGGGGCTCCTGCACGGGCTGGTGCGCTGGTACGGCGGCACCCGTGCGCTGGAGTCCGCCACGCGCGAGGAGCTGGTGGTGCTGGCGACCTTCGCGTGCGCCGTGGGGGCGCGGGTCGTCGAGAAGCCCGGCGCGGTGGAGGGCCTGCCACGCGCGGAGGAGCTCTCCTCGGTGTGGCCCTCCCGACCTGACGCTCGCTGAGCGGTTCGCGTCTACTCCGGCGAGACGCGCGTCAGGAACGAGTCCGTGGGCGACATCCCCGTCACCGGACCCGAGCCGAAGTCCAACGTGCCGAGCAGCCGTCCCCACAGGACGACATCCCGTCGGCCCGCCGTGGCGACGCGCATCGCGGACTGGTTGCGCAGATCGCCGAAGCCTCGGCTCCACCACGTCTCGCCGTCACGACCGAGCTTCACCACGTAGACATCATCGCCTCCCGCGCTCGTCAGGGGCCCGTCACCGAAGTCGATGCGGCTGGTGAACGTGCCCGTCACCACGGGGCTGCCCAGGGGGTCGACGTCCACGTCGTAGGCCCAGTCGAACCCGGCCCCGCCGAAGCTCCGGCTCCAGCGGTTGTTGCCATCACCGTCGAACGCGGAGACGAACACGTCACCGTCCGCGCTGAAGAGCGGTCCGCCGCCATGGTTCACCGTGCCGATGAATGCGCCCGTCGCGACGACCTGGCCCTGAGGGTCCGCGGCCAGCCGCCAGAGCGTCTGGCTCCGCAGCTCGCCGTAGCCCTTCGCCCAGAGGGGCAGGCCATGCGCGTCCAGCTTCATCACGTAGACGTTGAAGCCCGGCGTCGTGAGCCAGGGCACGCCGTCGACCGACAGCACGTCCAGGAAGCCGCTGCTGAGGTAGAGGTTGTCCTGGGCATCCAGCGCCAACGACGTGAGCGCGGTGGCCGTGCCCGCTTCGTATTGGCTGTGCCAGACGAGGGCACCGGTGTCTCCGGCGAGCCTCGCGACGAACTGATTCAGCGCACCCGTCCCGGGTATCGGTCCGGCGCCGTAGTCGATGAAGCGCTCGAAGTATCCGCTCACCAGCACGTCGCCGTTGCTCGCCGTGACGAGCGAGCCCGTCTGCTGCTGTCCGCCGTCCCCGAAGCAGCGGCTCCAGACGTGCGTGCCCTGCGCGTCGAACTTCGCCAGGAACGCGCTCGGGACGCCCGGCTCACCACGGCAGGGCAGGGGACCTCCACCGAAGTCGAGCGAGCCCCAGTAATCCCCCGTGATGACGATGTTGCCCGCGCCATCCACCGCGAGGCCCGTGGCCTGCTGGTAGTTCTCGTCACCGAAGCGCCTCGCCCAGAGGGGCTGACCGCTCGGGTCGAACCGCGCCACGAGGATGTCCCACGACGACGTGGCCACGAACGCCACCTGTCCGCTCGACTGCACCGCCACGTCCCCGAAGCCCTCGATGCCTCCGTACGTGGAGGTCCAGGGGGCCGGCACAAGCTCACTCGCTCCGAGCAGCTCCCGTTGTCCGACGGGTAAGCGCTCCGTCACCTCCGACTCACCCGGCGCACCGCAGGCCGGCACCAGGCTCAACAGCAACAGGGAGGATGAAGGTCTGAATGTCGAGCTCATGCGGACAGGCTAGGAAAGCGCTTCCGCACGAGGCAAGCCAGCGTGTCCAGGCTCGACGCTCACCCATTCCTGGGCGACTTGCTGGCGAGCAAGGGCCGCAGGATGTCGTAGTCGAAGCGCTCGTAGGGGGGCGTCACCCACTGTCGGCGACGCTCGTAGCGCTCCAGACAGTCCGCTCCCACATCCGTCTTCCGCTCTTGCGCCGTCTCCCACTGCGCGAGCCCCATGTACGCCGCGTCGATGGCGGATGCCTCGCCCAGCGCCGTCGCCAAGGCGTACTCGCGCGGAGGAAGCTCCCGACCGTCCATCCCTTCGGGAACGGAGCCGAGGTGACGGACCTGGACGCAGACGCTGTACGTGTAGACACCGTCGACGCTCTCCTTCAGGTGGTCGCTCTCCGGGAACACGCCGTAGAGCACGTCCGGATTCACGGCGTTGGGAATGGAGCCCAGGCGCGCGACGAGCTCGAGCCACGCCAGGGGGACGCGGTGGCTCAGCTCGCTGCGGCGCCCCACGACCTTGAGGCCGACCAGGCACAGGCCACCCAGGGAGACGATGGAGATGTTCATGCGGCCATACCCTGCACCTTGAACCTGGTTGAAGCTCCAGGAGAATGTCGTCGCATGCTGTCGATTTCCCAGTTCTCCGAACGATGTGGCATCTCCGCGAGCGCCCTGCGCTTCTACGAGCGCAAGGGCCTGCTCGTCCCCGCCGGGCGGCAGGAGAATGGCTACCGCGCGTATTCGCCCAAGCAGGTCGCTGAGGCGCGCTTCCTCGGGAGCCTTCGCGCCGCGGGCATCCCCCTGCGCGCCATCCGCGACTTCCTCCGCAAGGACGTCCGCGCGAGAGAGGCGATGCTGTCCTCCTGGCGCCAGGAGATGGCCGCGAGGCTGCTCTCGCTCCAGGTCGCGAACCAGTACCTGCGCGGCCTGACACCCGAGCGCCCCCCGCTGCATCTGGAGCACTGGAACGAGCCTTCCGTCCTTGTCTGGTTTCCCGCGAGCGCGGACGAGGCGCCGCTCCCGTTCCGCGCGGAGGTGGCCTCCAGGAAGCGGGCCCTCCAGCAACGGGGAGTGCCGGTGCTCACCGGTGGCTACGTGAGGACGCTCGACTCCCAGGATGGGACGCTGTCGGGGGAGGTCGGGTTCCGCATCAAGGCGAGCAGGCGGACTCCCGCGGGGGCGCGGCGTCAGGAGGTCCCGCCCACGCTCTTCGCCACCTTGGAGTGCGGCCTGCGCGACGACGTGGCCGCGCACCGCGTGTTCCGCTTCCTCGACGAGCTGGGCTTCCGTCCAGGCGCTCTCCATCTGGAGCGTTACCTTCCCGGAACGCCGGACCGCTACCTGCTCATGTTGGCCGTGCAGCGTCGCTGACGCCTCCCGGCCACCACGTGTCCACCCGGAAGCGACGGGAGGGGCTCGTGCGGAAGAGGGCGGGGTGGAAAGATGGAGAGGCCCATGGCTTTGTCCCCCCCTCAAGCATCGCCCGAGGCAACGGCGCCTCCGCGCTCGCCGTCCGCCGCGTCATTGACCCTGCTGAGCATCCCAGGGGACTCGCCCGAGGCGACGGATTCGTACTGGCTGGAGCATGTGTACCAGGGAGACCGACTGCCGCAGCTCACGCTGCGCTCGGTGCTGTTGGGCGCGGCCATCGGTCTGGTCACCTGTGCCACCAACCTCTACGTCGGCCTCAAGACGGGCATCGTCTTCGGTGTCGCCATCACCGCCGTGCTGCTCGCGCAGGGCGCCCATGGATTGTTCCGGCGCCTGGTGCCCGGCATCGCGGGCGCGCCGCTGTCTCCGCTGGAGACGTGTAATGCGCAGGCGGTCGCCTCGGCCGCGGGCTATGCCACCGGTGGCGCGCTCGTGTCCGTGCAGGGCGCGTGGCTCGTCGTCACCGGACACCATCCCTCCGGGCCGATGCTGCTCGCGTGGACCTTCTTCCTGTCCGCGCTCGGTGTCCTGTTCGCCGTGCCCTTCAAGCGACAGCTCGTGGACCATGAGCAGCTGCCCTTCGCTTCCGGCACCGCCGCGGCGACCACCATCCGCGCCATGCATGGCACGGATTCGGAGGCGTCCTCCCGGTTGCGGCTGCTCGGAGGTGGCGGGCTCTTCTCCGGACTCGTCACGCTGGCACGCGATGCGTGGGGAAAGCTGCCTGTCTCCGTGCCCTTGCCGGGGACCTGGCGTGGACTCACCCTGGAGCGCCTGGGCTTCGGACTGGAGCTGAGCCTGCTGCCCATCGGCGCCGGCGTGCTGCTGGGGCCGCGCATCACGACGTCGATGCTGCTGGGCGCGGTGCTCATCCACGGCGTCGTCGCGCCCCGCGTGTTCGCCTCGGGCGTGGTCGACGCGAAGGAGGGGAGCTACCTCGAGTGGAGCCTGTGGCCCGGCACCGCCGCGCTCGTCGTCGGCTCGCTGCTGCACTTCCTGCTCCAGGGCCGTGTCGTGGGTCGTGCCCTCCGCGGTGTCCTCTCCCGAGCGCCCGGAAGGCCGCATCCGGTGGATGCGCTGCAGGTTCCGCGAAGCTGGTTGCTCACGGGGCTCGTCGTGCTGACGCCCGCGTCCGTCGCCGTGGCGTACGTCGGCTTCGGGGTTCCCGTGGCGCACGGAGCGCTCGCCGTGGCGATGTCCTTCGCGCTGTGCCTCATCTCCTGTCGTGTCACCGGTGAGACGGACTCGACGCCGGTGGGCGCCCTGGGGCAGGTGACGCAGGTGACCTACGGAGTGCTGCTGCCGAACCAGGTGCAGGCCAACCTCGCCACGGCGGGCATCACCGTGAACACGGCATCGTCGTCCGCGGACCTGCTCACCGACTTGAAGACGGGACACCTGCTGGGGGCCCACCCCCGTCGCTTGTTCCTCGCGCAGTTGATCGGCTCGGGCATCGGCGCGCTCGCGGTGGTTCCGCTGTTCTTCCTGCTCGTGCCGAACGCGGAGGCGCTGGGCGGCGAGCGCTTCCCCGCACCCGGTGTCTTCAGCACGGCGGGTGTCGCGCGCATCCTCGCCTCGGGCCTCGACAGCCTGCCGCCGATGACCCGCGCCGCGGTCGGGTGGGCCTCGCTCCTGGCGGCGCTCCTCGTGCTCGCCGAGCGACTGCTCCCCGCACGGTGGGGCCGGTGGATACCTTCGCCCCTGGGCATGGGGTTGGCTTGTCTGCTGCCCGCGTCGTACGCGCTCGGTTTCTTCCTGGGCGGCGTCATCTCCGGAGTCGTGAGCTACGTGAAATCCACGACAGCCGAAGGGCGGGTGGTGACGCTCGCGGCGGGCTGCATCGCGGGCGAGGGGCTGGTGGGCGTCGCCATCGTCCTGTCGCAGTCGCTCTGGTAGCGTCTCCTCACCGATGCGCTGCCTGAACTGTCACCGTCGCCTTGCTCCGGGCGCGGCTTGTCCCGTGCACGGCGCGAGTGTTCCAGGCGGCTCGCTCGCCGGGACACTGACGCTCACGGACGTGCCGGGCGTGCGCGGCGCCGCGCCGCTGGGGCGTGGTGGCTTCTCGCAGGTGTTCACCGCGTATCGCGACTCGGATGGTCGCGAGGTGGCGCTCAAGGTCGGGCATGGGCCGCATCACGAGCGCTTCGCGCGCGAGGCCGCGGCGCTGCGGCGCGTGGGGGCTCCCATCGTCCCGGAGCTGCTGGAGCACGGCGTCGCGCGCGGACGACCGTTCCTGGTGATGGAGCACCTGCACGGGCAGACGCTCGCGGCGTGGATGGCGGCGCTGCCGGGCACAGGCGCCGCGTCGCTGCCGCGCGTGCGGGAGCTGCTCCGTGGCTTGTGCTCGGCGCTGGAGCACATGCACGCGGCGGGCGTGGCGCACCGCGACCTCAAGCCGGAGAACATCTTCCTGCGCGAGGGCGGCGCGCTGAGCCTCCTCGACCTGGGGCTCGCGCGCTTCCACGACCTCGAGGACCCGGACGACGCGGACGCGCTCCCGCCCGGAGTGACGCCCGCGGGGCAGCGGCTGGGCACGCCGTTGTACATGGCTCCGGAGCAGTGTCTGGACGCGCGTCTGGCCAGCACGCCCGCCGACATCTACTCGCTGGGCATCGTCCTCTTCGAGCTGCTCACGGGCGCGCCGCCCTTCGTCGGCAGCCCGGAGCAGATCCGCCACGGACACGTCAGCCTGCGCCCGCCGAAGGTCTCCGAGCGCGCGGAGGTCCCCGCCGCGCTCGACGATGTCCTCCGCTCCTGTCTGGCCAAGTCGCCGCTGGAGCGCTTCGCCAGGGCCCCCGACGTGCTCGCGGCCTTCGACGCCGCATGTCGCGCCACCACCGCGCTCGGCCCCGTCGCGCCGGGCGAGGCCGTGTCCCCGCAGCAGCCGCTCTCGTCGGGCGCGGGGCCTCGGCAGGTGGCGCTGCTCGGGCTCCACACACCGCTGGCGTTGGACGCGGTGAAGGCCGCCATCGAACCGCGCGGCGGGCTCATCGCGCGCGTGAGGCCCGGTGGCTACGTCATCGCCTTCGCGGAGTCGCTCACCGCCGAGGCGAACGTGCGCGCGGGCGCGCTCGCCGCGAGGAAGCTGCTCGAGGAGTCGGAGGCCTCGGCCGTGCTCCATCTGGCGGAGCTGCACGTGCGCGTCGGTGCGTCCACGTTGCGATTGGCGGGGGCCGCGCTGGACTCGCCCGCGGACTGGTGGCCGCAGACATGGGTGCCCGGTGAGACGCGCGTCACGGAGGCCGCGGCCGCGCGCCTGGACTCCAGCGCCACCGAGGCCGTGGGCCGCGACACCGCGAGCCTCCTGGACTCCACCTCGGACGTGGGGCGGCTGAGACTGCTCGACAGCGCGGCGTCCAGCGCCTCCTCCGAACCGCCTCCGCTCTTCGGCCGCGAGGACCTGCTGGAGTCGCTGGCGAAGGAGGCGTTCCGCAGCCTCTCGGAGAGCGTCCCGGGCTTCTCGGTCGTCACCGCGGACGTGGGGCTCGGCAAGTCGCGCGTCATCGAAGCGCTCGCCGCGCGGTTGGAGTCGAGCGGCCAGGCCCAGGTCATCCGCTTGCGCGCCACGGCTCCGGACGTCCGATCGCCGGAGGCGCTGCTCGAGACCCTGCGCGCCGCTCTCGTCGACGGGCCCTCGCCGCTGCCCGAGTCCCCCAGGACCAGCGGCGTCCCGCTCGCGGACGCACGTCACGCGGCGGCGCGCTGGCTCGCCGAAGCGCTTCGTCACCGCGCTCGCGAGCTGCCCCGGGTGTTGCTGCTGGATGATGCGCACCTGGCGGACCCGACGACGCTCGACGCGCTGGAGGTCGCCACGCTCACGGGCGCGTCCGCGCCGCTCTGGGTCTGCGTCGTCGCTCGACCGGCGCTGCTCGGCCTGCGGCCCCACCTGGGCGAGCGCAGCGCGAGCGCCGCTCGACATGTCCTGCCGCCGCTGCCTCCCGAGGCCAGTCGCGCGCTGATGCTGCACCTGCTGCGTCCCGCCGAGCACATCCCGGAGCCGGTGCTCGCGCGATTGGAGCAGCTGGCCCAGGGCGTGCCGCTGTCGCTCGTGGAGCTGGCCGTGGCCCTGCGGACCGCAGGCGCGCTGAGGGCCTCGCCCGGGGGCGGTTGGTACATCGCCCCGGACGCGCTGCTCGACGTGTCCGTGACGCCGCTCTTCCAGCGGCTCGCCAGTCGCGCGCTGGATGGACTGCCGGATGCGTACGGCGGGCTCGCGCGACTGTGCGCGGTGCTCGGCACGGAGCTGGAGGTCGAGCGCGTGGACGCGGCCTTGCGACACCTCGGGCCCGCGGAGGAGGGCGTGGGCATGGCCACCTCCCTGGACGCGGGCGCGGGCCTGCAGCGTCTGGCGCGCGCGGGGCTCCTCAGGCCCGTGGGCCTGGGCCGCTTCGCGTTCCGTCACCCCTTGCTGCGCGAGTCCATCGAAGCGCTCCTGCCTCCGGTGACTCGGCGTGCGCTGCATGCCGCCGCGCGACTGGCGACCACCGGGGATTCACCCGTCGAACGTCATCGTCGCGCCCTCCACGCCGCGGCCTGCGGCGCGCACGACGAGGCCGCCACCGCGTTCCTCGTGTTGGCCGAGGAGTCACGCCGCGCGCACCGCTCCGTGGAGGCCGAGCAGCTCTACACCCGCGCGCTCGCGCTGCTGCCGGACCGCGACTCCGAGCAGCGGGCACGGGCTCTCGCGGGACGAGGACGCGTGCGCCATCGCCTCCAGCGCTTCCACGAAGGGCTCGGTGACCTGGCCGCCGCGCGCGCCCTGGCGGAGGTCCGCGGCGACAAGGCCCTGTGCGTGGACCTGCTCCTGGAGGAGGCCACCGCGCGCGACTGGATGGAGGACGTGGAGGGCTCGACGCTCTGTGCTCGCGAGGCGCTGGAGCGCATCGAGCAGCTCGACGACCCGCGCCTGTCCCTGCGCTGCACCCTGGCCCGAGGACGGTTGCACGTGCGCCAGGGGGAGTGGGGCAATGCGGCCCGCATCCTCGACTCCGTCATCGAGGGCGCAGAGCGCGCCAGGGAGCACGAGACCCTGGTGGTGGCCCTCACCATGCTGGGCTCGTCGCTGACGTTCCTCGAGCGCACGGAGGAGGCCGCGTCGCGCTTCGAGGAGGCCCTGGCCCGCTGCGAGGCCGCGGGCGATGCGCTGCACCTGGCCGCCACGCTCATCAACCGCGTGCTCCTGTGGCTGGGGCAGGGCGATGTGGCGAGGATGGAGGAGGACCTGCGGCGCGCGATGGGCCTGGGACGCGAGCTGGGACACGCGCAGGTGGAGCGCTGGTCCACCTTCAACCTCGCCGAGGTGCTCTACATGCAGGGGCGCCTGCAGGAGGCGCTCCCGTTGGCGCGCCGGGCCCATGAGCTCGGCGTGCGCTTCTTCCTCGAACATCCGGTGCCCGTGGACGCGCTGCTGCTCGCGCGCATCGGCGTGGCGCTCGGCGATTGGGAGGAGGCGTCCCGCCAGCTGCGCTGGATTGAGTTCCATTGCCCGCCCGCCTCGCTGCCGCCCACCGCCGTCATGCGCAAGCTGGTGGAGCTCCAGGTGCGCGAGGCCGAGCGCGGAGGCGGAGTGCACGAGTCGCCCGCATGGACGGCGCTGGAGGACGAGGCCCGCGAGCTGGCCTCTCCCGACGAGAAGGCGGAGCTGCTGCTCCAGGCCGCCCACTCCGCCTTCCGCTCCCGCCTCCCGGACGAAGCCCGCACGTGGCTGACCCGCGCCGAGAGCGCCATCGCCTCCGCTCCGCTCTGGCGGACCCGCTGGGAGGCCCTGCGCGACACGGTGGGGCGGGTGTAGCGCGGGACGTCACAAACCCGCCGGGGAGTGACCTCCCACGCTACAGCGGACGACCTCCCAGGGCGGTTTCCCGCCGGCAAGGTGACGGGCGGCGCGGCTGGCCTGGAGCGTGCTTCAGTGGGGGGGTATTTCTCCAATTTCATGTTTTTCACTGGAGGAGCGTCCATGGGTGTCACTGTCCGTCGCGCCCCGTCGGGTGTCGTGTCCTTGCTGTTGTTGGCCCTGGCCGGCTGTGGGGGAGGGAGCAGCGTGCCCGTCGCCGACGCCCCGACGTCCGACGTCGGGGAGAGCCGGGCGGAGATTCGCATCGCGAACTCGCTGTCCACGGATGCGCTGGTCCTCAACGCCCTCTCCACCAACGCGCTGGCCAACCGGATGTTGGCGACGCAGAAGCTGCAGGACCTGTTCAGCGCATCGGGAGGGGACGCGTACATCCGCAAGCAGCTGCATGATCCGGATGCCCAGACGTTCATGAGCTACCTGGTGAGCTGCGCGCTGGGGCCCAACCAGGTGCTCTGGTACTACAACCCTCGCGGGCCGACGCCGGGCGCCAACCTGTGGCAGGGCAAGGCGGGCCTGTGTACGTCGTGGCTGACGTCGGCCCCGACGCCCGATTGCCTCAACCGCGTCTCCGCGTGCCTGCTGGCGCGCAACAACGCGTTCGGCCGCCGCGTGGAGCTGTCCATCCGCGGCGAGGTCTCCGGCAACCCGAGCATCTTCTACCTGGAGCCGGTGTCGCGGCCGGCGGAGTACGACCCGACCACGGCGACGAAGCTGCCGAGCTTCGAGGGCTGCCATGAGGGCGAGACGGGCGCGCAGCGCGACTGCGGGTGGACGCCGGACGGTATCGGCTCCTGTCTGCCCGGCTCGCAGGTCTGGGTCGGGGCGGGCGGCGCCGTCTCCTGCCCGGGGCCGACGCTGGGGGCCTCGACCGGCGGGCGCATGGCGCTGCGGGTCTGCTCGGGCGTGGTGGGCTGTGGCTCCGCCAGCGACACGGCGCTCGGCGAGTCGGAGTCCAGCTGCTCCGGCACGGGGCCGGTGGTCGGCTTCACCTGCCCGGCGGAGGGATACTTCAGCGTGATGACGGCGCCGTATGACAGCAACGACAGCGGCGTCGCGAGCGTGGCCGCGGACTCCTCCGAGCTGGCGGCGTATCCGCTGGCGGAGGCCGAGGTCTTCGGCGTTCGCGAGGGCGCCTTCTACGGCAACATCTTCGACTCGAAGGCGCTGGCCACGCAGGTGTATGTGGAGGAGGTCCGCCAGGGCGACATCACGCGCTATCGCGTGGTGGGAGATGACGCGGTGGTGGATGGTGCCATCTACAAGCGCATGTACTCCTGTTACGACCCGCAGTGGAGCAACGGCGCGGCGTACTCCTCGTACCGCGTCTGCGCGCTGCCCGGCACCGGCGCCAACTGCGCGTCCACGGTGGCGGGCCCCTGCTGGGGGAGCGCGACGAAGGGCGAGGGGCGGTGTGAGATCGACGATGGCCCGGAGGTGCCGGGGGATGGCGACTACGAGCGGTGCAGGGATCCGTTCGGCGGTCTGTGGAGGGAGCCGGTGACGACGTTCCTGCATGACGCCTGCGGCCCGGTGAAGGGTGAGCGCGCGCTCAAGCTGTGCTCACGGACGATTCGCACGAGCAAGGAGCGCTAGTCGATGACGAGCGGAGGCGTGGAGGCCCTCTACGGTGAGGAGCTGCGGCCCGGCGCGCTGGTGGGGCGCTGGGTCGTGGAGCGTGTCCATTACCGGGGGCCGGTCTCCACCCTCTATCGGGCGCGGGATGCGACGAGCGGGACGCTCGCCGCGCTCAAGGTCCTGCAGTCGTCGGCCTTGTCCACGGACACCGCGCTGCGCCGCTTCCGACGGGAGGCGGCGACGCTCCAGCGGCTGAGTCATCCGCACATCGTCCAGGTGCTCGACTATGGCGAGCTCCCGGAGGGCCGGCCCTTCATCGCCATGGAGTGGCTGGAGGGCCGCGACCTGGCCGCGGAGCTGTCCGCGCGAGGGCCCCTGTCCTCACGTGAGGCGCTGGAGGTGCTGGAGCAGGTGGGCGCCGCGCTGGGCGTCGCGCACGCGGCGGGCGTGGTGCACCGGGACCTCAAGGCGCAGAACGTGATGCGCCTGTCCGGCGGGGGCGAGGCCCCGTGGGTGAAGCTGGTGGACTTCGGCGTGGCGAAGGCGCTGACGCCAGGGGTTCCCGGGGCCTCGTCGCTCACGCACACGGGCGTCGCCCTGGGCACGCCGCTGTCCATGGCGCCCGAGCAGATCCGCGGTGAGGTGCCCGACGCGCGCACGGACCTGTATGCGCTGGGCGTGCTCCTGTTCCAGCTCGTCACCGGGCAGCCGCCGTTCCAGGGCGCCACGCGGCACGAGGTTGAGGAGCAGCACCTGCACGCGCCACCCCCCAGGCCCACCGAGCGCGCGCCCGTGCCCTCGGGGCTGGATGACGTGGTGTCGCGCTGCCTGGCCAAGACTCGCGAGGAGCGCTACCCGGACGTGGCCCTGTTCCTGGAGGAGCTGCGTCGAGCGGTGGGGGGCGTGGGGCCTCGCGCGAACCCGGGCCACGCGGTGGCGCTCTACGCGGAGGCCCGCATGTCCCACGCGCCCGACTCGACGAGCCTGGAGCGCATGGACTCCCTGCTGGAGCGCGCGGGCCTGGTTGCCCGCGAGGTGGGGCTGGAGGTGCGGCTGGAGGGGAGCGGCTGTCTGATGGCGCTGGCGCCGCTGCCCGATGACGCGGCCTCCGAGCGCGCCGTGCGCGAGCGCGTGCTGGCGGCGGCGCTGTCCCTCCTGGAGCAGGAGGGGGCGCGAGACCAGGACGCTCGCGAGACCGCGTCCCCCGTCCGCCTGGCCATCACCGTCCACGTGGACCAGCTGCCGGGCGCGGAGGGCCGCGTGGGCGCGAGCCTGTTGCACCTGCCGGGCTGGGTGGCGGACGCGACGGACGGAGGGCTGGTGGCCACCGAGTCGGCGCTGAGAGGGCTGGAGTCCGGCTTCCTCGCGGCGCCGTTGCCCGGTGGCGGGGCCCTCTGGTCCCGCGTCACCGGACGGCGGTGAGGCTCACGGCTTGATGCCGTGCCGGCGCAGCAGCCGGTAGAGGTGCACCCGGTCCATGCCCGCGGTGACGGCGGCCTGGGCCACCTTGCCCTGGTGCTTCTCCAGGAGCGCGCGCAGGTAGCGGCGCTCGAAGTCGTCGACGGCGCGGCGGCGCTGGTCGGCGTAGGGCAGGGTGGGGTCCACCTCCATGGGATTGCCCGAGCGCGACTCGTCCTCGGTCAGCTCCACCGCCTCCTCGAAGACGAGGCAGCGCTCCAGGTAGTTGCGCAGCTCGCGCACGTTGCCGGGCCACGCCGCGTAGCGCAGCCGGGCCAGGAAGTCCGGCGTGCGCAGGGACGCGGTGCGCTCCTTGTCCGCGCCCAGCGTGCCCAGGATGCCCTCCACCAGCAGCGGCAGGTCCTCGGGCCGCTGACGCAGGGGGGGCAGGGCGATCCTCAGCACCGCGAGGCGGAAGAAGAGGTCGGAGCGGAAGCGCCCCGCGTTCACCTCCGCGCGCAGGTCTCGGTGCGTGGCCGCCATCAGTCGCACGTCCACCGGCTGGTACGTGTTGCTGCCGACGCGGCGGATCTCCCGGTTCTCCAGCACGCGCAGCAGCTTGGGCTGCAGCTCCGCGGGCAATTCGCCGATCTCGTCGAGGAAGACGGTGCCGCCGATGGCCTCCTCGAAGACGCCCGCCCGGCGCTGGAGCGCGCCGGTGAAGGCGCCCTTCTCGTGCCCGAACAGCTCGCTCTCCAGGAGGTGCGCGGGGATGGCGCCGCAGTCCACGACCAGGAAGGGGCCGTCCTTGCGCCGGCCCGCCTCGTGGATGGCCTGGGCCGCCTGGCTCTTGCCCGTGCCCGTCTCGCCCTCCAGCAGCACGGTGACGTCGCGCGACGCGGCGCGCTCCATCATCGCGAAGCACACGCGCATGGCCACCGACGCGCCCACCAGCGTCCCGAAGCGCGTGCTCTCCGACACCGGCAGCCGGTTGTTCTCCGCGCTGAAGTCGAAGCGCAGCACCACCCGGCCCAGCCGCAGCAGCGAGCCGCTGCGCAGCACGCCCTCCATCACCAGGACGCCGTCCAGGATGACGCCGTTGAGGCTGTCCAGGTCGCGCACCTGCGGCCCCTTGGGCCCGATGCGAATCTCGCAGTGGAAGCGCGACACGGTGGAGTCATCCACCGCGAAGTCGTTGAGCGGATGCGAGCCCACCGAGCACGTGTCCGCCGTGGACTCCCACGTGCTGCCGGACTGGGGGCCTTCCACCACCGTCAGCCGGAAGCGGCGCACGGTGGAGGCGTCGTACGCGCGGCGGCCCTGCTCGTAGGGGAGCGTGACGTGGAGCGCCTCGTCGCCGGAGTCCCGTGCCTCGACCTTCCAGACCGGATCACTCTTCACGTCGGGAATCGGAGGCGGTGTGCGGGCCCGGTCGGAAGCAGACATGAGCTTCAAGATACCATGGCCACGTGACGCGAAGTTCCGGTCGTCCATCCTGTCCCATCCGTCAGGTTGCTCCGTGAAAGCCCCCGCGGAGGCCCGGCTCGGTCTGTCTCCCGGCCGGGCCCCGCGTCCCCCCTCTCCGCCCCCCGGCCCCCCTGCTGCACGGAGCGCACGGTCGTGGTGGGTTGCGCCCGACCGTGTGGCACTCCACGACAATGCAGCGGGTGTGCCGTTCCACCCTCACCCTGGGGTCACTCCCGCCCTCGAGACAGGGGCGTAGCCTGGAGGGTTACAAATCCGGCCCGCCTGTAGCGTGGGGCGCTACAGGTGCGGGCCCCGCCGTCGATGGGGCGCCTGGCGGCGGCGTCTCCTGGCCATCGACAGGCGCACGGCATGCGCCGCCTGGATGCTCGCAAGACGGGGGCGCTAGAACGCCAGGTTGAGCTGCAGGGTGATGAGCTGCGAGGTGCCGGGGTCCTTCGGAATGACGACGGAGGCGTCCTCCGCGCCGTTGGCGGCTTCCTGGTGGGCAATCTGGTAGCGCAGCTTGAACGCCAGGTGCGGCGCGTTGACGAACCAGGCGAGCTGGGCCTCGCCGATGTAGAGCAGGTCGTCGTCCAGGTCGAAGCTCGGGTTGAGGTAGCTCAGGCGCACGCCCACATCCACGGTCTTCTTGTAGACGACGTAGTCCGCCTGCACCCACGCGCCGAAGCTGGAGAAGTTGCGCGCGTTGTTCATCGGGTCGACGCGGCTGATGTACGCCTCGCCGAAGAGGCTGAAGCGCCGCGCCTGGATGAACAGGTCCACGCCGCCGGTGACGAAGCGGCGCTCGCCCTCGCGCAGGATTTCGAAGACGCCGGACTCCGGGTTGAAGTTCTCCTTCACCTGGGAGACGTCGCCGGCGGCCCCCTGCAGCGTGAAGGACACGTTGAGCGGAGGCGGCTCCTTGTCGCCGGACATGATGTACGGCAGCTCGCCGTAGCCGGGCTTGCCCATGGGGGAGAAGGTGGCGCGCGCGTTGAGCTGATACTTGTCGGACTCGGAGCGGACGCTGCGCAGCGGAGAGCCGCCGTAGACGCCGACGTAGTACTCCAGCCAGTCCATGGTCCCGAAGAACGTCACGCCCTTGTCGCGACCGGTCCAGTAGTAGTTGGCGATGGTGGAGAACTCGGGGAAGAGGATCTGCTGCGGGCCCCAGGACTCGTGACGGCTCAGCGGGGTGTACTGTTGGCCCGCGCGCACGCCCAGCTCGTCCCAGGGTTGGATCTCCACCAGCGAGTCGAGCAGGTACAGCGGCGGGTCCGCCAGCTCCAGCGACGTCCAGAAGCGAATCCAGGGGCGGAAGACGTTGCCGCGCATGATGGGGCGCAGGAACGAGAAGGCCGTGCGGGACTCGGCCTTGCCATCCAGGAAGACGGGCTCGAGCTTGTAGCCGGCCTGCAGCCCGATGCCGAGCAGGTAGTTCCCGTCCTCGGACTGGACGTGGAAGCCGTTCTTCTCATCATAGCCTCCGGTGATGGTGGGCTTGTCGTCGTCCTTCTTCTCGTCCTGCGCGTGACTCTCCGTCGGGGCGAGCAGTCCGCTCACGCCCGCCACCACCGCCGCCACTCGTATCCAGCGCATGCCCTGTTCCCTCGAATGAGCGCGGTCCCCAAGCGAGGCGACTCGCCAGGGGCCGAGCGGCACGGTGGGCATGCGGCTGGAGGGCGCCAGTCGGGGGCGTCGTGCGCTATCCGCGAGCGGACGGCGGGCGCGGCGCGACGATGGCTGACGGACAGCGGCCTCGCCCTCGTGGACGGGGCTCATCGAACACGCAACGTGAGAGGGCGCCCCTCCCTCGTGATGGGAAGAGGCGCCCGCGAACCACGGCGGCGAGGGTCTATGGCGACGGAGGCGTCTTCTGCTCCGCGCCGTCGCGGCCCGCGCCACCGGTCCCCATCGTGCCCGCGCCGCCAGGCGTGGCGGCGTACAGGTTGTCACCCAGCGAGTTCACGACATGGGTGATGGCGCGCTGGGCTCGCACGCTGTTGCCCGCCTTGTCGAGCGGCGGGGAGAAGGCCGCGATGGCGTAGCGGCCCGGCACCACGGCGACGATGCCACCGCCCACGCCGCTCTTCGCGGGGACGCCGGCCTGATAGAGCCACTCGCCGGTGTTCTCATACAGACCATTGGTGGCCATCAGCGCCAGGGTGCGCCGCGCGGTGTCCGGGCTGATGACCCGCTCACCCGTGACGGGGTTGATGCCACCGTTGGCGAGCGTGGCGCCCATGGTGGCCAGCTGCCGGGCCGTGACGTTGACCGAGCACTGCCGCGTGTAGAGGTCGAGCGCCTGCTCGCGCGGAGAGCCGAGGACGTCATAGGACTCCAGCAGCGCGGAGATGGACTGGTTGCGCGTGTTGGTGGCCGTCTCCGACTTGTAGACCTCCTCGTTCACGGAGAGCGGCTCGCCCGCGAAGGCGTTGAAGTTGCCGCTGATCTTCCTCCAGCGCTCGTCGGGCGTCTTCGCGGGAATCAGGCTCACGGAGGTGATGGCGCCCGCGTTGACCAGCGGATTGCCGGCGCGGTGGTCCTCGTTCATCTCGATGGCGACGATGGAGTTGAACGGCTGCCCGGTGGCGTCCACGCCAATCTTGTCCTCGACCTTCTTGGCGCCCACCTCCTCCATCAGCCGCGCCAGCGTGAAGGGCTTGGAGAGCGACTCGATGGGGAAGGGCGAGGCGGCGTCGCCGGCGGTGTAGATCTTCCCGTCGACGGTGACGAGCGCGAGGCCGAAGAGGTTGGGGTTCACCGTGGCCAGGTACGGGATGTAGTCCGCGTTCTTGCCTTCCTTGTTCCCCTTGAACTGCGTGTGGGCCTTCTGGAGGGCCTGCTGGATGTCCGTCTCGGACGGCATCGCCTCGTCTCCCGGGGAGGGGCGGGCGGTCGTCTGGGACGCGGCGGGCTTGGACCTGGGCGCCGCGCCGAGCGCGACACCGGGGCCGGTGAGGGCCAGCAGACATGTGGAGAGCAACCAGCTTCTGCGACCGCGACTTGCGAGCTTCATGTCATCTCCTCCCAGCGACGTGGGCGCCCGCGAGCGCAGGCTGCTGGCGCGTCGGCTTCGGTGGTTGAGGAGTGGGGGCCGCCCGGCCGCGCGGCAACGCCGGGAGCGCACGAGCGAAGAGGCCCTCGCGTCCATGCGTGGGCCCAGGAACCCTCCCCGCCGTCCGGGCTTCGCGTCGATGACGTGGCGCCTACCTTGTCCGACGTCGAGTCGCACGGCGCTCCGCCCGTGCCCGTCGACGAAAGGAGGGCGTGCCGCCATGGCGGAGCCCCTGAGCTCGCTGGAGTCCGGTGTCCAGGCACACCTGTTGTCCGCGGTCTTCAATCCCGAGCAGGTCCGACTGGACGTGTGGAACCGGCTGCGGGAGGAGGTGACGCGGCTGGAGGCGCGGCACGCCGAGGGGCAGGTGTCGCCCGAGCACATGGAGCAGGTGCTCTCGCTCTTTGCGGAGGTGCATCCCATCGAGCGGCTCTTCGTGTTCCCGGGCGAGGCCCGGCTGCAGAGGCTGGCGGAGATGGCGCGCCGGCACGATGTGGAGGAGCTGGCCGAGGAGGTGCGTCGGCTGGTGGGCCTGTTGAGCCTGCATCGCGACCGCGCCTGTCTGCTCACGGACCTGGATGGGACGCGCGCGGCGGCGCCGGAGGGCTCGCACTACTTCACCACGCTGGTGGTGGATGACATGGCGGCGGCGGACTTCGAGCGGGTCCACCGCGGGATGCTCGAGGCGCAGCGCGGGGAGCACCAGTTCCTCTACGAGCTGCTCCAGGTGCGCTCGGTGGAGGACGCGCTGGTGGCGGTGCTCGTCAACGACGACGTGCAGGTGTGCGTGGTGCGGCAGGACCTGCCGCTGCGCTCGCGCTCGCCCGTGAAGCAGCTTCGCTCCACGCTGGAGCCCATCCTCGCGGAGGCGGAGCGCAACGGCGACGAGGCGGGGCTCGTGGTGGCGCGCTGGGTGCGGCGGCTGCGTCCACACCTCAACGTCTACCTCATCACCGACGAGTCCCTGGTGGGGCGGGAGATGCACACCGAGCGCCTGTTCGACCGCGTCTTCTACCGGTACGAGTCCGCGCACGAGCTGAACGTCACGGTGGTGGACGGCGTGCGCGAGCGCTACCGGACGCCGTTCTTCGACGCGCTCAAGCACTACGCCTCGCGGCCCATCGGCAACTTCCACGCGCTGCCGATTGCCCGAGGCCACTCGGTGTACAACTCGCGCTGGCTGCGGGACATGGGGGAGTTCTACGGGCCCAACCTGTTCATGGCGGAGTCCTCCTCCACCGCGGGTGGACTGGACTCCCTGTTGGAGCCGACGGGCTCCATCAAGCAGGCGCAGGAGAAGGCGGCCAAGACGTTCGGCGCGCAGCAGACGTTCTTCGTCACCAACGGCACGTCGACGGCGAACAAGATCGTCCACCAGACGCTGCTCCAGCCCGGTGACGTGGTGCTCATCGACCGCAACTGCCACAAGTCGCACCACTACGGGCTGGTGCTGGCGGGCGCGCACACGGTGTACCTGGATGCGTATCCGGTGCGGGAGTTCGCGATGTACGGCGGCGTGGCGCTGAGCACGCTGAAGGCGAAGCTCCTGGAGCTGAAGTCCGCGGGGCGGTTGGACCGGGTGAAGCTGGTGGTGTTGACCAACTGCACCTTCGACGGGCTCGTCTACCACCCGGAGCGGGTGATGGAGGAGCTGCTGGCCATCAAGCCGGACCTGGCGTTCCTCTGGGATGAGGCGTGGTTCGCCTACGCCACGTTCATGCCGTTGGCGCGTCAGCGCACGGCGATGCGGGCCGCGCAGAAGCTGGCGGAGCGGCTGCGCAGCCGCGCGTACCGCGAGGAGTACCGGGCGTGGCGTGCACGGCGCGGAGACGGGGACGCGGTGGCGGGGGCCCGCGCGCTGGAGGAGCGACTGCTGCCGGACCCGGACAAGGTGCGCGTGCGCGTGTACGCGACACAGTCCACGCACAAGTCGCTGTCGGCGTTCCGTCAGGCCTCGATGCTGCACGTCTGGGACGAGGACTTCGAGCGCCGCGCGGCCGCGCCGCTGACGGAGGCGTACTTCACGCACATCACCACGTCGCCGAACCACCAGCTCGTGGCGTCGCTGGACCTGGCGCGCCGACAGATGGACCTGGAGGGCTTCGCGATGGTGAAGGAGGCCTACCAGCTGGCGATGCGGATGCGCGAGCGGCTGCGCGAGGACCCGCTGCTGCATCGCTACCTGCGGCTGCTGGACGCGGAGCAGATGGTGCCGGAGGTGTTCCGGAGCTCGGGGTTGAACCGCTACGTGGGGCCGGGCTCGGCGGGCGTGGACGAGATGACGCGGGCGTGGGCGCAGGACGAGTTCGTGCTGGACCCGACGCGCCTGACGCTCTTCACCGCGCTCACCGGGCGCAACGGGTTCGAGTTCCGGAGCAAGGTGTTGATGGAGCGGCTGGGCATCCAGGTGAACCACACGTCCATCAACACGGTGCTGATGAACGCGACGATTGGCGTGACGTGGGGCTCGCTGTCGTTCCTCCTGGACGGGCTCCGGCACGAGGCGGAGCGACTGGAGGCGACGCTGGCGCAGGCGACGGGCGCGGAGCGCAGGCTGTTCGACGCGAAGGTGCGCGCCATCACCGAGGAGCTGCCGCCGCTGCCGGACTTCAGCGGGTTCCATCCGGCGTTCCAGCCGTCGGGCGGAGTGGGGGAGGGCGACTTGCGCAGCGCCTTCTTCCTGGCGTACCGCGAGGAGAACGCGGAGTTCGTGACGTTGCCGGAGGCCGCGCAGGCGCTGGACTCGGGGCGGCGGCTGGTGTCCACGCGCTTCGTGGTGCCGTATCCGCCGGGCTTCCCCATCCTGGTGCCGGGGCAGGAGGTGAGCCCGGGCATCGTGGAGTTCATGCGGAAGCTGGACGTGAAGGAGGTCCACGGCTACCGGCCGGAGCTCGGGTTGAGTGTCTTCACGGAGGACGCACTGGAGCGCGCCGCGAGCACCCCGGCACCGGAGGTCCCCGAGCCCCGGACGCGCGGCCCACGCCACGCGCCGGGCCACAACGGGTCCACGCCCGCGACGCACTGAGCGCGGCCTCAGACGTGCCAGGTGAGGGAGCTGTCCGCCGAGTGGATGGCGGGCAGTGAGCAGTAGAAGGTGGTGCCGAGTCCGGGCTGGCTGTCCACCCAGACCCGGCCGCCATGGGCCTCGGTGATGCCCTTGACGATGGTGAGCCCAAGGCCCGCGCCTTCCTTGGCGCGGCTCCGGGCCTGCCAGAAGGGCTCGAACAGGTGGTGCTGGTCCTCGGGGGGAATCCCCGAGCCCGTGTCGCTCACCGAGCAGCGCACCATCTCCCCCCACGGGCGCGCGCGCAGGACGATGCAGCCGCCCATCGGGGTGAACTTCAGCGCGTTGCCAATCAGGTTGGAGAAGAGCTGCAGCACCCGGTCCCGGTCCACGAAGAGGTCCGGCGTGTCGCGGCTGACGTCCAACTGGAGATGGACGGACTGGGCCTCGGCCAGCGCCCGGTGCAGCTCCAGGGCCTCCGTGAGCAGCGCCATCGTCGACTCAGGCCGACGGTCCACGGTGAGGCTGCCGCCCTGCATCCGCGCGACATCCAGCAGGTCCGCGATGAGCGCGGTCGCCCGCGTGACCGCCTTCTGGATGGAGGTCAGTGGACGCGAGTCCGCGGCGCGCTCCGCCGGCGAGCGCTTCATCATCGTCCCCGCGCTCAGCGAGATGACATTCAGGGGCGCGCGCAGGTCATGGGCGACGATGCGCAGCACCTCGTCGCGAAGGTGCGTGGCCTGCTCGGAGCGCGCATGCAGGCTCGCGTTGTCGATGGCCAGCGCCGCGCGCCGCGCCAGCTCCTCGACGAGCGCCAGGTCCCGACGCCCGTAGCTCCGCCCGGACTCGGAGGTGCCCAGCGCGACGACGCCCACCGTGTGCCCGCGCGCGCTCAGCGGCACCACGATGATGGAGCGGGGCGCGAGCCGTCGCAGCAGGTCCAGGTGCCGGGCATCCTCCGCGGTGCTCTCCAGGAGCGACGCGGGGACCTCTTCCAGCAGCAGCGACTGGCCGCTGGTGAAGACCTCCGCCAACGCATGTCCCCGCCGCAGGTGGGCCTGCGGATACGCGCCGAACAGCTCCTCCATCAACAGCGTCCTCTCGTGCGTGGAGGCGAGGCACTCGCGGCGTTGGACCTTCCCGTGCTCGTCGATCATCGTCACGACGCAGAAGTCCGCGAGCGCTGGGACGAGCAGCCGCGACACCGTGGTGACCGTCGTCCCCGGGTCCAGCGAGCTGGCGAGCCTGGGCCCGGCCTCCGCCAGCAGGCGCTGCTCCCGCTCCTGCTGCTCGCGCTCGGAGATGTCCTGCACCTGGGAGATGAAGTGCAGCGGTCTGCCCTTCGAATCGTGGACGAGGGACGCGGTGAGCAGGACGTACACCAAGTGGCCCAGCTTGTGACGGTAGCGTTTCTCGAGCTGATACGTGCCCAGCTCCCCATCCAGCAGCCGCCCCACCTGGAGCAGGTCCCCCTCCAGGTCCTCCGGGTGGGTGAGGTCCTGGAATGTCATCGCGCACAGCTCCTCGCGCGTGTACCCGAGCATCTGGCTCAGCGCCTCGTTCACGTTCAGGAAGTGTCCGTCCAGGCCAACCAGGGACATGCCGATGGGGGCATGGTCGAAGGCGGTGCGGAACAGCTCCTCCCGGTTGCGCCGGGCCTCCTCCGCTCGCACCCGCGCGCTCAGGTCGCGCAGGATGACGGCCCTGAACGCGACATCATCCACCCGCACGTCGGCGAGCGTGGCCTCCGCGGGAAACACCTCCCCACTCCTGCGACGGCCGGACAGGGGTCTTCCCTCCTCGTCGCCCGGGCCTGTTCCGGCGGCCTCCCGCGCCGGGAGGTCCAGGGGGCCGCTCAGCAACAGGTCCATCGACCTGCCCAGCACCTCGCCCGCGGCGTAGCCGAAGATGCGCTCGGCGCCGGTGTTGAACAGGGTGATGTTCCGCTGCTCGTCGACGGCGATGATGGCGTCCGCGGCGTTGTTGACGATGCCGGCGAAGCGGGCCTCGGAGATGCGCAGCGACTGCGCCACTTCGCGCTGACGCGCATCCAGTCGGGAGAGGGCGTTCGCGTTGCGAGCCAGCAGGAGCACGAAGGCGAGCACCGTGACGAGCGCGAAGACCGACGTGCCGAACGGGCCGCTGCGAAAGCCGAGCTCCTCGCTGACCAGCCGCAGCCCCCACACGAGCAGTGGCAGGGTGATGACGGCGGGCAACAGCCTGCGCGCCATGAGGCCGCCGGCATCGTCCCGCAGCAGCACCCCCATCAGTCCATATCGGGGATGCACGGAGAGGATTCCCACCGAGAGCAGCAGGAACAACAGCGCCGAGTGCAGCGCCATGGGCGTGTAGGGCCCGAAGGCCCGCTGCCCGATGAACGCGGTCAGCGGAGCCTCCTCCAGATACGCATAGCCGATGAGGGCCTGGGCGGAGACGAGCGCGACGAGCAGGGCGAGCGGACGGGCCGGATGCCACCCCGAGCGGGTCCTGACGTGCAGCAGCAGCAGCGCGGACCCGAGCAGCACCAGGCTCGCCGCTGTCAGGGGAGACGGCCGGCCCGGCATGTGCGGCGACAGCCGGGTGAGGGTGTCCGCGAAGAAGAGGGGGGCGATCCCGAAATCCCGCCGCGTCAGGTACTCGAGCAGCACCAGTCCGCCCAGCACCATGGCGAGCAGCGCCAGTGCCAGCCCCAGTCCCCTTGCCAGGCGCTCCGCCGACTTCCTCCTCAGCAGCCACAGCGCGCAGCCGATGGAGAACTGCCCCACGGCGGTGAGGGGCATCATCACCCCGGCTCCCGGGAGGAAGACCACACGGGTGAGCCGCTCGCTGGCCATCGCCCAGCCCGCCAGCACGGTGGCCGTCACCAGGACGGTGAACGTGCACACGAGCGGGACCAGCCAGTCGAGCACCCTTTCCAGAGGGCGCGACGAAACCTCCATCCACGAAACTGGAGTCACGTCCTGTCGTTGACCAATGTCGCGGCGGCGACCGCTCCGCCGCCTGCTTCAGCGCTCCTCCCAATGAATCCAGCGCAGGTCCCTCACGAAGAGCGTGTAGAGGACGGGGACGAGCAGCAGGGTGAGCACCGTGGCCACGGTGAGTCCGCCGATCTGCGCGTAGCAGAGCGGCTGCCACAGCGGGCCGCCGTGCAGCGCCAGGGGGATGAGCCCCAGCACGGTGGCTCCCACCGTCACCAGCACGGGCCGCAGGCGGTGGACCCCGGCGTCGAGCAGGGACTCGCGCAGGGACTCTCCGCGCTCGTGGGCCTCCTCGATGTAGTCGAAGAGCACGATGATGTGGCTGACGATGACGCCCATCAGGCTGATGATGCCCAGGAAGGCCATGAAGCTGAAGGGCGCGCCCATGAGGACCAGCGACACCAGCGCCGCCGCCGCGCCGAAGGGCAGGGCGGCGAACACGACCAGCGGCTTGACGGCGTTCTTGAACTGGATGACCAGCGCCACGTAGATGGCGACGATGAGCATGCCGAGCACGACGACCATGCTCGCGAAGCTCTTCTTCTGCTCCTCCGCCTCGCCGCCGATCTCCAACGTGTAGCCGATGGGCAGGTGCTGCTGGAGCTCATCGAGCTTCGGACGGGCCTCCTTCAGGACCTCCGACGCGAGCACGCCCTGTTGCGGGAACGTGGAGATGGTGATGGTGCGGAACTGGTTGCGGCGGCGGATCTTCTCCGTCTGGAGCGAGTAGGCGACGCGGGAGACCTGCCGCAGGGGCACCTTCTGGGGCCCGCTGCGCGAGCTGATGTACAGGTTCTCGATGTCACCCAGCTGGGCGCGCTCCTCGGCGCGGAGCCGGGCGACGATGTCGATTTGATGGATGCCCTCGCGCAGCTGACCCACCGTCATGCCGTTCATCGCCGAGGCGGAGGACGTGGCCACGTCCAGGTTGGTGACGCCCGCGAGGTTGGCCCGGTCCGGGTCCACCTCCAGCTTCACGGAGAACGTGTCGCTGCCCCAGTCGTCGCGCGTGCGCGCGGTGCCGGGGACGGAGCGGAAGATGGCCTTGGCCTGCTCGGCGATGTCGCGCAGCACGGAGATGTCCTCGCCGGAGACCCGGATGGACACGGGGATGCCCACGGGCTTGCCCGTCTCCAGCTCGCGCACGTCGACGCGCGCCCCGGCGATGCGGCGTGACAGCGCGTCCTGGAACAAGGGCACCAGCATGCGGGTGTCCTCCTTGTCTCGGACCTGGATGACCAGCTGCGCGTAGTTGAGCTGCTGGAGCTCCGGTGCGACGGAGAACCAGAAGCGGGGACCTCCGCCGCCGATGAACTCCGTCACCGACTCGAGCACCTGGCGCGGCTTGCCGTCGCTCGGGTGGGCCTTGCCGTACTCCTCGGCCACCTCCTGGAGGATGCGGGTGGCGTCCCTGGCGGTGTCGCGCGTCGCGGTGAGGGTGGCGTCCTCGGGCAGCCAGACGTCCACGTAGGACAGATAGGACAGGTCCTTGGGGAAGAAGGCGGAGCGGACGCGGGTGCCCACGAGCGCGCCCGCGATGAGGACGAGCAGCGCCACGCCGACGACGAGCAGCCGGTGGTCGATGGCCCAGCCGACGACCTGCTGGTATCTCCGGGCGAAGCGCGAGGTCTTCTGGTCCGATGCGGGAGTCTCCGTCTCGGGCGCGCGGAGGATGGCGGAGCCCAGCAGCGGGATGAACGTCATGGAGACCACGCGCGAGGCGACCAGGGACAGCGTGAGGACGATGGGCAGGGTGCGGATGAACCTGCCCGTGTCTCCCGGCAGCGAGAGGAAGGGCAGGTAGGCGGCGATGTTGGTGAGGGTGGCGAAGAGGATGGCGGTGGCCAGCTTCGTGGGACCGAGCCACGCGGCGATGCGCGGCTTCCACCCCATGGACATCGAGCGCTTGATGGCGTCGCTGGCCACGACGGGGTCATCCACCAGCAGGCCCAGCGCGATGATGAGCGACGCGATGGAGATCTGCTGCAGGTCCACGCCGAACAGGTGCATCAGCCCGAAGGTCATCGCCAGGGTGATGGGGATGGACAGGGCCAACAGCAGCGCCGTCCTCCACTCCCAGAAGCCGATGAGCGCGACGAGCACCACCAGGATGATGGCCTCGTAGAGCGAGGACATGAACAGGTCCACGTTCTCCTTCACCTGGAGCGGCTGGTCCGAGGTGCGGCGGATGACCAGGTCCTCGGGCAGCAGCCGTTGGACGTGCGCCAGCTCCTCGCTCACGGCGTGGCCGAAGGTGTCGATCTGCTCGCCCGGGCGCATGTTGACGGCGAGGGTGATGGCGCGGTTGCGGACGAACTCGCCCTGGGCGTTGCGCGCGTCCAGGTAGTTCAGGAAGCGCGGCGGGCTCTGGTAGTCGCGGCGCACGTCCACCATGTCGCGCAGGTACACCGGCGTGCCGTTGGTGCTCGTGGTGGCGACGATGTCTCCCAGCTCGCGCTCGCTGGACAGCTCGCCCGACGGGTCGATGGTGATGCTCTTGCCGCCCATCTCCAGGATGCCGCCGGGCGCGGTGATGTTGCGCGCGGAGATGAGGTTCGCGAGCCCCGAGGCCTGGACGCCGTAGGAGGCGAGGCGCTCCTGCGAGTACTCCAGGAAGATCTTCTCCGGCAGCACGCCCACGCGGGTGACCTTGGAGACGACGGGCAGCCGCTGGAGGTGTCGCTGAATCGTGTCGGTGAAGTCGTCGAGCTGCCGGTGGCTGTAGCGGTCTCCCGCGTTCGCCGTCAGTCGGGCCCGGACGTCCTTCGGGTCGCGGACGATGATGGGGCGCCACACGTCGGGGTGGAGCTCCGACAGGCTCAGGTGGTCCTGGGCGAAGGCGCGCAGGTGTCGCAGCAGCGTGTCGTCGTCCAGGGACGTGGCCATGTCCACGCCGATGAAGCCGGGGCTCTGGATGAAGCGCGCATCATCCGTCTCGGGCAGGGCGTCGAAGAAGCGCAGGGCCTGGTCTCCCAGGCGCTGCATGGACGTCGCGTTGATGGAGGGCGGGAAGCTCACCACCAGCGTGGCCCGTGGAGCGGAGGACGACGCGGACGCGCGCACGTCCTCGATGGCGCGGGCGACGGCGCGCGAGCGCAGCTCCAGCTCCACGTCGTTCGCCGGAGGGCTGGCCACCGTGAGCATCAGCGTCGCGGTGTCGCCGAAGTCCTTGAGGAACTGCACCGGCCCCGCGCCGCTCGGCAGGTCGCGAATCGTGTCGAGCCGCCCCTGGATGTCGTCGAACTCCTTGGCGCGGTCCGCGACGTCCTCCTTCAGCGTGACGTAGACGACGGACAGGCTGGTGCGACTGATGGACTCGATCTTCTCGACGCTGGCGTTCTCGGAGATCTTCTGCTCGATGCGGCGGGTGACCAGCTGTTCAATCTTCTCCGCCTCCGCGCCGGGCCACAGGCACGTGGCCACCGCGACGCGCACTGCGATGACCGGGTCCTTCGCCTTGGGCATCTTGAAGTAGCCGTAGACGCCCCACACCAGCGTGAAGGCCAGGAACACCCAGGCCACCTGCCGCTTCTCGGTGAAGTAGCGCGCGGTGTTGTGTTTGTGGCGCACCAGCGCTTCGTCGCGCTCCCGCTCCGCCTGCTCCGCCTGCTCGGGCGTCACGGAATCACCTCCACCGCCTCGCCGTCGGACAGGAGGCTGGCGCCGGTGACGACGATGCGCTCACCGGCCTCCAATCCCTTGCGCACCGGGATGACGTTGCCCAGGTACTCGCCCAGCTCCACCTCGCGGGCACGCACGAGCGACTTGCCGTCCTGCTGCTGGAACACGAAGACGGCGAACCCGTCCGGCTTGCCGGGCGCGCGGACGATGGAGGACAGCGGCACGAGCAGCTCCGGCTGGAGTCGGGCGGAGCCGCCGTCTCGCAGCGACAGCGCGGCCACCATGCCGGGCTTGAGTCGCTGGTCCTCGTTGGGGATGGAGACCTCCACCGCGAACACGCGGCTCTTGGGGTCCGCGGAGGGCGCGATGCGGGAGATGCGCCCCTCGAAGCGCTGTCCGGGGAAGGCCTGGGTGATGACGGCCTGGGGCGCGCCGAGCCGGACGCTGGGCAGGAGCGTGTCCGGGACGCCGAACACCACGCGGACGCTGCGCGTCTCCGCCACCGAGAAGGCGACGGTGCCCGGCGCGGCCAGGACGCCCACCTCCACGGTGCGCTTGAGCACCACGCCGGAGAGCGGCGAGCGCAGCTGGGTGTCCTCGAGCGCCGTGCGCGCTTCCTCCACGCGGGCCTGGGCGACGGCCGAGGCGCCGACGGCGCTGTCCTTCTGCGTGCGGGCGGCGTCGAGCTGCGCGGGCGTGGACACCTCCGCGGCGACGAGCTTCGTCGTGCGCTCGAAGTTGATGCGCGCCTGCTCCTCGGCGGCGCGGGCCTGGGAGAGCGCCGCGCGGGCCTCGGTGAGCTTCTGCGAGTAGTCCGTCTTGCGCAGCGCGGCCAGCTCCATGCCCTCGCGCACGGCGTCGCCCTCCTGGATGAGGCGGGGGCGTCCGTCCACGTCCTTCACCTTCGCGATGGACTCCACGTAGCCGCCGACCTTGAAGGCCAGGTCCACGCGCGTGGCGGGCTGGATCTCCGCGGAGAAGCGCGCATCCGCCGTCGTCCCGGCGCGGCCCACGGTGGCGATGCGCACGGCGGTGGGAGGCGCGGGCGGGGGAGGGGAGCGCCCGCAGGCGAGCCCGAGCGGGGCGCCCAGGACGAGCGTGAGGGCCAGCAACGACGTCCTCATGAGACGGACTCCAGCGACGCGTCGGAAGCGACGACGTGAAGGACGGCGCCCGGGATTCGGGGCCGTCCGGGGGGAAGCTCACCACGATGAAGAAGGGACTCAGGGGGTGGGCACGACGGGGTGGGCCTTGCCTGTCGCGCGCCCGACACGGTGGGCCGCCGGATGCTCAGAGGACGACGAGCAGGCCGAGGGACGCTGTCGGGTAGACCTGCCGCAGCTTCAGCTCACCATTCGAGATGCGCAGCGTGCGCACGTCCGTGAAGGTGAAGCCCGGGCCTCCGCGCGCCGTCAGGCCCAGCCGCCCCGCGCCCGGCCGCCACATGAGTCCCACCGCGGGCTCCACGAACGCCGCCGTGCTCGCGCCCTGCG
This sequence comes from Myxococcus sp. XM-1-1-1, assembly GCF_020037095.1. Classification (NCBI taxonomy): domain Bacteria; kingdom Pseudomonadati; phylum Myxococcota; class Myxococcia; order Myxococcales; family Myxococcaceae; genus Myxococcus; species Myxococcus sp. XM-1-1-1. The sequence goes on from NZ_JAIQDH010000031.1 coordinate 46,624, forward strand.
AAGGGCCCTTGCCCGTGCGCGCCACGAACTCCTCGAAGCCCGCCGTCAGCCCGACGAAGGGCCGCAGCGTGCCGTTCGCGAACGTCGTCACCGTGTAGCGCGCGTCCGCGCCCACCGCGTAGTTGAGCTTCACCTCGCCCAGCTCCGCCCCCTCGAAGCGCGTGCGCACGCCCACCGCGTTGCCCCACTGGCCCGCGCGCGCCATCAGTCCGAAGGAGAACGGCCCCTCGAACCGGGGCGAGATGTCCAGTCGCACTCCGTACATCGACGCGTCCAGCGCGGGCGGCTGCAGCTCCAGCAGCACCGAGCCCCGGCGCTCCCGCTCCCGCGAGGGAATCAGCTCGCCCGCGTCGTCCGCCCACGCCGGTGCGCCCATCAACACCGCCGCCGCCAGCACTCCCGTCAGGACTCCCTTGGACTGGACCTTCATCTCGTGCTCCCGTGTTTTTAGTCGTTCGACTAATTTAGTTACACGACTAACTAAGACTGCGCCCGGGTGATGTCAAGGCGACCGGGCGGCCGGCCTCGGGGTGCTTGCGGGTAGGTGTGTGGCGTCCTATGGGAGACAGATGGCCCGTCCACGCAGCCCGAAGAAGCCTTCGTCCCCTCCGCCGGAGCCGGCGCTCACGGGAGAGCCGGATGCCCGGGAGCGGCTCATCGCCGCCAGCTCGCGCGTGCTGGCGGAGCGGGGCTACGACGCGACGACGGTGAAGGAGGTGGCGCGCGTGGCCGGGGTGAACCAGGGTCTGGTTCACTACTACTTCGGCAGCAAGGACGCGTTGCTGCTCGCCGTCACGCGCGCGCACAGCGCGCAGTACGTGGCGGAGCTCAAGAAGCTGCGGGACGAGACGCCGCTGGAGGACCTGGCGGACACCAGCTTCGCGTGGGGCGAGCGCCACCTGCGCGCGTCACCCGAGCAGTTCCGGCTGCGCTACGAGCTGTTCGCGTTGGGGCTGCGCAACGCGGAGCTCACCTCGGCGGTCTCCGAGCTCCAGGCGGAGGGTGACCTGGAGGTGGCCCGCACGGTGGCGCGGTATCGGGGGGGGGAGGCCTCGCGCCCCGAGCCCCTGGACCACCACTACGCCGTCATCATCAAGTCGTGCTTCGACGGACTGGCGCTCCAGGCGCTGTTGGATCCGAAGTTCGACCCGGGGCCGGTGTACGCGCTGCTGAAGCATCTGGTGCTGTCGAGTGTCGACGGACCCGGGAGCGGCAAGGCGCCAGCGCGTCGGGGAACTCGGAGCCAGGCGCGTCGAGGCACACCGAAGCCTCGACGTCGCCCGAGCACTCGGCCCCGCCGCTGAGCGTCGTCAGAGGGCGGTCTGCTCGCCGGGCGTGAGGAATCGCACGCGGCGGTCTCCCTGGAACGCGGCGCGGACCTGGGCCTCGGTGGAGAGGGGCTCGAAGGCGCCCGCGTACGTCACGGTGAGTCCGTGGGCGGTGGCGTGGCCTGTCCACAGCCGGGTGTCATCCTCTACTCGGAGGACATGGACCCCGGGGGCTCCGGCGGGCGTCCAGGTCGAGACGGTGATGGGCCGCGCGCGGGGCATGGGATGTTGTCCGGCTGGATGCTTTCTATCTCACGTTTAAGGCCTGTACGAGGTATGGGGGCGTCGTGTCAGTCGGTGGCGTCGCGATACAACGCGTCGAACCGGGCCTTTTCTGGCGGCCAACCGGGCCGGAGGATGAGACATGCCAGGAGCCACAGTGGGGCTTCGCGTGGGGGGAGCACGCATGGGGACGGATGCAGAAGGGGCGTTGCGCGCCGTGCGGTCTTTGGTGGAGCTGGAGGACACGGAGCAGGCAGCGCAGCTCTACGAGGAGCTGGGGGCCTCCCAGCGCGAGCGGCTGCGCAAGCAGGCCGCGCAGGGGCCGGTGAAGGAGCGACGCGGGTTGGTGGAGGTGCTGCGACGCGCCCGGGACTTCCTGGGCGCCGCGCGGCTGATGGACGGCAGCGGTGACGACGCCGTGGCCGCCGATCTCTACGTCCAGAGCGGCCAGTACCTGGAGGCGGCGGAGGCCTGGCTGCGCGCGGGTGAGTCCGAGCGCGCCGCGTCGGCCTTCGAGCGCGCGGGGGCCCTGGAGCGCGCGCTGGAGGTGTACCGCGGCCTGGGCGCGCGTGAGTCCATGGCGCAGTGCCTGGTGCGCCTCAAGCGTCCCTTCGACGCGGCGGACCTCTACCGCGAGCTCGGTCAGCCCCACGCGGAGGTGGAGACCCTGGGCGGCGTGACTCCCGAGGACCCGCGCTACATCGAGGCCGTGCTGCGCATGTGCCGGCTGCTGGACGTCGAGGGCTTCACGCACCGCGCGCTCGCGGTGCTGGTGGACGCGCTGACCAGCTCCGACGTGGCGCGGGCCGAGCCGGCGATGGTCACCGAGCGCGCGCGCCTGTTGCGTCGCATGGGCATGAACGCGGAGGCGGAGGCGGTGCTCGGCCGTCGCAACACGCCCTCCACCACGCCCGTGGCCAACGGCTATCGCTTCCTCAAGGCCATCCCCATCTTCAGCGAGCTGTCGCTGGAGGACATGAAGGACCTCTACCGGCAGGCCCGGCAGGTGGTGCTCGCGCAGGACTCCGTGGTGCTGGAGAAGGGAGAGCCGGGCGTGGCGCTGCTCGTCCTGATGGAGGGGACGGTGGACGTCTTCAGCGGCCCGGAGTCGGACGCGCGGCTGCTCAACTCGCTGGGGCCGGGGGAGTACCTCGGGGAGATCTCCCTGGTGCAGGACGCGCCGGTGTCCGCGCACGTGCGGGCGCGCACGGCCGTGCGCGCGCTGCGCATCAGCCGCACGGCCTTCGAGCACTACCTGGACACCCACGAGGCCGCGGCGCTGCGCATCTACCGCCTCTTCACGCAGAACCTCGCGGCCCGGGTGCGCGCCCTCAGCGCTTGAAAAGGCGGCTCACTTCCAGGAGCAGCCCTTGATCTTCTCGCAGAAGGCCGCGTTCGTGGCCTTCGTGCACTCCATGGCCAGCCCCATGCACCGGTTGGTGGAGTACGAGTAGGAACAGCCGGGCTGGCTGTTGCAGAAGACGCTCGAGTACACGCCGCAGAAGGTCGCCTTGCCGGTGCACTGGCCGCCCTTGCTCGGCGCCGCGTCCTCCGCGGCCTGCTCCGTGTCCTCCTTCACGGGTGTTTCCTGCTTCGCGCCGTCCTTCTTCGGGGAGGACTGGGTTTTCGTGTCCTTGGGGGCCGCGGCCTGTTCGTCCGCGTGCGCGGGAGCACAGGCGATCAGCACCAGGGTGGCGAGCATTCCCACGAGGAGTCGAGGCTGCGCTGCGTGGCGAGACATGGGCGTCCTTTCGGCGAGGGGCTCGGCTTTCGCCCCGGCGTGATGAGAACAGCGCACTGTAGAGGACTCCTTCCGGGCGTGGGGAAGAGGGCACGGCGGGTGGCTCGGCTCACCCAGGAGGTGGGTCCTTTTCGCGCGACTGTCATCGACGTGGACGCAGCGCGCGGCTAACATGTCCGGCTTCATGGCCAGGCAGGATGGCGCCAGCGAAGATCCCGACCGGGGGCGGCGCATTGGAAAATACGAGATCCTCACCCGCCTCTCGATGGGAGGAATGGCGGAGCTGTTCCTCGCCTTCACCTCGGGGCCGGGCGGATTTCGCAAGTTCGTCGCCGTCAAACAGATCCTCCCGGACATCAAGAAGGACGAGCAATTCGTCCAGATGTTCCTGGATGAGGCGCGGATCACCGCGGCGTTCTCGCACGCGAACATCGGACAGGTCTTCGACCTGGGCGAGGACGGCGGCGAGCTGTTCCTGGCGATGGAGTTCCTGCCCGGGCAGAACCTGGAGCAGGTCATCAAGGCCGCCTCGCGGCGCCAGTACGGGCTGCCGCTGGGGTTCATCGGTCGGGTGATCCGCGACACGTGCCTGGGGCTGCACTACGCGCACCACTTCACGGACCCGTCGGGGCGCTCGGTGGCGGTGGTGCACCGGGACGTGTCGCCGAAGAACGTGATGCTCACCTACGACGGCGTCGTCAAGGTGATCGACTTCGGCATCGCGAAGGCGAGAGGGCGGCTGGGGCGCACGCAGGTGGGCACGGTGAAGGGGACCAGCGGGTACATGTCCCCGGAGCAGGTGCGTGGCCACGCGATGGACGGCCGCAGCGACCTGTTCTCCGTGGGCGTGATGCTCCACGAGATGCTCACCGGCCAGCGGCTGTTCAACGGTCCGCACGAGGCCGCGGTGATGTTGCAGATCGTGGAGGCGGACGTCACGTCGCCCCGCGCCGCCAACCCGGACATCCCGGAGGCGCTGGACGCGGTGGTGATGCGCTCGCTGGCCCGGGACGCGGCGCAGCGCTTCACCAGCGGCCGTGAGATGGCGCGCGCCATCGAGGCGGCGCTCGGCCCCGAGCTGTTCGATGAGGACGGCGTCACCGCGGTGATGGGCGAGCTGTTCGAGGAGAAGCGTCAGAAGACGCGCACGCTCCTGGAGCTGGCCAGCCGCGCCGAGGACGCCCGGGTGAGCGAGGCGGCCGGCGAGCTGCAGCAGGACGACGTCGGCGAGATGGGCGCCACCGCGCAGCTGCCGACCCCGACGATGGCCCGCACGGTGGCGCGCTCGGATGGGAGCAGCGCGCCCAAGCCGACGCCGCAGCGGCGCACGGATGGGAGCAGCGCGCCCAAGCCGGTGCCCCAGCGGCGTCCGGCCACGCCCACGGACCCGGAGGTCCCCACCCGCGCGGGCAGCGGACCCAAGCCGGTGCCGCAGCGGCGTACGGGGGCCGAGGCGGCCTCGACGACGCCGCGTGCCCCGCGCGCGCTGCTGGAAGCGGGCGGCACGTCCCGCACGCCGCGCCCGCGTCCCGCCGCGCGCGAGGAGCCGCTGGAGGACGTGGACTCGCTCGATGAGCCGAGCGACCTGTCGACGCAGCAGTTCCGCACCCGTCCTCCGCGCCCGGGCGCCGGCTCCTCGGGCCGTGGCCGGGGCGTGTCGCGCTCGGACACGCCGGTGCAGACGCCGGCCGCGAAGCCGAAGTCCCGCTGGATGGGGCGGCTGTTCCTGCTCGTGCTGCTGGGGGCCGTGGGCTGGGCCTCGACGCAGCCCATGGTCCGCGCCCAGTTCGTCCCCGCCTTCGAGTCCGCGAAGGCCTGGGTGAAGGCGGAGCTGGATCCGCAGCCGCCCGCGGACCCCACGCTCAACGCCGCGTGGCCGCCCCAGCAGAAGCCGGGACCGCCGCCGGGCTTCCCCGGCACCACGCCCGCGCCGGACCCGCGTCCGGGCGCCCAGGCGGAGGCGCCCTCCGCGCCGGAGCCCACCGCCCAGGTCGAGACTCCGCCCGAGCCGTCCCCGGCCGCGCCCGACGTGCGCCCCGCGTCCACCTCCACGGCGCGCAAGGGGAAGGAGACGCCGAAGGAGGACCCGGCCCGGACCGCCGAGGCCTCCAAGCCCGTCACCCGCAAGCCGCGGGTTTACGCCGGCAAGGAGAAGCCGGAGGATGAGCCCGTCACCACGGTGACGAAGGACCCGGACGCGCTGGCGGAGGTGATGGACACCAGCACGCCCAAGGGCGCGGCGAAGGCCGGGCTGGGGTGGATCACCCTCTACACGGTTCCCCGGGCGGCGGTGTTCGACGGCGCCACCCAGCTGGGCACCACGCCGCTGTTGAAGTTCCCGCTGCCGGTGGGGACCTACACGCTGCGGCTGGTCGACCCCACGAGCCCCGACGGGGTGAGCCGGCGCCTGTCCGCGCCGGTGAAGCCCGGCGAGGTGACCAAGCTGCAGATTCGACTGGCGGACCTCCCTCTGTACAAGGAGTGAGCGCCGTCCTTGACGCCCTCGGACCCCCTCAATAGGGTCCGCGGGCTCTTTTCCTTCGACGCACTGCGAGAAGGACACCCATCGCTATGTATTTCCAGGACCTCATCTTCACGCTCCAAAAGCACTGGGCCGACCAGGGCTGCCTCTCCACGCAGCCGTACGACCTCGAGGTCGGCGCCGGCACCATGGCCCCGACGACGTTCCTCCGCGCGCTGGGGCCGGAGCCCTGGAACGTGGCGTACGTGCAGCCCTCGCGTCGCCCCGCGGATGGCCGCTTCGGTGAGAACCCGAACCGGCTGTTCCAGCACCATCAGTTCCAGGTCATCCTCAAGCCCGCGCCCAAGAACGTGCAGGAGCTGTATCTGGAGTCGCTGCGGAAGATCCGCATCGACCCGCTCGAGCACGACATCCGCTTCGTCGAGGACGACTGGGAGTCGCCCACGCTCGGCGCGTGGGGCCTGGGCTGGGAGGTGTGGTGTGACGGGATGGAGGTGACGCAGTTCACCTACTTCCAGCAGTGCGGCGGCTTCGACTGCAAGCCCGTCTCCGCGGAGCTCACGTACGGGCTCGAGCGCATCTGCATGTACCTGCAGAACGTGGAGAACGTCTTCGACATCGAGTGGGTCAAGGGCGTGAAGTACCGCGAGGTGTTCCACCCGAACGAGGTGGAGATGAGCCGGTACGCGCTGCAGGAGTCGGACGCGGCCATGCTCTTCTCGCTGTTCGATGCGTACGAGAAGGAGTGCAAGCGGCTCATCGAGCGGCAGTTGCCGCTGCCCGCGTACGACTTCGCGCTGAAGTGCTCGCACACGTTCAACCTGCTGGACGCGCGCGGCGCCATCTCCGTCACGGAGCGCGCGGCCTTCATCAAGCGCGTGCGCGACAACGCGCGGCTGTGCGCGGAGGGGTATCTCCAGATGCGCGAGCGGCTGGGCTATCCGCTGCTCAAGACGCCGTGGACGGTGGGGGAGCAGCCCGCCATCCTCGAGGGCAAGGCGGCCAGCGACTACTGGAAGACGGTGCAGCTCAACAAGCCGGTGGAGAAGAAGGAGAAGGCGGAGGTGACCCGTGGCGCGTGATCTGCTCCTGGAAGTGGGCGCGGAGGAGATTCCTGCCTCGTTCATCGCCCCCGCGCTGGAGGACCTGCGCCGGGTGGTGACGGAGCGCCTGGCGGACGCGCGCCTGGAGCACGGTGAGGTGAAGGTCTACGGCACGCCCCGGCGCCTGGCGGTCTGGGTGCGCGACGTGGCGGACGCGGGCAAGGACGTGGTGAAGGAGGTGCTGGGGCCCAGCGCCAAGGCCGCGTTCGACGCGCAGGGCAAGCCCACCAAGGCGGCGGAGAAGTTCGCCGAGGGGCTGAAGCTCTCGGTGGACCAGCTGGGCCGCGCGCAGACGGCCAAGGGCGAGTACGTGTCCGCGCGCGTGGAGGAGAAGGGCCGCGCGGCGGCGGACATCGTCCCGGACGCGCTGCACGCGGCGGTGCACTCCATCAACTTCCGCAAGTCCATGCGCTGGGGTGACGTGGAGTCCTCCTTCGCCCGGCCCGTGCAGTGGCTGGTGGCGCTCTTGGGCGGCGACGTGGTGCCCGTGGTCTTCGGCGACGTGAAGAGCGGCCGCGTGACGTACGGCCACCGCTTCCTGTCGCCCGGCGCCATCGAGCTGAAGGCGCCCGCGGACTACGAGGCCGCGCTGGCGAAGGCGAACGTGGTGGCGGACATCGCCAGGCGCCGCGCCATGCTCGTGGAGAAGGTGACGGCGGCGGCGAAGGCGGCCGGCGGCGCGCTGCTCGAGGACGAGGGCCTGGTGGACCAGGTGACCAACCTGGTGGAGCTGCCCAGCCCCGTGGTGGGCACGTTCGAGGAGCGCCACCTGGACCTGCCACCGGAGGTGCTGGTGCAGGAGATGAAGAGCCACCAGCGCTACTTCTCGCTGGTGGACGGGGCGGGGAAGCTGTTGCCCAAGTTCATCGCCGTGTCGAACACGCCGGTGCGCGACGAGCAGCTGAGCCTGCGCGGCTACCAGCGCGTGCTGCGCGCGCGTCTGGCGGACGGCCGCTTCTTCTTCGACGAGGACCGCAAGACGCCGCTCGCCGACCGCGTGGAGAAGCTGGGCCGCGTGGTGTGGCAGGGGCAGCTGGGCACGTATCTGGAGAAGGTGGAGCGCTTCCGCTCGCTGGCGGTGTGGCTGGCCGGGCAGACGAAGCGGGCAGGGGAGAGCGCCACCATCGAGCGCGCGGCCACGCTGGCCAAGGCGGACCTCGTCACCGGCATGGTGGGCGAGTTCCCGGAGCTCCAGGGCGTCATGGGCCGCGAGTACGCGCGCGCCAGCGGCGAGCCGGACGCGGTGGCCCTGGCCATCTTCGAGCACTACCTGCCGCGAGGCGCCGAGGACGCGCTGCCCACGCAGGACGCGGGCGCGCTCATCGGCATCGCGGACCGGCTCGACTCGCTGTGCGGCATCTTCGCCATCGGCAAGGTGCCCAGCGGCGCGGCGGACCCGTTCGGTCTGCGCCGCGCGTGTCTGGCCATCATCCGGCTGGTGCTGGGGCGGGGCTACCGCTTCAGCCTGTCGGCGGCGGTGGACGAGTCGCTGCGGCTGCTCGCGCCCCGGCTGGCCAACGTCAAGCGCAAGGCGGGCGAGCCCGCGCCGCGCGAGCAGGTGCTGGAGTTCTTCCGCGGCCGCCTCAAGGCGCTGTGGGGCGAGCAGCACCGCACGGACGTGGTGGAGGCGGTGCTCGCGGCGGGCTTCGATGACCTGGTCGCCGCGCAGAAGCGCCTGGAGGCGCTGAGCCTCATCGTCGGGCGGGCCGACTTCCAGCCCCTGGCCGCGGCCTTCAAGCGCGTGGTCAACATCGTGGAGAAGCAGGGCCGCGACGTGGCGGGGGGGCAGACGCAGGCCCAGAAGCTGGTGGACGACGCCGAGAAGCAGCTCCACGCGGCCTTCTCCCAGGCGCGCACGTCCGTGACGGGCCTGCTGCAGGGGGATGATTTCTCCGGCGCCCTCAAGGAAATCACCGGGTTGAAGCCCGTGGTGGACACCTTCTTCGACAAGGTGATGGTGATGGCCGAGGACAAGGAGCTGCGGGAGAACCGCATCCGGCTGCTCACGGAGATTGGCGCCCTGTTCAACCAGGTGGCCGACTTCTCGAAGATCCAGGCCGAAGTCGCGGCCTGAGGCCCTCACGAGGCCGCCTGCCCCCCGGGGGATGGAGCACGTCCCCGGGGGCGCCGGTTCGTCGGCTGCCGTGCGCCCGGGAATGACGCGGCCCCTTTCCGGTTGCCCGGGGGGAGGCCCCTTCCTACACTCCCGCCCCCTCTGATGCGCCCCTACCTCGTCACCTCCGCGCTGCTGCTGCTGTCGTCTTGTGTCGACACCACGCAGAAGCCTCCGCCGTCCTCTCGCCTCGTCTATCCGAGCGGTGTCGCCTTCTGGCGCCCCGAGGTCACCTCGTCCACGAACGGCTTCCTGTACGTGGCGGGAGCCAACTTCGACAAGTGCTACGAATCCGGCGCGGTGACGGCGCTGGACCTGGACGCCCTGGGCCTGCGGCCCTTCGGCAAGGACTTCGCCGACGCGGAGGAGCTCGCAAGCTTCCCCGCGCTCTTGACCGACCTGAAGGTCGACGCCAACCGCAGCTACGTGCGCATCGACAGCTTCGCCGGCGAGATGACGCTGTGGACCCCGCCTGGACGCTCACCCCGCCTGTTCGTCCCGACGCGCGCCGAGGGCAGCTACCTCCAGGTCATCGACGTGGCGGATGACGGGCTGGGCCTGACGTGCGCCCAGTCCACGTCCAACCGCGACTGCCGCGTCAACGCGCTCTCGCTGGTGGGCGTCCCGGGCGCGAACAAGGATGGCGTCCCGGGCGCGCCGGCGCCGCTGGGCGTCACGGTGGACCGCTTCAACCCGGACGGCCGGGTGTGGGTGACGCACACGGAGCTCGTCGGCCCGCAGTCAACGGACGTCCAGCAGTCCGACCTCCAGGGGTACCTGGTGAACCTGCCCGCCGCGGCGCCCACGCGCGAGACGCTGACCACGTCGAGCTTCGTCCCGCTGGGCGTCAACGGGCTGTTGCCGGGCGCGGCGCACTCGGTGGCCATCGGCAGCCGGTACCTGTACGCGTCCGGCCGCAGCTCCGCGACGCAGCAGCTGGGCACGCTGTCGGCGGCGTACGTGCTGCGCCTGGTGGACCGCACCGCGACGGACCGCGTGCTGGAGTCCGACGTGCGGAGCATCTACTCCATCCGCGAGGCGCGCGGCGTGGCGGTGGTGTCCCGTCCCCGGCGCGACGACCCGACGCAGGTGGACCTGGACCGCGAGCGCGTCTACCTGCTGGCGCGAGGTCCGGACACGCTGCTCATCATCGACATCGAGAACGCGCGCGCGGACCTGCCGACGCTGCGCGTGGTGTCCGCGCAGTCGCTGCCCGAGGGCGCCAGCGAGCTGGAGGTCATCCCCCGGGCCGCCGGTCGCGGCAACCTGGTGGCGGTGACGGGCAGCGGCGACGAGGCGGTCTCCATCTACGACGAGGAGGTGGGCCAGCTGGTGGCCCAGGTGCTCGTGGGAGACCAGGACCCGGCCCAGCCCAGCCAGCCCTACGGGTTGACGGCGGACGTGCGGGGCAACTCGGCGCGCCTGTTCACCACCACCTTCGGCGACGGACGCGTCGCCGTCATCGACATCCCCAACCTCGACCGGCCGCAGGATGCGCGGCGGGTCGCCCTGCTCGGCGTGCAGCAGCTCCGCGACACGCGTCAGGGCACCAGCGTGTGTCAGGAGTCCTCCCCGTGAAGCGCGGCACCCTCACCGTCCTCCTCGCGTGCGCCGGGCTGGGCGCCGGCTGCTCGGATACCCAGGCCACCACGGGCTTCGCCGGCCTGTCCGGCACCTATGACCTGACCATGGTCGGCGACCTGGTCTTCGTCACGTCCTCGGACCGCGACGAGCTCCAGGTCCTGGACCTGTCGAAGGACCCCAAGCAGTTCATCCCCGCGCCCAACCCGCTGCAGACGCTGGCCATCCCGGTGCTGGACCGGCCGGACTCGCTCACGCGGGACGTGGGCTACAAGGCCGACGGCTCCGACCATGCGGGCCCGTATGTCTACGCGCGCAGCGCCGGCGCCTCGCAGATCTCCGTGGTGGCCGCGGGCCCGGACCGGCTGGTGCAGGTGCTCCGGCTGGAGGGCCGCAGCCTCATCACCGCGTTCGCGGCGCGCTCTCCCGCGCCCGTGCCGGAGGGCCAGACGCCAGGACCCGGCGTGCTCTACTACGGCATCCAGGACCCGGACGCGCCCTTCGAGGCCGACACCGGCGGCTCGCGCATCGAGCGTCAGTGGGTGCCCGGTCCCGACGCGCTCGGGGCAGGGGAGGTCGTCCCCGCGGCGGTGACGCTGTTCTGTCTGCAGCCGGGGGAGTCCGTGCAGGCGATGGCGGTGCTCCCGAACGACCAGCTCGTCGTGGCCACGCGCCAGGCCACCGGCCTGACGGGCCGCACGCTGCTGGTGCAGGACACCCACCCGGAGACGAGCGTCGACTGCACCACGCCCTCCGCGGCGGTGCGGGACCTGTCCGGCGGCTTCGACAACTTCCCGGTGCGCTACCTGGTGACGCACCCGCGCGTGTCCATCCCCGACAATTCGGAGACGCCGCAGAACGAGGCCCAGGTGATGGAGGCGGGGCAGTTCGTCTTCGGCATCAAGGACGAGCTGTCCTGCGGTGGCGCCACGGAGTGCACGGGTGTGCTCGCCGTGGACACGCTGACGGGCCTGACGGCCACGGACCTGAGCGGCGCGAAGATGCTGCCCATCCGCCCGCCGGACGGTCTGCCCACGGGGCTGGCGCTCATCCCGACGGCGACCCTGCGGCTGCGGCTGGTGGGCCCGGAGGGCACCATCACCACGGACGCCTCCGCGACGGTGCCCCTGCTGGGGTTGATGCCGTCGTCCAACGGCAGCATCACCACGTTCTCCGCGAGCGACCGGCGTCAGTTCGACCTGGACCTGCGCCGCGCCAACGTGGTGGTCGAGGCGCGCAACGAGCAGGAGCAGGTCATCACGGTGGGCGGCGCCTCCACGCTCGTCGACGTGAGCCAGGCGGTGGAGCACCTGTGTGATCCGTCGAATCCGACGGGGCCGAGCGTCACCCGGCGCACGCTGCTCGAGGGCTCGGTGGTGGGCGGGGTGTTCCGCTTCATCTACCAGGGCGCGTTCCCGAGCATGGTGGACCTGCCGCGTGACCTGACCACGCCCACGAGCTTCGTGGTCCCCCAGGCCACCGAGGTCTCCCGGCAGGTGCGGCTCGACGACACCATCGTCCTGGCGAACCAGGACATCCGCTGCACGACGGACCTCAAGGTGACGAGCATCCGGCCCGCGAGCGAGGCCGGCAAGGTGGTGCTCGAGACGACGACGCCCATCCCCGAGGACTGCGCGGAGCTGCCGCTCTTCACGGTGCGCGTCGGCGGGGACCAGCGCTTCGTGCTGGTGAACGACCTGGGCGAGTTCCTGTCCCGCGACGTGGAGGACTCGGGTCCGGGCTACCAGATTCCGACGAGCTATTACTTCCACCCGGCGGACTTCACCCAGACGACGACGGTGCCCGATTCCGCCATCGCCTGTGGCGCGCCTGGCGACATCACGGTGCCGCTCTTCCCGGCCACGCCGCCGCCCCTCACGCTTCGTGCGACCGCGACCAGCGCGCTGAGTCGGGGTGACCGGTTCGTGGTGTCGGTGGGCTCCGGCGTGCGCAACCACATCTCCGGCGTGGACACGTCCTCGTCCTCGGGCGCGGGCCTGGCGTTCTACACGCTGCCGGGGCCCGTGGTGGCCGCCCAGAGTGGCGGGGCCTCCCTGGCCTACATCGCCTACCCCTCCGCGGATGGAATTCTACAGCTGAACCTGAGCGTGATTATCGACAACGCCGTCAACGCGTTCGGCCTGTCCGCGTTCGAGTAATTGGGCGTGGCCAGAGGTGTCTGTTAGAGTCCGGGTCATCCTGTACCGTCCGAGTCAAGACCGATGATCGATCAGAACTCACGCCCCGCCCGCAAGGTCGGTATCGCCGACCACCTGTGGGAGACGTACGAAGACATGGCCCAGCAGATGGGCTCGGACCGCGACGCCCTGATCAACCAGGCGCTCTTCATGTTCGCGCGCCTCAACGGGTTCATCGAGGCGAAGTCCCGGGGGGAGGCGCACGTCGCGCCCGCCGCCGTGGCCGCGCCCTCGCGTCCGTCCCCCGTCGCGGCGGCCCCCGCCGCCCGTCCCTCCGCGCCTCCGGTGCTGGCGCCCGCGCCGGCTCCCAAGGCCGAGCCACCCGCGCCCGTCCGGGCGGGAGGCCGTGGCGCGCCGCCTCCTCCCGAGGAGCGCTCCTCTTCCAACGGCCTGGACAACGACCCCGTCCGCCGCGAGGTGGCCGAGCGCGTGCTGGAGACCGCCGCGGAGCTCGAGCGCCTCATCAAGGGCAAGAACGAGCCGCCCCCTCCCAACGACGAGATGGTCGAGGAGGAGGAGCCGCTGCCCGACCAGGACGAGCCGCCCCTCGAGGACGAGGAGCAGGCCGAGCCCGAGGAGGAGCCCGCCGACGAGCTCGCCGAGGAGGAGGGCGCCGCGCTGTACCTGGTCACCGAGGACGGCGGCGAGGAGCGCATCATCAAGGAGCGCTACGTCATCGGCCGCGGCAAGCACTGCGACTTCGTCATCAACTCCGGCAAGGTCTCGCGCGAGCACGCCGTCATCGCCCAGGAAGGGCATGACTGGATCATCGAGGACCTGGGCTCGTCCAACGGGACCTGGTTCAACAAGCAGCGGATCAAGCGCCGCAAGATCGAAGACGGGGACGAGTACTTCATCTGCAGCGAGAAAATCCGGCTCGTCGTCCGCTGAGACAATGAGATGGCCCTCGTTCCAGGGGGTCTCTCGCTGTTCGCCAATTGACGGGCTCCAGGCGTCCCTGGTTTGATACCGGACGCCTGGACGCGAATGGGACAGGCGACGGATGACGCCTGGACAACTCGCGCTGTGGACGGCCCTTGGAGTGGCCCTGGTGATCTCGGTGGTGACGGACGTCATGCGCCGGGAGATCCTCGACGTGGTCACCTACCCGCTGATGGCGGTGGGGCTGGGAGTGCGCCTCGCCACCGAGGGGGTGGGGGGGCTGGACCAGGGGCTCGTCAGCGGGCTGGTGTCGGGCGTGGGCTTGGCACTGCTGCTGGTGCCCGCGGCGGTCCGGGGGCGGATGGGGTGGGGCGACGTGAAGTTGATGGCCGGGGTGGGCGCCGTGCTGGGGTTCCCAGCGTCGATGGCGGCCGCCGCGTTCATCTCCCTGGTGGGCGCGGCCCAGGCGGTGGTCTCGCTCCTGTGGCAGGGGGCGGCCTGGGACACGGTGGCGGCGGCGCTGCGACGCTGGGCGGTCCGTCTTCGCCTGGCACGCGCGGAGACAGCTCCCTCCACGCAGCGACACATCCCCTACGGGGTGGCCATCGCGCTCGGGACCTTCTGGGCGGTGTGGTGGCAGCAACAAAGCTTGGGTTAGCGCAGAGACTGTAGGCGCAGAGACTTTGGAAGAGGGGACACGCACGATGTTCACACGCTTCACGCATGCCGCCGCCCTGGGCGCGCTCGTTGCCCTGGTTGCCGGTGGCTCCGCCCTGGCCCAGGAAGGCACCACGTTCAGCCTCGGGGTGGGCGCCCAGAAGGTTCTCAACATCCCGGGCCTCAGCAAGGTGGCCCTCGGCGATCCGTCCATCGCCGACGTGAAGACGCTCGGCTCCGGCCAGCTGCTCGTCACCGGCCAGGCCGAAGGCAAGACGACCCTCCTCATCTGGAAGTCCACCGGTCAGCGCACCAGCTACCTCATCAACGTGCGCAAGCAGGACCCCAACGACGTCATCGCGGAGATCAAGCGCCTCTTGGGTGAGATCGAAGGCGTCTCCGTCCGCATGGTGGGTGACCGCATCTACCTGGACGGTCAGGCCTACACCACGCAGGACGCGGACCGCATCGAGCAGGTGGTGAGCCTGTATCCGAACGTGAAGTCGTTCGTGAAGATCGCCCCCAACGCCAAGAAGCTGGTGGCGCAGAACCTCAACGCCGCGTTCCAGAAGGGTGGCCTCAAGAACGTGCAGGCCAACGTGGTCGGCGCGACCATCTTCCTGGAGGGCTCGGTGGAGAGCCAGCAGGACCTCCAGAAGGCGGAGCTCATCACCAAGGCCATCGGCGAGAAGGTGGAGAACCTGCTCGTGGTCGGCATCAAGCGGATGATCCTCTCGGAGGTCCAGTTCGTCGAGATCCGCCGCAACAGCCGCGACCGCTACGGCATCCGCTACCCCCTGGACATCACGGGCACGGCGTCCGCCGCGGCCACGGTGACGCAGGAGCTGTTCCCGGGCACCTTCGGCCAGGGCGGCTCCAACCTGGGCCTGACGGCGGGCGCGGACTTCTCCATCGGCTTCCAGGGCAACGACGGTTACGGCCGTCTGCTCGCCCAGCCCAAGCTGGTGTGCGCCAGCGGTGAGAAGGCGGAGTTCCTGGCGGGCGGCGAGGTCCCGATTCCGCTCATCACCAACAACCAGTTCTCCGTCGAGTACAAGAAGTACGGCGTCATCCTGAACCTGCGCCCCACGGCGGACCGCAACGGCAACATCCAGACGGAGATCGAGGCCGAGGCCTCCGAAATCGACACGTCCGTCGCGGTGTCCTTCGGTGGCTCGTCCACGATTCCGGGCTTCCGCACCCGCAAGGTGAAGACGAACGTCACCGTGCGCCACGGCGAGACCATCGTCCTGTCCGGCGTGTTCAGCCACGACGAGCAGAAGTCCGTGTCGAAGATTCCCGGCCTGGGTCACATCCCCATCGTCGGCGAGCTCTTCAAGAGCCGCGGCTTCGACTCGACCAAGCGCGAGCTGGTCATCTTCGTCACGCCGCGCATCGTCAACCCGGACTCCGACAAGGTCCGTACCATCATCGAGGACGTGAAGAGCCGCTACAAGCAGGCCCGGTCCGAGGTGAACTTCAACATCTTCGACTGACGCCGCGGGCGCCGCTCCGCCGGCGCCCAGGGGCACCGGGGCCCAACTGGGGCCCCGTCACGGGCCGGTTTCCTTCCCTTCCGGGGGCGGGAGCCGGCCCGTCGGCTTTGCGGGCGGGCATTCGGCTGCGACCGACGCTTTGAGGTGGAAGGGGCGCTTGGTAGCATCGGCCCCATGTTTTTGATCACCCTCGCGGAAAAGGGCGGCGGGACCGAGCAGCGTGAGTACCACAAGCCGGAGATCACCATCGGTCGGCTGCCCGGCAATGACATCATGCTCGCGAAGGGCAATGTCTCGAAGTACCACTCCCGCATCGTCGCCAAGGATGGCAAGTGCATCATCGTGGACATGAAGTCCACGAACGGCACCTTCGTGAACGGCAAGAAGATCGCCGCGCCGCAGGTGCTCAAGCCGACGGACCAGATCTACATCGGCGACTACATCATCAACGTGGAGCCGCTGGAGGACGCGGGTCCGGCGATGACGCGCGCGGGCCAGGAGGAAGAGGCCTACGACGACCAGGGTGAGGAGGAGGGCTACCCCGAGGAGGAGCAGTACGAGGACGAGGAGCCCTACGAGGAGGAGCCGCCGCCTCCGCCGCCCCCCCAGCCCGCCGCGGGCCGCATGCCCGCGTCCATGGCGTCCGCGCTGGCGAAGAACAAGAAGAAGGTGGACCCCCGGGTGGAGCGCTACACGCGGCTCCAGAAGGAGATCCACGACCGGCTCATCGAGTACCTCGACCTGCGTCGCATGGACATGGACCGGCTGGGTGACGACGAGCTGTGGCGTCGCACCGAGAAGGCCATCCGCGACATCATCGACCAGATGGAGGCCGATGGTGAGCTCCCGGAGGACGTGGACCGGGAGGAGCTGCTCACCGACGTCATCAACGAGGCGCTGGGCCTGGGGCCCCTGGAGGCGTTCCTCGCGTCGGATGAGATCAGCGAGATCATGGTGAACCACGCCAACCAGATCTACATCGAGCGCAAGGGCAAGCTGACGCTGTCGGAGAAGACGTTCTCCTCGAACCAGGCGGTGCTCGGCGTCATCGAGCGAATCGTCGCGCCCATCGGCCGGCGCATCGACGAGTCCAGCCCGCTGGTGGACGCGCGCCTCAAGGACGGCAGCCGCGTCAACGCCATCATCCCGCCGCTGGCGCTGAAGGGGCCCTGCATCACCATCCGCAAGTTCAAGAAGGACTCGCTGAAGATCCAGGACCTCATCAAGTACAAGACGCTGACGGCGCAGATGGCCGAGTTCCTGGAGATGTGCGTCAAGGCCCGGCGCAACATCGTCATCTCCGGCGGCACCGGCTCCGGCAAGACGACGACGCTCAACATCATCAGCGCCTTCATCCCCGACGACGAGCGCATCGTCACGGTGGAGGACGCCGCGGAGCTGCAGCTGCCCCAGGACCACTGGGTGCAGCTGGAGAGCCGGCCGCCCAACCTGGAAGGCAAGGGCGCCATCACCATCCGCGACCTGGTGAAGAACTGCCTGCGCATGCGTCCGGACCGCATCGTCGTGGGCGAGTGCCGCTCGGGCGAGACGCTGGACATGCTCCAGGCGATGAACACGGGCCACGACGGCTCGCTCACCACGCTGCACGCCAACACGCCGCGCGACGCCATCGCCCGGCTGGAGACGATGGTGCTCATGTCCGGCATGGACCTGCCGGTGAAGGCCATCCGCGAACAGATCTCCAGCGCCGTGCACATGATCGTCCAGCAGACGCGCTTCTCCGACGGAACGCGGAAGATCTGCTACGTCACGGAGGTGTCCGGCATGGAGGTCGACATCGTCACGCTCCAGGACATCTTCTATTACAAGCAGGACGGCTTCACGGAGGACCACAAGGTGCGTGGCCGCTTCGTGGCGTCGGGCTTCGTGCCGAAGTTCTACGACGAGCTTCAGCGCAAGGGCATCCCCGTCAACATGAGCATCTTCCGCGAGGACTGACGCGCCATGGCCACACTGGTCGTCCGTCTGCCCGACGGTACGGAGAACGAGCACGAAGTCGTCGGCGAGCTGAAGCTGGGCCGCCAGCAGGGCTGTGACATCCTGCTCACCGAGGGCGGCGTGTCGCGCACGCACGCGCGCGTCTTCACGGAGGCGGGCACCGTCTTCATCGAGGACCTGGGGAGCGCCAACGGCACCTTCGTGAATGGCGAGGCCATCGCGGAGCCCACCGCGCTCACGCCCCAGACCGAGGTGGTGCTCGGCGACTACACGCTGACGCTCAAGGCCGCGCCCTCCCGCGCGTCCGGTGCGCGGCGCGCCGCGAAGTCCGCCGGCTCCGAGCCGCCCATGCCCGTCGGTGGCGAGGGCGGTGGGGCGCGCGCGACGCGGGCCCTGCCCAGCGTGAAGTCGAAGCCCGCCGGGGCTCCGCCTCCGGGTGGGGCGCTGGCGAAGCGTCCGAAGCCCGCGGCAGGGGGAGGCGCCAGCGGCCCGCTGCTGCGGGGCACCGTGGGGCCGTGGGCCGGCAAGACGTACCCGCTCAAGGGCAAGGTGCTGGTGGGACGGCTTCCCCCGGCGGCCATCATCCTGGAGGACGACTCGGTCAGCCGGAAGCACGCGGAGCTCGAGGCCACCGGCCGGGGCGTCCTCGTCAGGGACCTGGGCAGCGCCAATGGCACGCTGCTCAACGGAGACCCGCTGGGCCCGGAGCCGGTGGAGCTCCAGCCCGGGGACCAGCTCCAGTTCGGCGTCATCGAGCTGACCTTCGAGGCGCCCGAGGAAGAGGCGGCGGTGCCCTCGCGGCGTGGGGCGGGCGCGGCTCCGCCCACCCGGCGGCGGGACGCCAGCGGCGGCGGTGGAGACCCGGAGGCCGCGCGGCGCAAGAAGCTGCTCGTGGCCGGCGGCGGCCTGGTGGCGGTGCTGCTCGTGGCCGGCGTGGTGAAGGTGATGCTGCCCTCCACGCCCGCGGAGACGAATGGTCCCATGGGTCCGGGCGTGCAGGTGGACCCCGCTCAGCAGATCTCCGACCTGCTCAGCGAGTGTCGCTCCTTCGCGTCCAGCGAGCTGGGCGCGCCCAACTGGGCCAAGGCCGAGCAGATCTGCTCGCAGGTGCTGGACCTGGACCCCATCAACACCGACGCCAACACCCTCATCCGCCGCATCAAGCTGGAGAAGGAGGCGTACGAGAACTTCTCCACGGGCGAGAAGCTGGTGCAGCGCCTCAAGCCCGAGGAGGCCCTGGCGTCGTTCCGCAAGATTCCGCGTGAGAGCGAGTACTTCCGCCGCGCGCGCTCGAAGGCGAGCGAGGCGGCCGAGCAGGTGACGAAGCGCGCGCTGGATGACTGCAAGCGCTACCTGAACAACTCGCAGTGGAGCGCCGCGGTGCCGCGCTGCCAGACGTACATGGCGGTGTGGTGCCAGAACCAGCCGCGCGAGGACCTGCAGCCGCCCCTGGGCTACACGCTGAAGCTGGACGGGCGCCTGCGCCGCAACGAGTGGCGGCCGAAGGACCCCCTGTTCGTGAAGTTCCTCATCTCGCGCCAGAAGCTGGATCCGAACTCCGTCCCGTGGACATGCCCGGTGGCCGAGGTGCTCAACCAGGAGAACCTGCCCACGGACCCGAAGATGGTGGTGCTGGAGGCGGTGAAGCAGCGCTACCCCAACAAGCTGATGCAGGCGGCGATGATGGACTACTGGTCCGGCCGCGGCAGCGAGGCGCTGGCCACGCTGCAGAAGCTGCGCGCCAACTACGAGTCCTCGGCGCTGCACGGGGCCGCGGACGAGATGATGAAGACCATGTCCACGGTGGATCAGCTCTTCAAGGGTGGCCAGAGCTACCTGGCCGCGGATGACCCGGAGAAGGCGTCGGAGCCGCTGCGCGAGGCGCTGGAGGTGGACAAGTCGCTGATGCTCGACCTGGCCGAGTCCAAGCCGTCGTTCTACCGGCGCAGCATCCTCCAGGACATGGCGGACAAGGCCTATCAGCGCGGCCGGCACTGGGCGGACCGCGAGGACAACCGCCGCGCGTGCCGGGTGTGGAAGCTGGGCTTCAGCTTCTATGCGGGCAACGCGGACCTCAACAAGGCGGCGGGCTTCTGCTCGACGCTGGCGCTCAACACCTTCCGTGGCGCCGGCGGCTGTCCGGACCTGGCGGCGGTGCTGGACCTGGCCGTCAAGGGCGACGGCGTGGAGGAGATGGTCGAGGCGAAGAAGCGGGAGTGGAAGTGCAACTAGCGCGCGACATGGACAGGGAGGGACGGGCGCGCTAGGCACGGGGGCATGGCCGACACCAGCCCCTCGCGCTCCGCGCCCACCCTGGTCCTCATCGACGCGTCCGGCTTCATCTTCCGCGCCTACCACGCGATTCCGCCGCTCACGACGAGCAAGGGCGTGCCCACCAACGCCGTGCTCGGCTTCACGCGCATGGTGCTCAAGTCCCTGAGGGACTTGAAGCCCACCCACGTCGCGCTCGCCTTCGACAAGGAGAGCCGCGTGGAGCGCCAGAAGATCGACCCCACGTACAAGGCGAACCGCGAGGGGCCTCCCGAGGACCTGGTGCCCCAGTTCGCGCTCATCCGCCGCGTGGTGGAGGCGCTCAACCTGCCCATCCTGGAGATGCCGGGCTGGGAGGCGGACGACGTCATCGGCACGCTCGCGCAGAAGGCCAAGGCGGAGGGCTTCTGCGTCCAGGTCGTCACCGGGGACAAGGACTTCATCCAGATCGTCGACGAGGACGTGCGCCTGTTCGACCCGATGAAGGACGTGCACACCCGGCCCGAGGACGTGAAGGAGCGGCTGGGCATCGAACCGAGGCAGATGCGCGACTACCTGGCGCTCATCGGCGACGCGGTGGACAACGTGGCCAAGGTGCCGGGCATCGGCCCGAAGACGGCCACGGAGCTCATCCAGCAGTTCGGTGACGTGGACACGCTGCTGTCGCGGCTGGACGAGGTGAAGAAGCCGAAGATTCGCGAGAACCTCGCCTCGCACCGCGAGAGCCTGCTGCGCGCCCGGCAACTGGTCAGCTTCAAGACGGACCTGCCGTTGGAGGTCCGTGTGGCGGAGCTGACCCGCAAGGAACTGGACGCCACGCGCGCCCGGGAGCTGTTCACCGAGCTGGAGTTCTACGCGCTGCTCAAGGAGCTGCCGCAGGCGGGGCAGGGCGGAGCGCCGGGCGCCTCCGAGCCCGTGAAGGAGAAGCCCGCGCCCTTGCCCACCACCACCGCGCTCGTCACCACGGACGAGGAGCTCCAGGCGCTGGCCCAGGCCGTGCGCGCGGCGGGCTCGGTGAGCCTGGTGCCGGCCTACGAGGGTCTGCCCTTCGCCGCGAGGCTGGTGGGCCTGGGCGTGGCCCTGCCGGACGCGAGCACCCGCTACGTGCCGCTGCGCCACGATGTCCTGGGCGCCACCCAGGTGCGCCCGGACGCCTTCGCCGCCGCCTTCAAGGCCGTGCTCGAGGACGCCGCGGTGAAGAAGGGCGGCCATGACCTCAAGGCGCTCACCCTGGTGCTCGCCAACGAGGGCATCGACCTCACGGGCGCGCACGACGACGTGGAACTCTTGAGCTACCTGCTCAACCCCTCGCGGCGCGAGCACGCGCTGGCGGACCTGGCGCGCGAGCGGCTCGTCACCGAGCTGCCCGCGCTGCCCCCCGCGGCCGAAGGGCGGCGCGGCAAGAAGGACCGCGCGCTGGCGGACCACTCACCGGAGGAGCTGGCGCTGGGCTTCGCGGTGCGCGCCGAGGCCGCGCGCAGGCTCGCCCCCGAGCTGTGGAAGGAGCTGGACGAGGCGAAGCTGTCGGAGCTGGCCCAGAAGCTGGAGCTGCCGCTGCTGCCCATCCTCGCGCGCATGGAGCGGCGGGGTGTGAGCCTGGACACCCAGGAGCTCGCGCGCATCTCCGTCAAGGTGGACGCGGCCGTCGAGTCGCAGGTGAAGGAGGTCTACAAGCACGCCGGACGCGAGTTCAACATCGGCTCCAATCCGCAGCTGGTGCAGGTGCTCTTCACCGACCTGAAGCTGCCCATCATCAAGCGCGGCAAGACGGGGCCGTCCGCGGACCAGGAGGTGCTGGAGAAGCTGGCCGAGGAGCACCCGCTGCCCAACGCCATCATCGAGTACCGCAGCCTGTCCAAGCTCAAGAGCACCTACCTGGACACGCTGCCCACGCTGGTGGCCGCGGACGGCCGCATCCACACCACGTACCACCAGGCCGCCACCGCCACGGGCCGCCTGTCCTCCACCGACCCCAACCTCCAGAACATCCCCGTGCGCACGGAGCTGGGGCGGGAGATCCGCCGCGCCTTCGTGGCGGCCCCGGGCCACCAACTGGTGAGCGCGGACTACAGCCAGGTGGAGCTGCGGCTGTTGGCGCACATCGCCGACGACGCCGTGCTGGTGGAGGCGTTCCGCAACGACGAGGACGTGCACAGCCGCACCGCCGCCGAGGTCTTCGGCGTGGCGCCGGACCAGGTGGACCGCGAGCAGCGCCGCGTGGCGAAGATGGTGAACTTCGGCATCGCCTACGGCCTGTCACCGCACGGCCTGTCCACGCGCCTGGGCATCCCCCAGGAGACGGCGCGCGACATCATCGAGCGCTACTTCATCCGCTACGCGGGCATCCGCCGCTACCTGGAGGAGACCGTCAACACGGCCCGCAAGACGGGCTACGTGGAGACGCTGTACGGCCGGCGCCGCTACATGGCGGACCTGAACTCCAAGAACCGGGGCGTGGCGCAGGCCGCCGAGCGGGCCGCCATCAACATGCCCATCCAGGGCACCGCCGCGGACCTCATCAAGAAGGCCATGCTGGTGGTGGACGAGGAGCTGCGCGCCCAGAAGCTCTCCACCGTGCTGCTCCTGCAGGTGCACGACGAGCTCCTGCTGGAGGCGCCGGACGCCGAGGTGGAGCAGGTGAAGGCGCTGGTGGCGCGCGGCATGGCGGGCGTCGCCTCGCTCAAGGTGCCGCTGAAGGTGGACGTCGGCGCGGGGAAGAGCTGGGCGGACGCCCACTGAAAAGCAACGCGGGAGGAGCGCCCACCCCCGTAGACGCTCCCCCCGCGGTCCCACGCGCTATCTCACTGCCCCCACGAAACAGCCCCCACGACAACAATGCCGACCCGTCCGACCGGCGAGTCGCGCGGACCCCCATCCACGCGTCTTGCCAGCGGCTCGCGATGCGCGCTCACCACTCCCCAGCGGGAGCACGCGTCCCCATAAGGCGCGCCACGGGGTCCCCACCCCTGGCACGCTCCCTCCCGCCGGCCTCGGACCCTCCCAGTCTGGAGCGTCAAGCCGAACGGGTCGGCAAACCCGACCACCCCTCACTCAATGCATCGCGGTGCGTCCATCCCTCGAGCCGGGCGGCACGTGCCTGACGCGCGACGGCCGCTCGAAGTACTCCACCACCAATCCCCCGAAGGGTACCCTGGGCCCCTCCACCCTCGAATCCCTGAGCCGCTGGAGCAGCGCCACCGCCGAGTCCACCGCCTCGTCCACGGCGCGGTTGATGCGCTCCTTCTCCCCATCCCCGCCGCCCAGCACCTCCGCGGCATCCACCAGACAGCGCCGCAGCGCCGAGAACTCCTCGTGCAGGGCGCGCGCGCCACGCTCCGGCGACAGCCGCAGCACCGCCTTCGTGCGGCTCCAGGGGCTCGTGTCGTCCCCCTCCAGCATCAGCCCCAGCTCCCGGACGAAGGGCTCCACCAGTCCGTCCAGCTGGCTCAGCGGCGCCTGCGAGCCATCCGAGTCGTGTGCCGTCATCCGCATCCGCCGCCACAGCGCAGCGATTCGGTCCGGCTGCTGGCGGAAGAACCTCGCCAACCCCGCTGCCTTGCGTCCCCGCTCGCTCATGTCCGGTGCCTTCCGCATCGCATCGGGAGCTATAGCAAGGCGGTTGCCAGCGCCTGAGACCCGCGCCCTCCAGCAATTCCAGCCACTTGGCCGGGTGGAGTGTGGCGTGGAGGTGCCTGGGACGGTAAAAACTTCCGGGTTCGGCTTGTAGAGGTGTCCGAAGGTCCAGATGCCCCGGGCGCTTCAATGCAGGGTGGGCTTGAGCGTGCGGGCGCGCGGGTCCTCGCCGTCCGTGTCCGGAGCCTCACCCTCCGGTCCCATCCCGAACTCGCCCGAGGGCGACTCCGCGTGGGGGGCGCTGTCGGCGTGCTCGGGCTCCGGCGCGGGTGGCGCGCCCGTCCAGTACACCTCGCCGGGGGGCGCGCCGTCCTCGGGGGCGGGCAGGGGCGTGGCATTGGCCTCGGCCGCCTGCTGCTGGGCGACGAGCATCAGCCGCAGGGCGGCCTCGTCCGCGGCCTCCTGGGCGGCCATCTCGGCCAGGCGCAGGTTCTTCTGCCGGCGGCGGCGCGCGTACGCGGCCACGCACAGCACGGAGGCCGTCAGCCACAGGAGCGCGGAGCTGGTGGTGAGCGGCAGCCAGCCGTAGCGGGCCGCGAGCCCGTCGCGCCAGCCGGCCTCCTCCACGTCCAGTGACGTGTGGAAGGCCTTGCCGAAGGCCGTCTCGAAGGGCTCGCCCGCGCGCACCCCGTCCACGAGCTGCCCCATGGCGTGGGCGCCGTAGCGGGTGCCCAGGTGCGCGACGAAGGCGGCGCTCTGGGCATACGCAATCTCCACGTCGGCGGGCAGGTCCGGCCAGTCGTCGGACAGGTCCTCGAAGTGGAAGACGCGCTCCTGCGTCACCGCGCGGAAGAGGGCGGAGTAGTGCGTGAGCGAGAAGCGCTCTCCGGTGACGTTCTGCGCGACGCCCTCCTGGAACCAGCGCGGCCAGTCGCGCGCGAGCTGTCCCAGCGCCACGTGCGCCAGCTCGTGCCGCAGCGTCTGTTGCCCGTCCGGCGCGTTCAGGCTCAGCGCGTCCAGCAGGATGATTTGATGGGCGGGGTAGGCGAGCGCCACCGCCCAGCCCGGGGGCTTGCCGCCGGGGAGCGCCAGCGCGTCGAACTCGTCGCGCCCCACGCCCAGCCGCACCTCCGTCACCCCCGGCCAGTCCCGCCCGAGGATGCCGCCGAAGCCGTCACGCACCGCTTCAATCTGCCCCGCCAGCTCCCGGGCCGCCCCGGTGGCCGCGGCCGTGTGGAGGATGCGGAAGCGCTTCGTCGTCACCTCGCCGACGACCTGGGGAGGCCGGGCATGGGGGACGAGCACCACGTTGTCCACGAGCGCGTCGCCCGCGCCGTGGGGATGGGAGACGGAGCCTTCGACCAGGCCCTGGGCCCACGCCCGAGGCATGGCCCAAAGCAACAGCAGCAGGACGAGCAGGTGGCGCATGCGGGGGCCTCGCTAGGCCCCAGACATAACAGCCTCGGTCCGCGCCGCATCAATGCCGACCACGTGCACGCGTTTGCGGCGCGATGCGTCACCGGCCACGAGCCTCACCTGCCTCCGGGGGACACCCAGCTGCTTGCCCAGGAACTCGAGCAGGGCGGCGTTGGCCTCTCCATCCACGGGCGGAGCGGCGAGCTGGATTTTCAACAGCCCGTCATGCTCGCCGACGACGCGGGTGCGCGAGGCGCGGGGCTGGATGAGCAGCGCCAGCTCCACGCCGTCCGGCAGGGACTTCAGCCAGGGCGGGGCCACGGCGCTACTCGCTGACGGTGGCCTTCTTCTGGGACAGGTAGGCCACGTTGTCCTCGACGCGGGCGTAGTCGCGGTCCGCGAAGGCGGGGGCCTTGAAGGTCTCCAGCAGCTTCTGGTGCGCGTCCAGCACCGAGCGCACCTGCGACTCGAACTGGGTGCGCTGACGCTTCAGCTCGTTGATGTCCTCCACCACCTGCACCAGCCGCTGGTGCGCGCCGTGGACGATCTTCTCCGCCTGGTGCTCGGCGTCCGCGATGATGATCTCCGCCTCCTTCTTGGCGGCGGACTGGAGGTCCTCGCTGATGCGCTGCGCGGTGACCATCGTCTCCTGGAGGGTGCGCTCACGCTCCTGATGCTGCTCGAGCTTGAGCTGCGTGCGCTTGAGCTCCTCCTTGAGCGCGATGTTCTCCTTCACCACCTCCTCGAACTCGCCGGCGATCAGCTCGAGGTAGGCCTCGACCTCGCGGCGGGAGAAGCCGCGCAGCGCCGTGTCGAACCGCTTCTGCCGGATGTCGAGCGGAGTGATCTTCATGCGCCGGGAGTCTAGCGCAGGACCGCGACTTCTCCAGGAATCGGCCCCGGGAGCCCGCCTGCCCGCAGGGCGGGGGTCAGGGCGCGGCGGTGGAGGGGGCCTCCCACTGGGCGGCCACGGCGCGGGCCGCGTTCTGCACGGCGGAGGTGAGGCGCGCGTCCGTGGTGGCGTCCTGCAGGGTGCGCCGGGCGGAGGCGGTGCGCTGGAAGATGAGTCCGTTGAGGGCCTGGATCTTCAGCGCGTCCGGCATGCGGGGGTGGCGCACCACGTTGCCGAGGATCTCCTCGGCCCGGGGATGCTGGAACAGCGCCACCGCGCGCAGCACGGCCTGCTGGGTGCGGGGGTTGGGGTCCCACAGGTGGATGGCCAGCGAGTCCAGGGCGCGAGGGTCCCCCAGCAGGGCCAGGTCCTCCACGGCGATGGCGCGAATCTCCTCCGGCGCGGGACGGGCGGCCCACAGCAGGGCGCGCAGGAAGGCGGCGTCGTCGCCGGGCACGGCCTGGGGGGCGGGGGCGGACGGCTCCGGGGCGGGCCGGGTCGATTCGGTGGCGGGACGGGCCTGGGCGGCCGGGGGCCGGGCCGGGGCGGCGGCGAGCAGCAGTCCGGCGACGAGCAGGGGGCTCATGCTGTGGGTTCTATCCGAAAGGCCGGGGGTCCGGCGGGGCGCGGTGGAGATTTTCTTGACGCGATCTCCCGACGTGGGAGCTTGGCGGTGCTACAGGACTGTTGCTGACGGGAGCAAGGGCCGATGAACGCGGTGGCTTCGAGCTGGCGGACACTGGAGAACGTCGAGGTGGAGTGTACCCACTGCGGCATCCGGATGACCCTTCAGATGGGGAACCGGATTCGCTACTTCCGGTGTTCCGGCTGCCACCGCTGGGTCTCCAGTACCTACTCCGAGGTGTTCCGGGCGGACGCCAAGGTGCGCACCCACCCCGTGAAGGACACCGGGGCCCGGGACGAGCAGTTCATCGAGGTGAAGGACCGGCTGGAGCGCTGGCTGTCCGCCATCGAGGACCAGGACCCCTACCAGCTGCTCGGCGTGTCGCCGCTGGACTCGGCGGACAAGGTGCGCGCGCGCTACCACGCGCTGGCCATGGAGCGTCACCCGGACCGGGGCGGCTCCGCGGAGAAGATGCGCGAGCTGAACGTGGCCTACGAGCGCATCCTCCGCCACCAGCAGCGCAAGCGTCAGGAGGCGCTCACCTCGGGCGCGTCCGTGGTGTCGGCGTCGGTCCTGCCGGCCCGCAGCAGGTAGGCCCAGAACAGGCCCCCCAGGGACAGGCCCAGCGCGGCCTTGGCCCACGTGGGGAACAGGTCGCCCGGGGACACGTAGCCCTCCACCACGCCGATGCAGGCCAGGAAGGGCGCGCACCCCAGCACCAGCTTCACCGCCTCGCGTCCGCGCAGGGCCAACGCCTGGCTCCGGGGCAGCTCCCCGGGGTCCACCAGCGCCTGGCCCACCATCAGCCCCGCGCCCCCGGCGATGACGATGATGGACAGCTCCACCGGCCCGTGCGCGGCGATGAAGTCCAGGAAGCCCACCGTCATGCCCTCGCGGATGCACAGCGCGGAGATGGCGCCAATCTGCACGCCGTTGTTCACCAGGATGAACATCGTCCCCAGCCCCGCGAAGATGCCCATCGCGAAGGTGAGGATGGTGACGGTGAGGTTGTTGGTGGCGATGCCGGAGGACACGGAGTTGGGCGGCGCCACCGACAGGATGTCGTCCGTCCACATGCGCCCCTGGGCCACGTACTGACGCACGCCCGAGGGCACCAGCAGCTCCGCGCCGCGTGGCTCCCACAGCACCACCAGCGCGCCCAGCAGCAGTCCCAGGCAGAACAGCGCGGCGCTCGCGCCCACGAAGCCCAGCTCGCGGCGCAGCGTGCGCGGGAAGTCGCGGCGGAAGAAGCCTCGCACCGCGGCCCAGCGCTCGCGCGGAGGCTGGTAGATGGCCGCATACGCGCGCGCGCAGAGCTGGTTGAGGAAGCGGTGCGCGTCGGTGTCCGGGTAGAACGTCTGCGCGAGCGCCAGGTCCGAGGTCGCGCGGCGGTACAGCGTGTCCAGCGTGCGCAGCTCGTCCAGCGTCAGCGTGCCCGCGCGCTGGCGCTCGAGCAGCCCCTCCAGCGACTTCCAGCCCTCCCGCTTCTGGGCGACGAACGCCGTCAGCGCCTGGGCCATCCTCAGCGCTCCGTCCGCACGAGGCCGCGCAGGTGGGCCTCGATGGACGTGGAGGACGCGAGCACCCCGTCGCGCTCCGCGTCCGTCAGGCCGCCCAGCTTCTCCACCATCCGCGCGCCCATCCGGAGCCGCACGTCGGGCGCCAGGCCCGGCGCGCGCGTGAGGAACGCCAGCACCAGCTCCACCTCGTCGGGCTTCAGCGCCCGCGTCGTCGAAGGCGCGGCGCCGCTCGTCGCCTGGGACGCCGGCTGCGTGTACTTGTCCAGGTCGATGCGCTCCTCGCGCACCAGCACCGTGCCGGCCAGCACGTCTCCCAGCCGCTGATGCCTGGGCGTGAGCAGGAGGCTGATGCAGCCCACCGCGTAGACGCCGGGCAGGAAGTCCACCGCGCGGCACAGGTTGCGCACGGCGCTCTCGTAGAGGCCCACCGGCGAGCCGTCCAGGCGCACCACGCGGATGCCCAGCGCGCGCTTGCCCGGCGTCTGCCCGTGGAAGAAGACCTCGCCCAGCGTCCAGTACAGCCACTGGGTGGCGAACACGCCCACCACCAGCAGCGTCTGCCCCAGGCTCGACAGCCCCTGGAACACCCCCAGCACGTCCGACACCAGCAGCGTGAAGACGAAGTACGCCACCACCCAGAAGAAGAAGAGCAGGCTGGCGTCCACCAACCACGCCAGGCACCGGTAGCCGATTCCGGCCACGGGCAGGGAGAGCGCCACGCGCTCCGGCGTGGCCACGGCGAGATGCGGGCTGGGTGCGGTCCTCATGTCCGCTACCCAGCATACACGCCGAGGACCCATCTCCCGTCGTCACCTGGGGCAGGCCCTGCGACGATTCCGGACATCACCCGCTGTCGCATGGTGGACAGCCGACCGCGTGCCAGGGCCCGGCGGATATCGGCTGTTGGACGGAAGGGCTTGTCATTCCAACGACAGCGATGACGAACCAACGGACGCGGTGGCCGAATCCCATCGGATTCGCGCACACTTGACACTCTGTCCAGGGTCGGCTTCGCCTCTGCGCTTCCCCGGTGTTAGGGTATTGGTGACGTTGGACCTGGAGCTGGCTCCAGCGGAGGTGGAGCCCGGAAGGACGTCACCAGTTGTGAGGAGTGAAAAGCAGTCACGGAGTCAGGTCGTGCATCATCGGACCGACCCCGGAGTGGTTCAGCGGACGCGCAAGCTCGACCTGGAAGCCTCATCCCGCTGACCGAGCAGTCCCGAGGTCGGAAGCAGTCAACACGCTAGTACAAGTTGTTTCGCCATGGCGGCTGGGGGGCCTTCGCATGGCAACTAATCAAGCTGCGATTCGTGTATCCATTCTCGAAGGGCCGTTCGTGATGTGGGAGAACATCGCCGACGGTCTTCGTGGTGAGGGCGTGAGCGTGACCTCGGTGACGAGGGATGCGCGCTTGTTCCTCGACAGCCTCGGGACCGATCCGCCGCAGGTGGCGGTGATGGATGTGGAAGGAGACGGCGAGGCATCCCTGGGATGCTCCGTGACGGAGGGCATCAACCTGCTGCGCGAGGCGCGCAAGCGACGTCTGGAGGTGCGCATGCTCCTCCTGTCGGCCGTGAGCGTGCCGGAGATCATCTCCCAGTGCTTCGACGAGGGCGCCTCGGGGTATCTCTTCCGCAAGGGGCTGGGAACCTCCGCGGTCTCCTCGGCCATCAACTCACTGGTGCGAGGGGAGCGGCTGTTCCCGGTCCAGCTGCTGCGCAACGACTTCGAGCATCCACCGGTGACGACGCCCACCGCGAGCGTGCTCATGGCGCTCACGCAGCGCGAGCGCGAGGTGCTGCAGTATGTCTCCGGCGGTGCGGACAACCTGAAGATCGCCGCGCACCTGCAAATCGCCGAGCGCACCGTGAAGTCGCACGTCACGCAGCTCTACCGGAAGCTCGGGGCGGAGAACCGCACCCAGCTCGCGTTGCGCGCGTGCCACCTGGGGGTTCGTCCGCCTCCGGACCTCTGAGTCGACACCGCCCGCCACGGACCCCAGCCAGGTCGCCGGGGTCCGTCGGGCACGACTCGGGTGCCTCAGTTCTTCAGGGCCTGCTCTTCCATCTTCTTTCGCAGGCTGAGCGGACGCATGTCCGTCCACACTTCCTTGATGTACGCGAGGCACTCGGCCTTCAGGCCCTGCTTGCCCGCGTCCTTCCAGCCCAGCGCGTTCTCCCGGTCCGCCGGCCAGATGGAGTACTGCTCCTCGTGGTTGACGACGACCTTGTAGATCGTCGTGTCTTCGCGCTCGTCCGCCATGTGAGTCACCCCTGAAAGTGGCTGTATCTTGTTCACATCCCAGGAAAATGGGTCAAGACCGCCAAAAGTAGGCTGACGCCCACTTTCCCCTCTCCTGGTCGCACTGCTCCGACAGGCTGTTCATCGCGGCACCGTGGGTGCTGGTGCGCGAGGGCCGCCCGGCCCCGGTGTGAAACGCGGCCATCATTCCCCGGAACCTCCCAGGTCCACCCACCGCTTCACCCACTCGGTGACGGCCGGCGCGTGCAGCAGCGCGACGGCGTCACCGGATGTTTCCAACATCGTCAGGCCACCCTCGGCCAGCTCGCCCCAGCCGCCATCGAGCTCATCCTCGTCACGCTCGGGGGCGTCCGCGGCGCGCAGGAGGTGCACCGGGCCCTCGTAGGGCTCGGGCAGGTAGCGGCGCGCGGCGCGCAGGTGGCTGGCGAAGACCTTGAAGCGCGTGCGCAGCTCCCCGAGCGACAGGTCCTCGGGCAACAGGCCCGTCTTCGCGCCCTGCTCGTGCATGAGGGTGAGCAGCGGCTCGGCGTCCTTGCCGGACGTGAGCGCGGCGGGGAACACCGGCGCGTCGATGCCCGCCTGCGTGGCCAGGGCCCGGGCGAAGAGCGCGGCCTGGGCTCCCGCGGTGGTCGCGGCCGTGGATGCCTCCGGCTCTGCGGGCAGCGGCTCGACGAGGAGCAGCTCCACGGCGTGCCCCTCGCGCTGGAGCTGCTGCGCCATCTCCCAGGCGATGAGGCCACCCAGGCCCGGGCCCGCCAGGCGATAGGGGCCCTGGGGCGTCGCGCCGCGCAGCGCCTCCACGTAGAGCGTGGCCATGGCCTCCACGGACTCGAGCGGCGCGCGGCCTTCCTCCAGGCCGCGGGCCTGGATGCCGACGACGCTCCAGCCCTCGGGGGCGTGGCGGGCCAGCTCGGCGTAGCGCTCCACGCGGCCATCCAGGTCATGGATGACGTGCAGCACGCGGCGGTGGTCGGCGCCCGCGCGCAGCGTGACGAGCGGAGACCAGGCGGGCGTCGCGGGACGCGCCTTGGGCCGCGCCTCCTGCGCCTGGGCGCGTTGCAGCAGCAGCGCCAGCGACTCCACGGTGGGAGCCTCGAAGAGGGCGCGCAGCGGCAGCTCCACGCCCAGGG
This sequence comes from Myxococcus sp. XM-1-1-1, assembly GCF_020037095.1. Lineage (NCBI taxonomy): Bacteria > Pseudomonadati > Myxococcota > Myxococcia > Myxococcales > Myxococcaceae > Myxococcus > Myxococcus sp. XM-1-1-1. The sequence continues at coordinate 78,075 of NZ_JAIQDH010000031.1, forward strand.
CCACGCGCACGCGGGAGACGACCTGGGTCGCGAGCAGCGAGTGTCCACCCAGCGAGAAGAAGTTGTCGGTGACGCTCACGCGGGGCGTGCGCAGCACCTCCGCGAACGCGTTGGCGAGCAGCTCCTCCAGCGGCGTGCGGGGCGCGGCGAACGGCGTGGTGCCGCGCAGGCTCTCCTCGTCCGGCTGCGGCAGCCCACCTCGGGCCACCTTGCCGGTGGGCATCAGCGGCAGGGACTCCAGCCGCACGAAGATGGAGGGCACCATGTACTCGGGCACCTTCTCGCGCAGCACCTGCCGCGCCTCCTCGGTGCTCCACGGCGCGTCGGGCGGCAGCACCACGTAGCCGACGAGGCGCCGGTCTCCCGGCACGTCCTCGCGGACGATGGCCACCGCGTCGCGCACGTGGGGCAGGGCGCGCAGGGCCACCTCCACCTCACCCAGCTCGATGCGGAAGCCACGCAGCTTCACCTGGCTGTCCAGGCGGCCCAGGAACTCCAGGTTGCCGTCCGCGAGCCACCGGGCCTTGTCTCCCGTGCGGTACAGCCGGGCGCCGGACTTGCCGCCCATGAAGTGCGGCAGGAAGCGGTCCGCCGTCAGGTCCGGGCGGCCGTGGTAGCCGTGCGCCACGTTGGCGCCGCCCACGTAGACCTCGCCCGCGACGCCGATGGGGCAGGGCGCGCCGTGCGGGTCCAACACGTAGATCTGCATGTTGGTGAGCGGCGAGCCCACCGGCGGCAGCGCGGGCCACTGCTTGCGGTCCTTCGGCGCGCGCCACGCCGTGACGACGTGGGCCTCCGAGGGGCCGTACTGGTTCTCCAGCGTGCACTCGGGCAGCCGGTCGAAGAACGCGAGCAGCGCGGGCGTCACCTGGAGCTGCTCGCCGGCGGTGACGATTTCACCCAGCGGGGGCAGCTCCTTCTCCGTGAGGGCCGCGTCGCACATCGCCTGGAGGGCGACGAAGGGCAGGAACAGCCGCTCCACGCGGTGCTCGCGCATGTAGCGCAGCATGGCGGGCGGGTCCTGTCGCAGCGAGCCGTTGATGAGCAGCACCTTGCCACCCAGGCACCAGGTGCCGAAGAGCTCCTGGAACGACACGTCGAAGTTGAGCGAGGCGAACTGGAGCGTGGTGGCGTCCGGCTTCACCGCGCGCTTCATCAGCCACCACAGCATGTTGCCCACCGCGCGGTGGGACATGACGATGCCCTTGGGGCGGCCGGTGCTGCCGGAGGTGTAGACGAAGTAGCAGTTCGTCTCCGGCGACATGTCCACGTCGGGCCGGTGTGTCGGGCGCGACTGGACGGCCGTCTCCTCCTCGATGCGGACGATGCGCGCCGTCAGCCCCGGCGGCAGCGCGGAGACCAGGGCTGAGTGCGCCAGGACGACGGGCGCGCCGGTGTCCTCGAGCATCAACGCCAGTCGGTCCGCGGGGTAGCTGGGGTCCAATGGCAGGAAGGCCGCGCCCGCCTTGAGCGTGGCCAGCACCGCGACGGGCATGTCCAGGCTCGCGCGCTCCAGGCACAGGCCCACCGTGCTGTTGACGCTCACTCCGAGCGCCCGCAGGTGGTGCGCGAGCTGGTTGGCGCGCGCATCGAGCTGGGCATAGGTGAGCGACTGCGTGCCGTCCGTCACCGCCACGCGCTCCGGCGTGCGGGCGACCTGGGCCTCCACCCACTGGTGCATCAGCCCCGGCACGTACGTCGGATCCACGGCGGCGTTGAAGTCCTCCACCACCTGCCGGCGCTCCGCCTCGGAGAGCAGCGGCAGTCGACCCAGCGTCTGGTCCGGCTGGGTGACGGCCCCCTCGAGCAGGCGCTGGAGCGCGCCCACCATTCGCTCGGCCGTCTGCCGCGTGAAGAGGTCGGAGCTGTACTCCAGGTAGCCGGTGAGGCCGTGCGACGACTCGAACACGGAGAGCGTCAGGTCGAACTTGGACGTGCCGCTGGTGGCCTCCATCGGCGACATCCGCAGGTCGCCGGTGTCGTAGTTCTCCTTGTAGACGTTCTGCAGCACGAACAGCACCTGGAACAGCGGCGTGCGGTTCAGGCTGCGCTCGGGCTGGAGCTCCTCCACCAGCTTCTCGAAGGGCACGTCCTGGTGCGCGTACGCGTCCAGCGTCGTCTCGCGCACCCGGCCGAGCAGCTCGCGGAAGGTGAGGTGCTCCGACAGCTGCGTGCGCAGCACGAGCGTGTTCGCGAAGAAGCCGATGAGCTTCTCCAGGTCCGAGTGACGGCGGCCGGCGATGGGCGAGCCGATGCTGATGTCGTCCTGGCCGGAGTAGCGCGCGAGCATCGTCTGGAACGCGGCGAGCAGCACCATGAACGTCGTGGCGCCTTCACGTCGGGCCAGGGTCTGCACCGCGTCCTGCAGCTCGCGAGGCATGGTGAAGCCCACCATGTCGCCGCGGAAGGTGCTCACCGGAGGCCGGGGGAAGTCCGACGGCAGCTCCAGCGCGGGAGGCGCGCCCGCCAGGTGCTTGCTCCACCAGGCGACCTGCTTGTCGAGGACGTCGCCCTTGAGCCAGCCGCGCTGCCACGCGGAGTAGTCCACGTACTGCAGCGGCAGCTCCGGCAGCGTGAGCGGCAGGCCCTTCGAGAACGACGCGTACGCGGAGGCCAGCTCGTTGACGAGCAGGCCCATGGACCAACCGTCCGAGACGATGTGGTGCATGGACATCAGCAGCACATGGTCCTCGGCGCCCAGCTTCAACAGGCGCACGCGCAACAGCGAGCGGTCCGCCAGGTTGAACGGCTTCTGCGTCTCCTCGATGGCCGCGCGGCGCGCCTCGGCCTCGCGCGCCGTGGGCTCCAGCGCGCTCAGGTCCAACACATCCAGGCGCGTCGGCTCATGCGGATGGACGACCTGGATGGGCTGGCCGCCGTTGTTCTGGATGGACGTGCGCAGCGACTCGTGGCGACGCAAGAGCTCGTTGATGGCCCGGCCCATCGCGTCGACGTCCAGCGCGCCCTCCAGCCGCACGGTGGCGGGGATGTTGTAGAAGGCGCTGTTCGGCTCCAACTGGTCCAGGAACCACAGGCGCTGCTGCGCGAAGGACACCGGCTGGTGGCCCGTGCGCGGCACCGGGACGAGGGCCGGAATCTCCAGGCCCTGACCCTGCTGCACCGCCAGGTCCACGCGCTGGGCCAGCGCCTCCAGCGTCGGCGTGTCGAACAGGTCCCTCAGGGGCAGCTCGACGCCGAACACCGCGCGCATGCGGCTGATGGCCTGCGTCGCCATCAGCGAGTGGCCACCCAGCTCGAAGAAGTTGTCGTGGATGCCCACGCGCTCCACCTCGAGCACCGCGCACCAGATGGCACCCAGCCGCGCCTCGGTGGGCGTGCGGGGACCGACGAAGTCCGGGCGTCCGCTGACCGTGCTCATGTCGGGCGCGGGCAGGGCCTTGCGGTCCACCTTGCCGTTCGCCGTCAGCGGCAGCGCGTCCAGCACCAGCACTGCGGCGGGCACCATGTACTCGGGCAGCACGTCCTTCAGCGCCGCACGCAGCGTCGCGCCGTCGGTGGGCACGCCCTCGCGCGCCACCGCGTAGCCGACCAGTCGCTTGCCGCCGGGGCCGTCCTCGCGAGCGATGACCACGGCCTCGCGCACGGCGGGGTGCCGGGCCAGCGCGGCCTCGACCTCACCCAGCTCGATGCGGAAGCCGCGCACCTTCACCTGCGCGTCCACGCGGCCCACGAACTCCAGCGAACCATCCTCGCGCCAGCGCACCACGTCGCCCGTGCGGTACAGCCTCTCGCCCGGCACTCCGGAGAACGAATCCGGGATGAACCGCTCGGCGGTGAGCGACGCACGGCCCACGTAGCCCCGGCCCACGCCGACGCCGCCCAGGTACAGCTCACCCTTGACGCCCACGGGCACCAGCTCTCCGCGCGCATCCAGCACGTGGACGCGCACGTTGGCCAGCGGACGTCCGATGGAGGGCACGCGGCCTTCCTCCGCCACGACCTCCGCGAGCGTGGCCACCACCGTGGCCTCCGTCGGACCATACGTGTTGAGGAACCGTCGACCCGGCGCCCAGCGCGCGACGACGTCCGAGGGCAGCGCCTCGCCGCCGGAGATGACCGTCTTGAGCGAGGGCAGCCCCTCCGCGGGCGTGGCCGCCAGGGCCGCGGGCGTGAGGCTGATGACCGTGAGCGCCTCGTCACGCAGCAGCGTGTGCAGGGGCGCGCCCGGCATCACCTTCTCCAGCGGCGCGAGCACCAGGGCGGCGCCGGAGGTCAGCGTGGTGAAGATCTCCTCGACGGACAGGTCGAAGGAGAGGTTCGCGAACTGGAGCACGCGCTCGCCGGGGCCGATGCCGTAGGCCCGGGCCTCGTGGGTGACGAGGTTGGCCACGGAGCGGTGCTCCACCGCCGTGCCCTTGGGCTGGCCCGTGCTTCCGGACGTGTAGAGCACGTAGGCCAGGTTGCCCGAGTGCACACCGGTGACGGGCGCCTCGGTGCTCTCGCGCGACAGCGCCTCCAGCTCCGTGTCCAGGCACAGCGCGCGGGCGCGGTGGGCCTCGGGGTAGCGCTCCAGCAGGGGCGCCTGGGTGAGCAGCATCGCCGCGCCGCTGTCGTCCAGCAGGAAGGCCAGTCTCTCACGCGGGAGCAGCGGATCCACCGGCACCCACGCGCCACCGGCCTTGAGGATTCCGAGCAGGCCGACGACGACGTCCAGCGAACGCTCCACGCTCAGGGCGACCCGCACCTCGGGGCCGACGCCGCGGCGGCGCAGCGCGTGGGCGAGCTGGTTGGCGCGCGCGTCGAGCTGGGCGTACGTGAGCCGCGAGCCCTCGAAGCTGGCCGCGAGCGCGTCGGGGGCGCGGCGGACCTGGGCCTCGAAGAGGCTGTGCACGCACGTGTCCGGGAAGTCCGCGCGCGTGTCGTTCCAGGCCACGAGCTGACGCGAGCGCTCCTCGTCGGAGAGCAGCGTCACCGTGGACAGGCGGCGCTCCGGCGAGGCGACCAGCACGTCCACGAGCGCGAGGAAGTGCCGCGTCATCCGCTCGATGGTCGACGCGTCGTACAGGTCCACCTGGTAGTCGAGCTCACCCGTGAAGCCCGCGCTGTTTCGACCCAGCGAGAGCGTCATGTCGAACTTGGCGACATGGCCCTCGTCGGGGCCGGGACGCAGCTCCAGGCCGGGCAGGGACACGTCCGCGTCCGGGGTGTTCTGGAGGATGAACATCACCCGGAACAGCGGTGACTGCTGCAGGTCACGCAGCGGCTGGAGCTGCTCGAAGGGCAGGTGCTGGTGCGCATAGGCCCCGAGCGCCGTCTCGCGCACGCGGGCCAGCAGCTCGCGCACCGTCGGGTCACCGTCCAGCTTCGTGCGCAGGACGAGCGTGTTGAGGAAGAAGCCGACCAGGCCCTCCAGCTCCGCGCGGTTGCGTCCCGCCACGGGCGAGCCGACGGAGATGTCGTCCTGGCCCGAGTAGCGCGACAGCAGGAGCTGGAACGCACCCAGGAAGAACATGAACGGCGTCAGGCCCTCGCGGTGGCAGAAGGCCTCGATGGCCTCCGCCTTCGCGGGCGCAATGGCCAGGGACACCACGCCACCCCGAGGCCGCGACAGGTGCGTGCGCGGCCTGTCGGTGGGCAGCTCCAGGTCCTGTGGCGCGCCGTCCAACTGCCGCTGCCACCACGCGAGCTGGCGGTCCAGCTCCGCGCCCTCCAGCCACCCGCGCTGCCACGCGGCGAAGTCCGCGTACTGGAGCGGGAGCTCGGGGAGGCTCGGCGTCCGGCCGGCCTGGAGGTCGCCGTACAGCGTGGACATCTCGCGCACGATGACGCTGATGGACCAGCCGTCCGACACGATGTGATGCAGGTTGAGCAGCAGCAGGTGCTCACGCTCCGCGAGCACCAACAGCTCGGCGCGAAGCAGCGGCCCGGTGCTCAGGTCGAACGACTGGAGCGCATGCTCGCCCGCGCGGCGGCGGGCCTCGGCCTCACGCTGCTCGGGTGCCAGGGCGCGCAGGTCGGTCAGCGGCAGCACGAACGGCGCGGGCGCGTGGATGACCTGCTCGGGGCCGTCCGACTCCGCGCGGAACGTGGTGCGCAGGGCCTCGTGACGGTGCACGACGGCCTCGAGCGTCCGGCGCAGCACCTCCACGTCGAGCGCTCCGGAGAGCACCAGCGCGGCGGGGATGTTGAACGCGGGGCTGCCCGGCTCCAGCTGATCCAGGAACCACACGCGCTGCTGCGAGAAGGACAGGGGCAGCTTGCCGTCGCGAGCCACGCGCTGGATGGGCGGAGCGGCCGTCGTCGCGCCGGTGCGCAGGGCGGTGTCCACGCGCTGGGCCAGCGCGGCCACGGTGGGCGCCTCGAACAGCTCGCGCACGGGCAACTCCACCGCGAAGGTGGAGCGGATGCGCGAGGTGACCTGCGTGGCCAGCAGGGAGTGGCCACCCAGCTCGAAGAAGTTCTCCGTGATGCTGACGCGCGCCAGCTTCAGCACCGTCGCGAACAGCTGCGCCAGCTTCTCCTCCACCGGCGTGCGCGGGGCGACGAAGGACGCGTCCGTGCGCAGGCTCTCCGCGTCCGGCGCGGGCAGGAGCTTGCGGGCCAGCTTCCCGCTGGGCGTCAGCGGCAGGGCCTCCAGCGTGACGAACGCGGAGGGCACCATGTACTCGGGCAGGCGCTTGAGCAGGAACGTCCGGAGCGTCTCCGCCGTCGTCGCGGAGGCAGGGGCCTCGTCCGCGGGGACGGGGACGACGTAGGCCACGAGTCGCTTGTCGCCCGGCACGTCCTCGCGCACGGCGGCGGCCGCGTCGCGAACACCCGGAGCGGTGCGCAGGACGGACTCGACCTCGCCCAGCTCCACGCGGAAGCCGCGCACCTTCACCTGGAAGTCGATGCGGCCGAGGAACTCCAGGTTGCCGTCCGCCGTCCACCGCGCGGAGTCACCGGTGCGGTAGAGCCGGTCGCCGGGGATGCCGCTGAACGGGTTCGGCACGAAGGCGGCGGCGGTGATGTCCGGCCGGGCCAGGTAGCCGTGGGCCAGGTGGCTGCCGCCGACGAAGACCTCACCGGCGACGCCGATGGGCGCGGGCTGACCGAGCGGGTCGAGGATGTAGAGCTGCGTGTGACCCAGCGGGCTGCCGACGGGAGGCAGCCGGGGCCACGAGGCCGGCGGGCCGCGCATCCGGTACGCGGAGACGACGTGCGCCTCCGACGGGCCGTACTGGTTCTCGAGCGTGCAGCCCGGCAGCTTCTCGAACATCGCGGCGAGGGTGGCGTTCACCTGGAGCTGCTCGCCGGCCGTGATGACCTCGCACAGCGCGCGCGGCAGCGTGGCGCCGTGGGCCACGGAGTCGGCCATGGCCTGCAGGGCGACGAACGGCAGGAACAGCCGCTCCACGCCCTGGCGGTCCATGAAGTCGAGCAGCGCGGGGATGTCCCGTCGCAGCGTGTCCGTGGGCAGCACCACCCGGGCGCCGACCCACCAGGACGCGAACAGCTCCTGGATGGACACGTCGAAGTTGAGCGACGCGAACTGGAGCGTGGTGGCCCGCGGACGCGGCGACTGGCGGATCTGCCACGCCAACATGTAGCTGAGCGCCCGGTGGGGCATGACGATGCCCTTGGGGATGCCCGTGCTTCCGGACGTGTAGATGACGTACGCGTTCGCCTCGGGCGACACGTCACGCGCGAGGGCATCCGTCGGCTGCCGCGCGATGAGCACCGCTTCGGTATCGAGCGCGATGCGGCGGGCCAGGCTCTTGGACGGCAGGCTCCCGCCCAGGTGCGACTGCGTGAGGACCACCGGAGCGCGCGTGTCCTCGAGCATGAACGCGAGCCGGTCCGCGGGGTACGTGGGGTCCAGCGCCACGTAGTACGCGCCGACCTTGAGCGTCGCGAGCACGGCGATGGCCATGTCCAGGCTCTTGTCCACGCAGATTCCCACGGCGCTCCCAGGCGTCACGCCGTGCTGGACCAGGTGATGCGCGAGCTGGTTGGCGCGCTGGTCGAGCACTGCGTACGTCAGCGAGCGCTGGCCATCCGTGATGGCGATGGCGTCCGGCGTGCGCGCGACCTGGGCCTCCACCGGGCCGTGCATCGTCGTGGCGGTGTGGGCCTCGCGCGACGTGTCGTTCCACTCGACGAGGAGCTGGCGCTCCTCCTCGCGGCTCAAGAGCGACAGGCTCCACGGCGACTGGTCCGGGTTCTCGACGGCGGACTGGAGCAGCCGCACCCAGTGCGCGCCCATGCGCCGCGCGGTGCTCGCGTCGAACAGGTCGGTGTTGAACTCGACGAGGCCCTCGATCTCCTGGCCCGAGTCACCCAGCAGCAGCGACAGGTCGTACTTCGCCGTCCCGCTGTCGACGTCCACCGAGCGGAGCGCATCGGCGCCGCGCGCCTGGGTGACACGCTCGCCGCGAGGCGTGTTCTGGAGGGCGAGCATGACCTGGAACAGCGGCGAGCGGCTCAGGTCGCGCTCCAGCTTCAGCTCCTCCACCAGCTTCTCGAAGGGCACGTCCTGGTGGGCGTAGGCGCCGAGCGTGGTCTCCTTCACCTGCGCCAGCAAGGCGCGGAAGGTGATGCCGGATGTGAGCCGCGCGCGCAGGGCCAGCGTGTTGACGAAGAAGCCGACGATGTTCTCCAGCTCCGCCTGGCGGCGGTTCGCGATGGGCGAGCCGACGACGATGTCGTCCTGTCCCGAGTAACGGGCGAGCAGGACGTGCAGGCCGGTGAGCAGCGCCATGAACGGCGTGATGCCCTCCTGCTTGCACAGGGCGTGGAGCGCGGCGGACAGCTCGGCCCCGAGCTTCACGGGGAAGCTGGCGCCGTGCGAGGTCTGCACGGGAGGTCGAGGCCGGTCCGTGGGCAGCTCCAGGGCGTGGGGCACGCCCGAGAGGTTCTGGCTCCACCAGCCCACCTGGGCGGCGAGCGTCTCGTCACGCAGCCAGCCGCGCTGCCAGGCCGCGTAGTCCGCGTACTGGAGCGGCAGGGGCGCCAGCGGTGAAGGCAGACCCTGGCTGAAGGCGGAGTACAGCGCGCCGACCTCGCGCGAGAGGATGCCGCTGGACCAACCGTCCGAGACGATGTGGTGCACCGTGACGAGCAGCACGTGCTGTTCGGGGGCCAGCTTCAGCAGCGTGGTGCGCAGCAGCGGGACGCGCGTCAGGTCGAACGGCTTCTGCGCCTCGGCGGTGGCCAGCTTCAGGGCCTCGGCCTCGCGCGCGGACTCCGGCATGCGGCTCAGGTCCACGACGGGGACGGCGAGCTCCACGCGCGGATGGACGTGCTGGTAGGGCTCACCGTCCTCGCGGGTGTGGAAGCTGGTGCGCAGCGCCTCGTGACGGTGGACCAGCTCCTGGAGCGCGCGGATGAGCGCGTCGAGGTCCACCATCGTGTCGAGCCGGAGCGCGGAGGGGATGTTGTAGAAGGCGCTGTCCGGCTGGAAGCGGTCGAGGAACCAGAGCCGCTGCTGCGCGAACGACAGCGGCAGCGGTCCGTTCTCACGCGACACCGGGACCAGCGGCGGGAGCTGGACGCTCTTGCCCGCGAGGATGGCCTCGTCGACGCGCTGGGCGAGCGCTTCGATGGTCGGCACGGAGAACAGGTCTCTCAGCGCGAGTTCCACGCCGAAGCTCGCGCGGATGCGGGAGACGAGCTGCGTGGCGAGGAGGGAGTGGCCACCGAGCTCGAAGAAGTCGTCGGTGAGGCCGACGTGCTCGACGTGGAGCAGCTCCGCCCAGAGCGCGGCGAGGCGAATCTCGGTGGGAGTGCGCGGCGCGACGTACTCGCGCACGGGGGCGGCGATGGACGCGTCGGGCGAGGGCAGTGCGTCGCGGTCGACCTTGCCGTTGGGAGTGAGGGGGAGTGCGTCGAGCTGTGCAATGGCGGAAGGCACCATGTGCTCGGGCAGGCGCAGCTTGAGGAAGTCGCGAAGGACGGAGACGTCGACGTCCTCACCGACGACGTAGGCGACGAGGCGCTTGTCGCCGGAGGCTTCGGTGCGGATGGAGGCGACGGCCTGGGAGACGGAGGGGTGGAGGAGGAGGGCGGCTTCGACTTCGCCCAGCTCGATGCGGAAGCCGCGCAGCTTCACCTGGGAGTCGAGGCGGCCGAGGAAGTCGAGGGTGCCGTTGGGGAGCCAGCGGGCCTTGTCACCGGTGAGGTAGAGGCGGGCGCCGGGGACGAGGGAGAAGGGGTTGGGGACGAAGCGCTCAGCGGTGAGGTCCGCGCGGTGGAGGTAGCCACGAGCGAGGCCGACGGAGTCGATGCAGAGCTGGCCGGGGACGCCGACGGGGAGAGGCCGCAGGGAGGCGTCGAGGATGAAGAGACGGACGTTGTCCCAGGGGGTGCCGATGGAGGGCGTCTGGCCAGGGAGAAGGGGCTGGGAGATGGAGGCGCAGACGGTGACTTCGGTGGGGCCGTAGGCGTTGAGGAGGCGGACGCGGGAGCCCCAGCGGGAGACGAGCTCGGGAGGGCAGGCCTCGCCGGCGGAGATGAGGGTGGAGAGAGAGGGGAAGTCCTCGGGGTGGAGCTGGGCGAGGACGGAGGGGGTGAGGGTGACGGCGGAGATGGACTCGTCGCGGAGCAGGTCGCGAAGAGGAGCGCCTGGCATGAGGCGCTCGCGAGGAGCGAGGACGAGGGTGGAGCCGGCGAGGAGCGCGCCGAAGATTTCAGCGACGGAGGCGTCGAAGCTGAAGGAGGCGAACTGGAGGACGCGAGAGGCGGGAGAGAAGCCGTGGCGGCGGCCCGCGGCGAGCGCGGTGTTGGAGAAGCCGCGGTGCTGAAGGAGGGTGCCCTTGGGGGTGCCGGTGGAGCCGGAGGTGTAGATGACGTAGGCGAGGTTGTCGGCCACCGCGTCGGAGTCAGGTGCCGACGTCGACTGGGTCGCAATCTTCGCGGCCTCCGAGTCGATCAGCACACGCCGCTGCGTCGAGACAGGAAGCTGCTTCGCGAGCGCCTCGGTGGTGAGGAGGACGGGCGCGGAGCAATCTCGGAGGATGAAGGACAGTCGCTCGGCGGGATACGTCGGATCGAGAGGCACCCAGGCGCCGCCAGCCTTGAGGATGGCGAGCATGGAGACGACGAGGTCGAGCGAGCGCTCCAGGCAGAGCGCGACAGGGACCTCGGGCCTGACACCGAGCGAGCGCAGGTGGTGGGCGAGCTGATTGGCGCGCGAGTCGAGCTGCGCGAAGGTGAGGGACTCGCCCTCGAAGCGAAGCGCCTCGGCCTCCGGCGTACGCCGAGCCTGGGCCTCGAAGAGCGAATGCGCGGTGGCCTCGCGCGGGAAGTCGCGGGCGGAGTCGTTCCACTCCACCAGCACGCGCTGCTGCTCCGCCTCGGTGAGCAGGGACAGCGAGGCGACAGGCGCCTCGGGTCGCTCCACGGCCTTCTCGAGCAGGACCCCCAGGTGGCGAATCAGCGCATCCACGGTCTCCGCGGTGAACAGGTCCGTGCGGTACTCGACGCCGAAGGACAGACCCTGTGCCGTCTCCGCTGCGGAGAGCGTGAGGTCCAGCCGCGACGTGCCCGTGTTGGCGGGCTGCAGGTGGAAGGTGAGGTCGGGGAGCTTCAGCTCCGAGTCCGGCTGGTTCTGGAGCACCAGCGCCACCTGGAAGAGCGGCGCGTGCGCGGGGTTGCGCTCCGGGTTGACGGCCTTGACCACTTCCTCGAACGGCAGGTCCTGGTGCGCGTAGGCGCCCAGCGTGTCCTTCCTCACGCGCGAGAGCAGCTCGCGGAAGGACGGATTGCCACCCAGTCGCGCGCGTAGCGGGAGCTGGTTGATGAAGAAGCCGATGAGGTCCTCGGTCTCGGCCTGGTGACGGTTGGCGATACCCGTTCCCACGACGAAGTCCTCCTGGCCCGAGTAGCGGGACAGGACGGCCTGGAGGCCCGCCATCAGCGCCATGAAGAGCGTGGAGCCCTCACGACGGCACAGTGCCTGGAGCGACTCGACGAGCGAGCGCGGCAGCACGCGCGACACCAGGGCGCCACCGAAGCCCTGACGCGCCGGGCGCGGGAAGTCCGTGGGCAGCTCCAGCAGCGGAGGTGCCCCGGCCAGGTGCTCCTTCCACCACGAGACCTGGGCCTCGAGCGCCTCGCCCTGCAGCCACGCGCGCTGCCAGGTCGCGTAGTCGGCGTACTGGATGGACAGCTCGGGCAGCGGAGAAGGCTGGCCCGCGCGGAACGCGGCGTAGAGTGCCGCCGTCTCACGCACGAGCACGCCCATGGACCAGCCATCCGAGACGATGTGATGCATCGTCAGGAGCAGGATGTGGCGCTGCTCACCCAGGCGCAGCAGCTTCGCGCGCAGGAGCGGACCGCGCGCGAGGTCGAACGGACGACGCGCCTCCTCATCGACCCAACGCTGGACCTGGTCCTCGTCGAGCGAGGACACCTCCACCACGGGCACCGTCACCGGCGACGGTGCATGGACGACCTGCTCGGGACCCGCTCGGAACGTGGTGCGCAGCGACTCGTGACGCCGCACCATCTCCGTGAACGCCCGCTCCAGGGCCCGCGTGTCCACGACACCCTCGAGCCGCAGCGCGATGGGCATGTTGTACGCGGGGCTCCCCGGGTCCAACTGGTCGAGGAACCACAGCCGCTGCTGGGCGAAGGATTGGACGAACGCCCTCGGTGCAGCTCCCTCGCGAGGCAGCGCGGTGAGCGGCGGACGCTGGAGCCGCGCGCCCGTGCTCAGCGCCGTGTCGATGCGCTGGGCGAGCGCCTGGACCGTCGGCGACTCGAAGAGGTCCCGCAGGGGCAGGTCGACCTGGAAGGCGGAGCGCACGCGCGAGACGAGCTGCGTGGCGAGCAGCGAGTGGCCACCGAGCTCGAAGAAGCTCGCGGTGGTGCTGACACGTGACACACCCAGCACCTGGGCGAAGAGGCCCGCGAGCAGCTCCTCGGTGGGGGTTCCTGGCGCGACCTGTGCGTCGTCCGTGACGGACCCGGTCTGCTCGGGAACAGGCAGGGCCTTGCGGTCCACCTTGCCGTTGCTCGTGAGCGGCAGCGCATCGAGGACCCGCAGAGAGGACGGGACCATGTACTCGGGCAGCCGCTGTGCGACGAACGTCCGCAGCGCGGCGGTGTCGAGCGAGGCGGGCGCCACGACGTAGCCCACGATGCGCCTGTCGCCGGGACGGTCCTCGCGCACGAGCACCACGGCCTCGCGCACTTCGGGATGCGCGAGCAGGGCGGACTCGATCTCCGCCAGCTCGATGCGGAAGCCGCGCACCTTCACCTGGTCGTCCGCGCGGCCGAGGAACTCCAGCACGCCGTCTCGACGCCAGCGGACCTGATCGCCCGTGGCGTACAGCCGTGCTCCAGGGACGGAAGAGAACGCGTCGGGCACGAAGCGCTCGGCGGTCATCGCGGCCTGGCCGATGTAGCCCCGCGCCACGCCCTCGCCTCCGATGAACAGCTCACCCGTGACTCCCACGGGCACGGGCTGGCCATGCGCATCCAGCACGTACACCTGCGTGTCCGCGATGGGACCACCGATGGGCGCGGTGGCACCCTGGATGTCCCCGCTCACCGTCCACGACGTGGCGTCGACGGTCGTCTCGGTGGGGCCGTAGCAGTTGGCCAACCCAGTCCCGGGCCACTGCGTGCGCACCCGTCGCGCCAGCTCGGCGGACAGCGCCTCACCACCCGACACGAGCACTCGCAGACCCGAGGCCCGCTCGAGTCGCTCGGACTCCACCAGGAGGCGGAGCTGAGACGGGACGAGCTGGAGCACCGTCACCCGCTGGTTCGCGAGCACGGACAAGAGCGCGTCCATGTCCAGGTCCGCTGAGGACGGCGGCAGCACCAGCGTTGCGCCGCTGGCCAGCGTGGAGAGCAGCTCCGGCACCACGGCGTCGAAGCCGGGCGCCGTCTTCTGGAGCACGCGGTCCGCCGGGCCCAGTCCCAGGCTCTTCGTGAACCAGGCCGTGTGACGCGCGAGCGCGCGGTGCGGGACCACCACGCCCTTGGGACGACCCGTCGAGCCGGACGTGAACAGGACGTAGGCCGCGTTCTCGGAGGCGAGGCCCGGTGCGGTGAACGTGCTGCTCGCCACCGCGTCGGCCCCCACCAGGTCCTCGAGGACGAGGACCGTGCGCGTCGACGGCAGCGCCGTACGCAGCGCGCGCTGGGTCAGCACCACCGCGGGGGTGGTGTCCTCCAGCATCATGCCGAGGCGCTCGGACGGAGAGGAGGGATCCAGCGGGACCCACACGCCTCCGGCCGCGAGCACGCCCAGTACGCCGATGACCAGCTCCGGCGAGCGGCGCGCGAACAGACCCACGCGCACCTCGGGGCCCACGTTCCGCTGACGCAGCAGCTCCGCGAGCGCGAGGGCACGCCGCTCCAGCTCCCGATACGTGAGCGTCCCGCCGGTCCACTCGAGCGCCACGGCCTCGGGCGACCGCGCCGCGCGCGCCTGGAACCACGTGAAGACGGAGCTGTCGCGCGGGAAGTCGGAGCGCGTGTCGTTCCACTGCACCAGGAGCTGGTGTCGCTCCTCGGCGGAGAGCAGCGGCAGCGCGGCGAGCGAGACGTCCGGCGTGGAGACCGCGGCCTCCAGCAGGCGGGTGAACTGACCCGTCATCGCCTCGAGCGTCCGGGCGTCGAACAGGTCCGTGTTGTACTCGAAGCCGCCCATGAGGCCCGCGGGCGTCTCCTGGAGGGCCAGGGACAGGGAGTACTTCGCGATGCCCGGGTCCACGTCCGCCGGCGTGAGCGACAGCTCCGGCAGCGTCAGCGACGGCACGGGCGTGTTCTGCAGCGCGAACATCACCTGGAAGAGCGGCGAGTGGCTCAGGCTGCGCGCGGGCTGCAGCTCCTCCACCAGGTGCTCGAACGGGACGTCCTGATGCGTGAGGGCGCCGAGCGCGGCCTCGCGGGCCTGCTCGACGAGCGCGCGGAACGACATGGCTCCGGACATCTGGCCACGCAGCACGAGCGTGTTGATGAACACGCCGATGAGGCCCTCGGTCTCCGGGCGATTGCGACCCGCCACCGGCGAACCCACGAGCACGTCATCCTGGCCCGTGACGCGGTACAGGAACGCCTGGAACGCGGCGAGGACCACCATGAAGGGCGTGGCGCCGAGCTGCTGCCCCAGGGCCGCCACGGCGGAGGAGACCTCCGGGGACAGCCGCACGGGATGCGTGGCGCCGGCCTGCGTCTGCATCGGAGGCACGGGACGGTCCGTGGGGAGCGCCAGCACGTGGTTGGCTCCCGCGAGCTGGGTCTTCCAGTACGTGAGCTGACGCTCCAGCTCACCGGCGCCGAGCCACTGGTGCTGCCACGCCGCATGGTCGGCGTACTGCACGCGCAGCGTCGGGAGGGACGCCGTGCGCCCCTCGCGAGCCGCGCTGTACAGCTCCGCGGCCTCGCGCACGAGCACACCCGTGGACCAGCCGTCGGAGACGATGTGGTGCATCGTCAGCAGCAGCACATGCAGGCGCTCGTCCAGACGGAGGAGCGTCACGCGCAGCAGCGGACCTCGGGCGAGGTCGAACGGCTTGCGTGCCTCGGCGAGCGCGAGTCGCCGGGCTTCTTCCTCACGCTGCGCGGAGGGGAGCGTGGACAGGTCCACCAGGGCGACGTTCAGCGTCGCTTCCTCCGCGATGGCCTGATGCGGACTGCCATCCGCGTTCGCGGGGAACGTGGTGCGCAGCGCCTCGTGGCGTCGCACGAGCGCGGCGAAGGCCTGCTCCAGCGCGGAGACCTCGACCGCGCCTTCCAGCCGGATGGCCGCGGGCAGGTTGTAGAGAGCGGTGCCCGGCTCGAGCTGATCCAGGAACCACAGCCGACGCTGGGCGAAGGACAGCGGCAGGTTGCCCGTGCGCGCGACAGGCGTCAGCTCCGGTGCGCGAGGAGTGGTTGCTCCGGCCTGGACGAGCACCTCCACACGCGCCGCGAGCTTCTCCACCGTGGGCGCCTCGAACAGCTCACGCAGCGGCACCTCGATGCCGAACGTGGCCTGGAGTCGAGACAGCGATTGCGTGGCGAGGAGGGAGTGGCCACCGAGCTCGAAGAAGTCGTCGGTGAGGCCGACGCGCTCGACGTGGAGCAGCTCCGCCCAGAGCGCGGCGAGGCGAATCTCCGTGGGCGTGCGCGGCGCGACGTACTCGCGCACGGGGGCGGCGATGGACGCGTCGGGCGAGGGCAGTGCGTCGCGGTCGACCTTGCCGTTGGGAGTGAGGGGGAGTGCGTCGAGCTGTGCAATGGCGGAAGGCACCATGTGCTCGGGCAGGCGCAGCTTGAGGAAGTCGCGAAGGACGGAGACGTCGACGTCCTCACCGACGACGTAGGCGACGAGGCGCTTGTCGCCGGAGGCTTCGGTGCGGATGGAGGCGACGGCCTGGGAGACGGAGGGGTGGAGGAGGAGGGCGGCTTCGACTTCGCCCAGCTCGATGCGGAAGCCGCGCAGCTTCACCTGGGAGTCGAGGCGGCCGAGGAAGTCGAGGGTGCCGTTGGGGAGCCAGCGGGCCTTGTCACCGGTGAGGTAGAGGCGGGCGCCGGGGACGAGGGAGAAGGGGTTGGGGACGAAGCGCTCAGCGGTGAGGTCCGCGCGGTGGAGGTAGCCACGAGCGAGGCCGACGGAGTCGATGCAGAGCTGGCCGGGGACGCCGACGGGGAGAGGCCGCAGGGAGGCGTCGAGGATGAAGAGACGGACGTTGTCCCAGGGGGTGCCGATGGAGGGCGTCTGGCCAGGGAGAAGGGGCTGGGAGATGGAGGCGCAGACGGTGACTTCGGTGGGGCCGTAGGCGTTGAGGAGGCGGACGCGGGAGCCCCAGCGGGAGACGAGCTCGGGAGGGCAGGCCTCGCCGGCGGAGATGAGGGTGGAGAGAGAGGGGAAGTCCTCGGGGTGGAGCTGGGCGAGGACGGAGGGGGTGAGGGTGACGGCGGAGATGGACTCGTCGCGGAGCAGGTCGCGAAGAGGAGCGCCTGGCATGAGGCGCTCGCGAGGAGCGAGGACGAGGGTGGAGCCGGCGAGGAGCGCGCCGAAGATTTCAGCGACGGAGGCGTCGAAGCTGAAGGAGGCGAACTGGAGGACGCGAGAGGCGGGAGAGAAGCCGTGGCGGCGGCCCGCGGCGAGCGCGGTGTTGGAGAAGCCGCGGTGCTGAAGGAGGGTGCCCTTGGGAGTGCCGGTGGAGCCGGAGGTGTAGATGACGTAGGCGAGGTTGTCGGCCACCGCGCCGGAGTCAGGTGCAGACGTCGGCTGCCGCGAGATGAAGCGAGAGTCGGAGTCGAGCAGGACGAGCTGCTGCGTCGACACGGGAAGCTCGTCGGCCAGGGACTCGGTGGTGAGGAGGACGGGCGCGGAGCAGTCTCGGAGGATGAAGGACAGCCGCTCGACGGGGTAGGACGGATCGAGAGGCACCCAGGCGCCGCCAGCCTTGAGGATGGCGAGCATGGAGACGACGAGGTCGAGCGAACGCTCGAGGCAGAGCGCGACGGGGACCTCGGGCCTGACGCCGAGCGAGCGCAGGTGGTGGGCGAGCTGATTGGCGCGCGAGTCGAGCTGCGCGAACGTCAGGGACTCGCCCTCGAAGCGAAGCGCCTCGGCCTCTGGCGTACGCCGAGCCTGGGCCTCGAAGAGTGAATGCGCCGTGGCCTCGCGCGGGAAGTCGCGAGCGGAGTCGTTCCACTCTACCAGCACGCGCTGCTGCTCCTCCTGTCGCATGAGGGGGAGCGTGGAGATTCGGGCCGAGGGCTTCGTCGTCGCGGCCTCCAGCACATTGCCGAGGTGGCGAATCAGGCCGTCGATGGTCTCCGCGGTGAACAGGTCCGTGCGGTACTCGGCCGAGCAGGAGAGGCCGTGCGCGGACTCGGTGATGGACAGCGTGAGGTCGAGTCGCGCGGTGCCCGTGCCGCTGCCCAGCGGACGGAAGGTGAGGCCAGGGACCTCCAGCTCCGTGTCCGGCTGGTTCTGGAGCACCAGCTTGACCTGGAAGAGCGGAGCGAAGCCCAGGCCTCGACCGGGGTTGAGGTCCTTGACCAGCTCCTCGAAGGGCAGGTCCTGGTGCGCGTACGCGCCCAGCGTGTCCGTCTTCACGCGTGAGAGCAGCTCGCGGAACGACGGGTCTCCACCCAGCCGCGCGCGCAGGGCGAGCTGATTGATGAAGAAGCCGATGAGGCCCTCGGTCTCCGCGCGGTTGCGGTTCGCGATGTCCGTGCCGAGGACGAAGTCCTCCTGGCCCGAGTAGCGCGACAGCACGACCTGGAAGCCCGCGAGCAACGCCATGAACAGCGTGGAGCCCTCTTCACGGCACAGCGCCTGGAGTGAATCCACCAGCGAGCGCGGCAGGACTCGGCCCACCATCGCGCCCTGGAATCCTTGCACCACGGGACGGGGGAAGTCGGTGGGCAGGTCCAGCTGCGGCGCCGCGCCGGACAGGTGCGTCCGCCACCACGAGAGCTGGGCCTCGAGCGCGTCACCCTGCAGCCATTCACGCTGCCACGCCGCGTAGTCGGCGTACTGGATGGGCAGCTCGGGCAGCCGCGCGGGCTGGCCCGTCACGAACGACGCGTAGAGCTCGGTGGACTCGCGCACCAGCAGCCCCATGGACCAGCCGTCCGTGGCGATGTGATGCAGCGTCAGCATCAGCACGTGCTGCGTGGCCTCCAGCCGCAGCAGCGACGCGCGCAGCACGGGGCCGCGGCCCAGGTCGAACGGGCGCTTCGCCTCGGCGAGCACGCGCCGCTGGACCTCCGCCTCGCGAGCCTCACCCGTCAGCGAGGACAGGTCCTCGACGGGCATCGGCACCGGTGCGGGTGCGTGGATGACCTGGACAGGGCCTTCCTGGAACGTGGTGCGCAGCACCTCGTGACGGCGCACGAGCTCGGTGATGGCCTGTCGCAGGGCCTCGACGTCCACCACACCCTCGAGCCGCAGCGCGATGGGCATGTTGAACGTCGGGCTGTCCGGCTGGAGCTTGTCGAGGAACCAAAGGCGCTGCTGCGCGAAGGACAGCGGCAGCGGCCGGCTCCGGTCCGCCGGGACGAGCGGCGGCACCTTCGTCTCGGCGGCGTACTGCTCCAGGCGCTCGGCGAGGCCCGCGACGGTGGGCGCCTCGAACAGCTCTCGCAGCGGGAGCTCCACGTTGAACGCGGCCCGGATGCGCGAGACGACCTGCGTGGCGAGCAGCGAGTGTCCACCCAGCGCGAAGAAGCTGTCGGTGGCAC
Organism: Myxococcus sp. XM-1-1-1; assembly: GCF_020037095.1. Lineage (NCBI taxonomy): Bacteria > Pseudomonadati > Myxococcota > Myxococcia > Myxococcales > Myxococcaceae > Myxococcus > Myxococcus sp. XM-1-1-1. The sequence goes on from NZ_JAIQDH010000031.1 coordinate 97,215, forward strand.
CCACGCGCGGCAGCTTGAGCACGGCGGCGAACAGCTCCGCGAGCTTCTCTTCCGCGGGCGTGCGGGGCGCGATGAACGTCGCGTCTCCGCGCAGGCTCTCCGCGTCGGGCGCCGGCAGCAGCCGCCGGGCAATCTTTCCGCTGGGCGTCAGCGGGAGCGCGTCCAGCGTGAGGAAGACGGACGGCACCATGTACTCGGGCAACTGTCCGAGCAGCGCCGAGCGCAGCGCGCCCGGAGTCAGCGCGACACCGGACTCCCCCGTGGGAACGACGTAGCCCACCAGGCGCTTGTCGCCGGGCACGTCCTCGCGCACCACGGCCGCCGCGTCCCGGATTCCCGGGAGCGCACGCAGCGAGGCCTCGACCTCGCCCAGCTCGACGCGGAAGCCTCGCAGCTTCACCTGACCGTCCAGGCGTCCCAGGAACTCGACGGTGCCGTCCGCCTTCCAGCGCGCGGAGTCACCGGTGCGGTAGAGCCGCGCGCCCGGAGCCTTGCTGAACGGATGCGGGACGAACTTCTCGGCCGTCAGCTCTGGACGGCCCGGGTAGCCGAGCGCCAGGTGCTCGCCGCCGATGTGGAGCTCGCCCGGCACGCCGATGGGCGTCGGCTGTCCCATCGCATCCAGCACGAACAACTGCGTGTGCGGCAGCGGCGCGCCGATGGACGGCAGGCGCGGCCAGGACGCGGGCGCACCCTGGAGTCGGTGCGCGGAGACGACGTGCGTCTCGGACGGGCCGTACTGGTTCTCGAGCACGCACCCGGGCAGCCGCTCGAAGAGGGCCACGAGCGCGGGAGTGACCTGGAGCTGCTCACCGGCCGTGACGACCTCGCGCAGGGACACGGGCAGCGTGGCGCCGTGCGCGACGGCGTCGGCGATGGCCTGGAGCGCGACGAACGGGAGGAACAGTCGCTCCACGCCCTGCGCCTGGAGGAAGTCGAGCAGCGCGGGCACGTCCTGGCGCAGCCCGCCCGTGGGCAGCACGAGCGTTCCACCCGCCCACCACGTGGAGAACAGCTCCTGGCAGGACACGTCGAAGCTGAGCGACGCGAACTGGAGCGTCGTGGCCTGGGGCTTGCGCGACTGGCGGAGCTGCCACGTGAACAGGTTGCTCAGCGCTCGATGCGGCAGCGCGACACCCTTGGGCCGGCCTGTGGAGCCGGACGTGTAGATGACGTACGCGGGCGCATCGGGCGACAGCGTCACCGTGAGCGCGTGCGTGGGCTTCGTGGTGATGACCTCGGCCTCGATATCGAGGAGGAGGTTCCGCACGGAGCCGGCGACCGGGAGCGAATCCCGGAGGCTGGAGTGCGACAGGACGACGCGCGTACCCGAGTCCTCCAGCATGAAAGCGAGGCGCTCCGCAGGGTAGTTCGGGTCGAGCGGCAGGTAGGCCGCTCCGGCCTTCAGCGTGGCGAGGACCGCCACCGCCATGTCGAGCGACTTCTCCAGGCAGATGCCGACCGTGGCGCCCGCGAAGACACCATGCTGACGCAGCACGTGCGCGAGCTGGTTGGCCCGCGCGTCGAGCTGGGCGTAGGTAAGCGCCGTCGTGCCGTCCGAGACCGCGATGGCCTCGGGCGTCCGCGCGGCCTGGACCTCCACGGGGTGGTGGATGGCCACGGGCACGTGCGGCGCGTGCGCCGTGTCGTTCCACTCCGTGAGGAGCTGCTGACGCTCGTGGGTGCTCAGCAGCGGCAGTCGGGCGAGCGACTGGCTCGCGTCGGAGACCGCCGAGGCGAGCAGTCGGGTGAGGTGCTCACCCATGCGCTGGGCCGTGCTCCGGTCGAACAGGTCCGTGTTGAACTCGAGCAGACCGTGGATGTCGTCGCCGGTGTCGACCAGCAGCAGCGAGAGGTCGAACTTGGCAGTTCCGCTGTCGACCTCGAGGCTGCGAGGGGCTCCGGCTGGGACGCCCTCGGCGCGGGCCGTCTGCAGACCGAGCATGGCCTGGAAGAGCGGCGAGCGGCTGAGGTCGCGCTGCGGCTGGAGCTCCTCGACGAGCTTCTCGAAGGGGACGTCCTGGTGCTCGTAGGCGGCGAGCGTGGACTCTCGCACCTGGGCGAGCAGCTCGCGGAACGTCATGTCCATCCGCGTCCGGGTCCGGAGCGCGAGCGTGTTGACGAAGAAGCCGATGATGCCCTCGAGCTCGGCCCGCTGCCGGTTGGCGATGGGCGAGCCCACGACGATGTCGTCCTGACCCGAGTAGCGGGCGAGCAGGACATTGAAGGCGGACAACAACACCATGAAGGGCGTGACGCCCTCGCGCTGGCACAGGGTGCGAAGTGCGGTGGTGAGCTCCGCGCCGAGCCTCACCGGCAGGTTGGCGCCGTGGGCCGACTGCACGGCCGGACGAGGACGGTCCGTGGGCAGCTCGAGGGCATGCGGCGCCCCCGAGAGGTGCTCGCGCCACCAGGCGACCTGCTGGGCGAGGACGTCTCCACGCAGCCAGCCTCGCTGCCAGGCGGCGTAGTCGGCGTACTGGAGCGAGAGCGGCGCGAGCGGCGACGGCAGGCCACGCGAGAACGCGGCGTACAGCTCGCCGACCTCGCGGCCGAAGATGCCGCTGGACCAACCGTCCGAGACGATGTGGTGCACGGTGACGAGCAGCACGTGACGCTGCTCGGAGAGTCGCAGCAGCGTGGCCCGCACCAGCGGCGCGCGCGTCAGGTCGAAGGGCTTCTGGATCTCGAGCGTCGCGAGCTTCTGGGCCTCGGCCTCGCGCGCCTGCTCGGGCAACTGGCCCAGGTCCACCACGGAGACCGACAGCGTGGCGTCCGGATGGATGCGCTGGACGGGCTCGCCATCCTCGCGGGTGTGGAAGCTGGTGCGCAGCGACTCGTGGCGATGCACGAGCTCCCGGAGCGCGCGCGTGAGGGCCTCGGTGTCCAGCGCTCCGTCGAGCTGGAGCGCGCTGGGGATGTTGTAGAACGGGCTGTCCGGCTGGAGCTTGTCGAGGAACCACAGCCGCTGCTGCGCGAACGAGAGTGGCAGCTCCCCCGTGCGCGGCACGGGCGCCAAGGGCGGGAGCTGGAGGCCGTGACGCTCCTGACGCGCGGACTCGATGCGCGTCGCGAGCTGGGCCACCGTGGAGGCCTCGAAGAGCGCCCGCACCGGCAGCTCGACGCCGAATGACTGACGCACCCGCGACACGAGCTGCGTGGCGAGGAGCGAGTGTCCGCCCAGCTCGAAGAAGCTGTCGGTGACGCCGACGCGCTCGACGTGGAGCACGGAGGCGAAGAGGGATGCGAGGAGCTGCTCCGTCGGCGTGCGGGGCGCGGTGTACTCGCGGGCCGTGGCGAGACGCTCCGGCGCGGGGAGTGCCTTGCGGTCGGCCTTGCCACTCGGCGTCAGCGGCATGGCCGCCAGGTGCATGAAGACCGAGGGCACCATGTACTCGGGCAGCCGAGGTTCGAGGTGTGCCCGGAACTGCGCCTGGGTCAGCGACTCCGCGTCGCCTGTGACGTAGGCGACGAGGCGTGCGTCACCCGCGACGTCTTCGCGCACGGTGACGATGGCATCGCGCACGGACGGGTGCGCGAGCAGCGCGTTCTCGACTTCACCGAGCTCGATGCGGAAGCCACGCAGCTTGACCTGGAAGTCGGAGCGGCCGAGGTACTCGAGGGTGCCGTCGGGGAGCCAACGAGCGAGGTCACCGGTGCGGTAGAGGCGAGCGCCGGGAGAGTCGCTGAAGGCATCGGGGATGAAGCGCTCTGCGGTGAGGTGAGGGGAGCGCCAGTAGCCGAGGCCGACCTGGACACCGCCGATGAAGAGCTCGCCCGGGACACCGACGGGGGCGGGTTGCCCCTGGGAGTCGAGGACGTAGAGGCGGGTGTTGGCGACGGGCCTGCCGATGGGGATGGAGGAGAGGGAGGAGCCGCGAGCGCAGTGGAAGAAGGAGACGTCGACGGC
>NZ_JAIQDH010000032.1:0-99079 GCF_020037095.1 Myxococcus sp. XM-1-1-1
TCTTTACCAACCCTCAGCCCTCTCTCCTCTCGGCCCCCTGCTTGGGCATCCCACCCCAAAAGGGCGAAAGTCGAGTCTGAAGTCCAGGCGGCGGAGGCCCCTGGCCCCGTGCTTGCTCAGTCCCTGCTTCATCCCTGGAGGGGAGGAGGTCGGGCCCGATGAGACATTGGTTGGAGCGGCACTCGTGGTGGTTGCATGGCGCATTCATCCTCGCGGTCGCGTTCCTGCTGTCGCGCATCGTCCACGTGTTCACCGAGTTTCATCTCAGCGCGCCTGTTCCTGGCTGGGAGGCGTCGAGCGCTCGCCCCATCCGGGTTACTCCAGGGGCGGCACGCGCACCGCTGAGTGAGGACACGCTGTCGAGGCTGCTGGGAGTGGCCCTGCCGACGCCCGGTGTCCCCGGGGGAGATGCAGGCCCGCCGCCTGGCGCACGGCGCGCGAGGCTGGTGGGGACGTTGATGTCACGCGAGGCGCACTGGTCGCTCGCGTCGGTGGAGGACCTGGAGAGTCGGCGGGTGCGCAGCCTGCGCGTGGGCGATGTGCTCCAGGACTCGGAGGTCGTCGCCATCGAGCGTGAGCGCGTCATCGTCACGGTCCAGGGGCGACGCGAGGTCATCGACCGGGGAGGCCCCTCGGGTGCCGCTTCGCCGATGCCGCGTCCGCCCTCGACCGGAGCCGCGGACATCCGGCGCGTGGGCGAGCACACCTACGAAGTCCCTGGGCGGTATCTGGAGCTCGACCTCTGGACGGGAGGCTCGACGCTGTCGGACGCGCGGATGGTGCCGGCGTTCAAGGACGGGAAGGCGCAAGGCTTCAAGGTCCTCTCCATCCGGAAGGGCTCGCTCTACGAGAAGCTCGGCCTCCAGAACGGGGACGTCCTCCAGCGCATCAATGGCATGCAGCTCGACTCGCTGGAGAAGGCCATGGAGACGTACATGCTGCTCAAGAGCCAGCGGCGCCTGGAGGTCGAACTGGAGCGGGGTGGGGGGCGGGTGCGCAAGGTCTACGACGTCCAGCCCTGAATGTCAGGAGGCCGGGCGAGTCGCGTCCCCCCGCGAGCCATGACCATCCGCCCCTTCCAGCCCTCCGACACCGACGCGCTCGTGGACATCTGGAGCCGCGCGGTCCGCAAGACGCACGACTTCCTGAGCGACGCGGACTTCGAGGACATCCACCGCAAGCTCGGGCCCGTCTATCTCCCCGCCGTCGAGGTGCACGTCGCCTGTGAGGACACGCGGCCCGTGGCCTTCATCGGCATGAGCGGACACCACGTGGAGATGCTGTTCGTCGACCCCCAGGTCATGGGCGGCGGACTGGGACGACGACTCCTCGCCCACGTCTCCACGCGCGGACCGCTCACCGTCGACGTCAACGAGCAGAACCCCCGCGCCGTGGGCTTCTACCTCCACTGCGGCTTCGTCCAGACGGGCCGCAGCCCCACCGACGGCGAGGGCCGGCCCTATCCGCTCCTCCACCTGGCCATGCCCCGTCCCGTGACGTCGTAATCGCTGGAATTTCAGACAGGCTGGAGCTTGCTCCGAGGTCCGTCTAACCTCGGGAGTCACCCGCGTTGCCTGGAGTGATTCCATGTCCGAGTCCAAGCCCCGCCTCAAGCGTCCCGTGGAGAACGTCCGCGCCGAGCTGCTCGCGGACCCCGACACCCAGCGCATCGCGAAGTCCGTGGGCATGGAGCTGGCCGCCTACGTCGAGCTCGTCCTCGACTACGCCCAGCACCCGGAGAAGGAGCCCGTCCTCCAGGTCGTCCCCGACGAAATCCTCAAGCAGTCCGGTTACGAGCCCGCCAGCATCGAGGAGGTCGGCGAGTTCTTCCTGGGCGCCGCCCGGGGGGAACTGGGGCTGGGGCCTCCGCCGGCCTACTACAGCGGCTTCGAGTCCAAGCCCGCCCCCGGTGCGGGCAAGCCCTCCCTCCGCGGCGACGAGAACCAGTCCCAGGTCGAGGTCGACGAGGAGACCCGCAAGGCCCTCCTCAAGCACGTCCCCCGGGGGCCTGATCGCCTCTGAACCTACCTTGGAGGCAACTTCCTCCGTGCTCCTCCGATAATGGGGATAATCATTTCTACCGAGGAAATCCCATGTCTGTCGGCGGCTCCAGTGGCGCAGGTGGTAGCAACGGCACGAACGGTGCGAACAGCGCCAGCAACGCCGCGAGCAAGGCGGCGGACGCGGCGAGCAAGGCGGCCAACAGCATCAGCAACGCGCTGGGCGGCCTGGGCAAGGCGCTCGGTGGGCTGTCCAAGGGCCTGAGCGGCCTGGGTGGCCTCGCGCAGGGCCTGAGCGGCCTGGCCAAGGGCCTCAGCGATGTGGTGGGCAAGGTCTCCGAGGCGCTCAGCTCCGTCTCGGGCCTGCTGGACAAGGCGCTCAGCGCCATCTCCGGCCCCCTCAAGGACATCGTCGGCAAGGCGCTCGACAACCTCCCGTTCGGCCTGGGCCAGCTGGCCAAGCCCTTCGCGGACAAGTTCATCGACAACGGCCTGTCCATGGTGGCCGGTGGCCCCCTGGCCGGCGTCAGCAGCCTGTTCAACGGCGCCTCCAACGTGGGCAAGCTCGCGGACACCGTCGACACGGTCCGCTCGGCGGCCACCGCGGTGGGCGACATCGCGCAGGGCAAGTTCAACACCCAGCAGCTCGCCGCCTTCGCCCAGTCGAAGCTGCTGCGCGGCCTGGACTGACCCGCCCCACGAAAACCCAGCACGAGTCTCGAGGACGTCCGCCCAGGCATCCGCTGCCCGTGGCGGACGTCGTCGTTTCCAGCCCCCGGCCCGTCACGCCCGCGTCACGACGGGGCGCCCCGCGTCAGTTCAGGTAGCCGCCGGAGAGCTGGAGCTCCGCGCGGCGGTTCTTCTCCAGCTCGGAGGTGGAGAGTGGCCGCTCCTCGCCGTAGGACAGGGTGGACAGCCGCGACGGCTCCACCCCCAGCCGGCGCAGGTAGTCGCGCACCACCGAGGCCCGACGCTGACCGAGCGCCAGGTTGTACTCCGTGGTCCCCAGCTCGCACGTGTGCCCGGTGATGCTCACCTTCGCCTGCGGCCGCTGGCGAAGGTCGTCCGCCAGCTGCGTCAGCGTGTCGCGGAACTCCGGGCGCAGCGTCGTCGAGTCGAGCTCGAAGTAGACGGGCTCCAGGCGGATGGGGTGCAGGTCCGTGTCGGGATTCGGGGTCATCGCTGAGGGACGCTCCGGCTCCGGACGCGTGGCCACCGGAGCATGGGGGGGCTGGGAGTCGGTGGAGACCGTGGAGATGGGCTGCTTCGCGGCACAACCCACCAGACCGAGGACGACGACGAGAAGCGAGAGGAAGGGGCGCATGGCCTCGTGCTGAGCATGCGCCGTGCCGGGGTGTCCTCACTCGGGACGTCCCCGGCGACGCTCAGCCGGTGTTGCGAAACGCCAAGCCGCCCATGGCTATTTGCCCTCCGAACGCTCGCGCCGGTGAATCGTGGAGACGTCGATTCCGAGCAGCTCCGCCGCCCGTGTCTTGTTCCCGCCACAGCGCGCGACGGCCCAAGAGATGTACTCGCTCTCCAGTTTGCGCAAGGGGATGACCTCGCGTTGGGCCTCCAGGAGCGGGTGGGGCTCCGGACCCCCCTCCGCCAGGTGCGGCCGCAGCTGCTCCAGGTCCACCACGTCCCGGGTCCCCAGCACCACCAGCCGCTCCACCAGGTTCTCCAGCTCGCGCACGTTGCCCGGCCAGCGCAGCGAGCACAGCGCCGCGAGGGACTCCTGGGCGAAGCGCTCCACGGGCGAGCGCGGGTTTCGCGCCCGGGCCTGCTCCAGGAAGTGCTCGGCCAGGGCGGGGATGTCCTCGGGTCGCTCCCGCAGCGGCGGAGCCCGCAGCGTCACCACGTTGAGCCGGTAGAACAGGTCCGCGCGGAAGCGGCCCTCCTTCACCCGGGCCTCCAGGTCCTGGTGCGTCGCGGCCACCACCCGCACGTCCACCGTGCGCGAGCCGTCCGCGCCCACCGCCCGCACCTCGCCGTCCGCCAGCACGCGCAACAGCCGCGCCTGGAGCTCCGGCGCCATGTCCCCGATTTCATCCAGGAACAGCGTCCCGCCGTCCGCCTCCACGAAGAGCCCCCGCCGCGCGCTCGTCGCGCCTGAGAAGGCGCCCTTCACGTGTCCGAACAGCTCGCTCTCCAGCAGGGCGTGGGGCAGGGCGGTGCAGTTGACGGCGACGAAGGGGCCCGCGCGGCGGGTGCCCTCGAAGTGCAGCGCCCTGGCCACCAGCTCCTTGCCGCTGCCGCTCTCACCCCGCACCAGCACCGGCGCGCTGGACCAGGCCACGCGCTCCACCAGCGCGTACAGGGCCCGCATCGCGCCGCTTCGGCCCACCATGGCGCCCAGCCGGCCCCGGTCCTCCGCCTGCTGCTTGAGCGTGCGGTGCTCGGCGCGCATGCGCCGCTGCTCCAGCGCCCGGCCCACGTACAGCCGCACCTCGTCCAGGCGGAAGGGCTTGGCGAAGTAGTGCCACGCGCCGCGCTTCATCGCCTCCACGGCGTTCTCCACGCCGCCGAAGGCCGTCATCATCAGCACGGGCAGGTCCGGGTCCAGCTTGCGCGCGGCCTCCAGCACGTCGAAGCCGTCCACGTCCTTCATGCGCAGGTCGCAGATGACCGCGTCGTACACGGCGGCGCGCAGCTGGGCGATGGCCTCCGCGCCCCCGGACGCCACGTCCACCGTGTAGCCGGCGTCCGCCAGCGGCTCCTGCAGCATCTGCCCCATCTCGACGTGGTCGTCGACGACGAGGACCCGGGCTCTAACCGACATGTTGCTCCTCTCGCGCGGGGGCCGCGGCGGGCCACTGCAGCATCACTCGCGTGCCTTGACCGGGCGCGCTGTCCAGCTCGATGCGTCCACCGTGGTTGCGCACGATGTGCGCCACCATGGTGAGTCCCAGGCCCGTGCCCAGGCCGCGCTTCTTGGTGGTGAAGAATGGGTCGAAGACCTGGTGCAGGTGCCGGGGGGCGATGCCGCACCCGTCGTCCTCGATGGTGATGCACACGCGCCCCCAGGCGCCGGACGTGTCCGCCTCGCCCGGCGTCGCGGTGAGGCGCACCTGGCCTCCGGGCTCGCACGCGTCGCACGCGTTGAGCAGCAGGTTGACGAGCACCTGCTGGAGCTGGTCCGCGTCCGCCGCCAGCGGGGGCAGGGGCTGGGACACGTCCAGCCGCAGGTCCACGTGGCGCCGCTCCGCCTCGACGCGCAAGAGCTCCTGCACGCTGCGGACGAGCGGCCCCAACGTCACCGCGCGCGACTCGGCGGGCTGCAGCCGGGAGAAGTCCAGCAGCTGGCGGATGGTGCGGCTGACGCGGTCGATCTGCTCGACGATGGCGCCCACGCCCGGGGACTGCGGGTGCTCCGGGCCCAGCTTGTCCTGCACGTACTCGGCCCGGCCGCGGATGACGCCCAGCGGGGTGCCGATTTCATGCGCGATGCCCGCCGCGAGCACGCCCACGGTGGCGAGCTTCTCCGCGCGCAAGAGCTGCCCCTCCAGCGCGCGCAGGTTGCTCAGGTCCTCCAGCACCAGCAGCGTGCGCACGTCGGGCTGGTGCGGCTCCAGCGGCACCGCGTGGACGTTGTACTGTCCCTCCGACTCGAACAGGCGCAGCGGCTCGGCGTGCAGGCTGCGCACGCGGTTGTCCTGGCCCGCGGCGTTGACCAGCTCCTCCAGCCGCTGGATGACGGGCGCGTGGGCCTGGGGGAAGGCCGCGGCGAGCGTGGAGCCCACCACGTCCTTCGGCATCCGCGAGCTGAGCGCCTGGTTGGCGGAGGTGATGCGGCCCGACGTGGACAGCGCCAGCACGCCCGTGGGGATGTGGTCGAGGATCTTCTGCGTCTTGTCGTGCAGGTGGGCCAAGCGGCTGGCGTGCCGCAGGCTCTCCTGGAGCGCCACCGCGCGGCTTCGCGCCAGCACCACGTACACGCCGAAGGCGATGAGGAACGACGAGAACAGGAAGGCCGCGAACGACAGCCGCAGCACCAGGCTCCGCTCGTGCGAGCGCAGCCCCCGCGTGGAGGACAGCGACGCCAGCGGCCACAGCGCGCCGTTCTTCATGCCCACCGGGGCGAAGCTCGCCACCACCTCCGCGTCGCCCAGCCCCAGCACCATCGCCTCGGCGCGGTCGATGACGAGCGAGCCCGCCTCACCCTCGCGCAGGCGCGAGGCCAGGAGCGCCAGCCCCGGCGTGTCGGTGCCGGGTTGCTGGTAGCGGGCCGCCAGCGTCGGCGCGCTCAGCGCGGTGGGCGTGCCGTGCGCGCCCAGGAGCAGGAGGTTCGTGTCGCTCTCCGCGGTGAGCAGCTTGAGCGGCGCGAAGAGGGGCTCGGCGTCCACCAGCACCACCACCGCGCCGCCACCCCCCGGCGAGTCCTCCGGCAGCGCGGTGGCGAAGGCCCTGAGCCACCCGGACACATCCCCGCTCAACGGCGGCGAGGACGCGATGTGGCCCGCGGGTCCCTCGAGCGCGCTCTTCGCCGTGAGGGTCAGCGCCTGGGCGGGGTACTGCCGGGCGATGGACTCGCCGGTGCGCCGGTCCAGCAGGCGCAGGCGCTCGTCACCCTCGGGGCCGAAGACGACGATGGCCTTGTACTGGCCCACGGCCTCCAGCAGCGCGCGCAGCTCCCGGCGGTGCTCCTCGGGCGAGCCCGGCTGGGAGAGCAGCTCGGCGGTGAAGCGCAGGTCCTCACCCACGTCCTCCAGGGCCTCGGACACCCCGCGCGCGGCCTCGCGCAGCTGCGCCTGACGCTCCCGGGCGAACTGGTCCACCAGCGCCTGCCTGTCCCGCTGGATGAAATACACGGCTCCGCCGATGACGCCGGTGAGCGCCGTGCACAGCAACAGGACGGGCAGGAGGGAGAGGCGCATGGGGGCAGATAGCAACATCCCGCGCGGAAGAGGGGGATGTTGCCCGCCGGGCCGCCCCTGCTCCGGGGGCCCGGACGTCGTGTCGGTGCCCGGCTCGGGCGGCAACGGAGGACTCAGGGCCTCGAGGCCTGCTGGTTGAGCTTCTGCGACACCTCGCGGACCTTGCCCTGGATGAGGCGCAGGTTCGCCGGGCCCATCCGCAGCAGGTGCTTCTGCGCGGGCGTGAGCGCCTCCAGCGCCGGGTCCGCGTACACGTACAGCGCGCCCCGGGCCAGGACCTCCACGTCACCGTCGAGCACCGGCACCGCGAGCACCGCCTCGAAGGCGCGCTGGAGCGTGGCCTCGAAGGAGCTGCCCGGCGGCGCGCTCTCCTGGTGGAGGCGCTCGGCCAGCCGCCGCACCTCGCGGTACGTGTCCACCAGCAGCGTCGAGTCCAGGCTGCCCACCACCCGGCCCACCGCGTCATGGCGGCCGTACGTCCGCTTCGCGATGTGTGTGCGACCCTCGTGCGTGCGGACCTGGAAGTCGCCGGACGGGGCCAGGAAGCCCACCACCGCGCGGGGGCTCTCGCCGCTGGCCATGTTCGACACCACGGCGACGAAGCGGCGCAGCAGGTCCGCCTCGCGCAGCCACACCCCGAACTCGCGCTGGGACGAGGCCCCCGCCAGCCGCGAGCGCAGCAGCGCGTCGAGCTCCGTCGCGGGAGGCAGCGGCGCGTCCGGGCCCCGGTCCAACGACCTGGGCGCCTGGGCGACGGGCGGCGGCGCGGCGGGCGTGTCCGGTGCGCCATGCAGCAGGCCGTGCCACACCCCAGCCCCCGCGAGCACCGCCGCCACCAGAATCACCAGGCCCCAACCCCAGAGCGCGCCGCGCTCGAGCTTCCCCACCACATCACCGCCATTGCCGTCCATGAGTCCTCCACTTCGGGACTCAGCGACTGCAGCGCGGATGCCAGCGTGGGGACGCGGGGGAGGGCGGCGAGGCCTCACTCGGGAGCGCGTGCCCCCGGGACCTCCGTCGCGCCCGCTCGCAAGCTGCGCGAGCATGGCGTTCCGCGAGCCACCCTGGCGGATTGCGGCAGGGGGGCTCGCGGGACTCGGGGGACCTCAGGCGCGAGGACGCGACGCGCCCGCCGACCCATCCTCGGGAGGAGGCATGGCCGCCTCCGCCGTCACCTCCGCCCAGCGGATGTGGAACGTCGACGCCGTGCCGTCGAACTCCTCCGGCAGCACCACCACGCGGAAGCCGCCACACAGCTCCACCGCCCGCGCCAGCAGCCCCGCGGAGAACGTGGGCAGGTCCGCCAGCACGTCGTTCATCCGCAGCTCCAGGAAAGTGGGGCTGCGCTCGACGATTTCGACCACACTGAAGTTGTTGCCGGCGCGAAAGCCCATCCCCGCCCGCAGCAGCATCCTCCGGGGGCCGGCGAGCCGGACGACGCCCAAGAGCGCGCGACCGAAGAAGGTCCCGAAGTAGGCGTCCATGAAGCGCTCGCCCAGCGAGTAGTACGCGGCCTCGGCGGGAACTCCGCCGTAGACGTGACCCGCGGCGATGCGAAGGAACTCCTTCCATTGCTCCAGCGTGTAGGTCCGCTCCAGCTTCTGCTCGAGGTCCAGCCCCGCACGACGCAGGTGCTCGCGGCACGCGGGCGTGAGCCGGTTCTCGAGAGCGCGAAGGAAGAGCGCTTCCACGGTTTGCGTGAAAATCAGCTTCTCGGAAGAAGTCATAGGGTCGCACCCTACACCGGTCGGCCCGTCGCATGCTCGCCCACAGGTGAATCGGCGTTCAGTGCCCCTGTCGGCGAGCGACAGCACGACTGCTCGCCGAGAAAAAGTCGTGGAGAGTCCAGGGGTTAGCGGCTGCTACGCGGTGCGGCGGCGGCGCGGAGCATCATCCCCCGGAGCCAGCGGTGGGCCGGGTCGTCGTCAAAACGCTCGTGCCAGACCTGGAGGACGTCGAACGGGGCGAGCTCCACGGGGGGAGGGAGGATGCGGAGGTTGCCTGGCTCGACGAACAGCTCGGCGAGCCGGCGAGGGGCGGTGAGCACGTGGTTGGTGCGCGTCACCGCCAGCGCCGCGGTGAGGAAGTACGGCAGCCGCACGCCGATGCGTCGCGTGCGACCCAGCTTCTCCAGCGCGATGTCCACCGAGCCGACACCTTCGCCGCGCGGGCTCATCAACACGTGCGGCAGCCGCAGGAATGTTTCCAGGTCCAACCGTTGCTTCACCACGGAGTTGTCGCGGCGCACGACGCACACGAAGTGCTCCGTAAAGAGCTTCTGCTGGCGCAGGACGGGGGACGGCTCCGGATAGGCGCCGACGACCAGGTCCAGCTCGCCGCTCTCCAGCTGGGCTTCGATTTGGGGGATGACGAGCGGGCGCACCACCAGGTCCACCTGGGGGGCCTCGGTGTCCATCAGCTCCAGCAGGGACGGGAGCAGGGCGGAGGCGAAGTAGTCCGTCGTGGCGAGGATGAAGCGCCGCGAGGAGGCCTGGGGGGCGAAGACGGACTCGTTGCGCAGGGCGCGTTGGACCTCGAGCAGGCCCCGGTGCAGGGGCGCGGCGAGCTGCTCGGCGCGAGGCGTGCGCACCATGCCGCCACGTCCCCGGATGAGGAGCGCGTCCCCGAGCAGCTCACGCAGCTGCCTGAGCGCGTGGCTCATGGCGGACTGGGTGATGCCCACGCGGGCCGCGGCGCGGGTGACGTTGCCCTCGGTGAGCAGCGCGTCGAGCGCCACCGCGAGGTTGAGGTTGATGTTCGCCAGGTCCAGGTCGGCCTTCGCGGGCGGGCTCGGCGCGGGGGCGCGGGGGGCACGGGGCCGTCTGGGGGCGCGGGCCTTGCGGCGGGCGGTATGCATGGCGCTCATGGGCACATGAGTAACATGCGGTCGCCTCATGGTGTGGCCGGGCGCATCTTTCGCCCACCTCGAAGTCACTGGAGCCGCCCATGAGCATCGTCATCAACACCCCGAACGGAAACATTGGCCGTCCCCTCGCGCACGCGCTGCTCGACGCGGGAGAGCAGCTCACGCTCATCAGCCGGGACGCGCGCAAGGTGGAGGAGCTGGTGAAGCGCGGCGCGAAGGTGGTGGAGGGCTCCACGGATGACGCGGCGGTGCTGGACAAGGCGCTCACGGGAGCGAGCGCCCTGTTCTGGCTGACGCCCCCGGCGACGCGGCCGGACTTCCTCGACTGGGCGGAGGCGACGGCGCGGGTGGCGGCGGGCAAGGCGAGGCAGCACGGCGTGAAGCGGGTCGTGGTGTTGTCGAGCATCGGCGCGCAGACGGGCCGGGGCACGGGCCCGGTGGGCGCGCTCCTGGCGGTGGAGGAGGCGTTCAAGGCCGCCGTCGCGGATGTCACCATCCTGCGCCCGGGCTACTTCATGGAGAACCTGCTGCAGTCGGTGCAGACGCTGGCGAGCGCGGGCTCGTTGTTCGTTCCCATCTCCCTGACGCGCGCGCTGCCCATGGTGGCGGTGGCGGACATCGCGCGCAAGGCGGCGGACGTGCTGCTGGACGCGGGCTGGAAGGGCGCGCGCATCATTGGCGTGCACGGCCCCGCGCACCTGTCGTATGCGGACGTGGCGCGCATCCTCACGGAGGTGTCCGGCAGGCCGGTGAGCGCAGTGCAGATCTCCATCGAGGACTTCCGCAAGGCGATGGCGGGGTACGGCCTGCCCGACTTCCTGGTGGGGCTCTTGGCGGAGATGTACCAGGCCGTGGGCGAGGGGCGCATGGACCCGGCGGAGCCGCGCAGCGCGGAGACCACCACGGCCACGACGCTGGCCCAGTGGGCGAAGTCAGTGCTCCTGCCCGCGGTGGAGCAGGCGCGCGCGGCGGCGGCGTAGTGATGGAGCGTGCGAGGGAGGAGCACCGCCAGGGTGCTCCTCTCGCCCGTGGGGTGTACCCACGTCAGTTCGCGCGGCGGTGTCTTGCCCGGTAGAGGTCGTCGAAGAGGTTCATGATGAGGTGGGCGCCGAGCGCCAGCCCTTGCTCGATGTCCCTCGCCAGCTTCGGGTCCGATTCATAGGGGCCGTCGAGGAAGCGATAGAAGTCATCGGCATGCTTGTCGTCGAGCGTGGAGTGGAGCGGGTAGTGGACCATCTGGTCCCGCGCGAGCCAGCCGTGCTTGACGATGCTCTCACCCGTGACGAGGGCGATGGTGCCGAACAGGTCTTCGATCATCCCGAAGACCGCCATGGCGAAGTGGACGGACTCGAAGCAGGCCGTGCCCGCCAGGGACGTGTTGAACGCGAGGATCTCCGGCCAGGGGCGACACTTCTCCACCCGGGAGCGCGGCGCGCCAAGGCGCTCCAGGAGCAGGCAGAAGGCGTTGTCGTGGGCCTCGCTGGGCTTTCCGTTGCCGTGCTCGTCGATCACGTTCTCGAGGAGGGGGAGCCTGTCGGAGACGTTCGGCAGCCGGCTGAGGAGCAGGGCCATGGGTCGCGAGAAGTTCGCGACGGCGGTGCGCATGTGGACCTGCGCCTCCACGAAGTCCTCGCGCGCGAAGTCGCCCGAGGTCAGCGCGTTGAGGTACTTGCTGGACTTGATGTGATTGCCGCGCTCCTTGAACGCGGCGATGTAACGGCGCAACTGGGGTGTCGCGCTGGGGGAAGCCAGAGACATGTTGGACACTCCTATGGGTGAGGTGTGGCTTTGGGATGGTAATCAGGGGGCTCCGGCGCGGCCAGTTGCTTGTCTTGGGGTTTTGGACTGTCTTTGTTGCGGGGTCGTCTGGTTGTGATTGCGGGTCTCGCGTGGAGGGTTTGTTGAATTCACGGGGCGGGTCTTGGATTGCTGCGGGGAGCGTGTAGGCCCGCATGTGGGGATGAGTTGGTTGGCGTGGCCGCGGAAGCATCTGGCGCCTGGGCGGAAGCCTCGCTGCGGGCGGAAGTGTAGATACGCTGCGACCGTCTTTGACCGTTGGCCCGTGTCCGCGCTCGGCGCCAGGGAACACCCACTCCACTCGAGGCTCTCCATGCGTTCGTTGCGCCGTCTCCCTGCTTTGCTGCTCCTGTCGCTCGTCTTGGGTTGTGGTCAGGAGGGACTCCCCGAGCCCGAAGCCGAGACGCTCTCCGCGCGAACGGACGCGGCCACCCGGGGCGGGTGGACGATCCAGAATGCGTGCGGCAACGCGGGCACCACGCCTCAGATCTTCAGCAACACGCTGATGAGTCCCCCGGCCCTCAACATGGGCGGCGGTGCCCCCGCGAACTGGAATCCGGAGAGTGGCCGCCTCCGCCGTGGCGGCATCGAATACGTCTCCGCCAATGGCCTGCGCTTCGAACTCATCACCGACCGGTGTACGTACATCAAGGAGGTGAAGGTCGGCACGCGCGTCGTGACGCCGACGTATACGGATGGCTATTGGTATTCCGCCACGGATGCCTCGTACCAGCCCGCGGACCCCGGTCGTTATGGCTACAACCTGTGGATCTTCTTCCCCTATCTGGGAGATGGCTCCACGAACCAGGTGACCATCACCGTGGGGCGCACCTTCGGCAGCGGCGTCGCCACGTACAGCTTTCCGATGGTGCAGGTGGATACCGTCGAGGCGAGCTCCGCGTCCGCGCCCATGGGGTTCTCTCGGACCGAGCTGTGGAACATGTTCGGCAAGGCGCTCTATGAGAAGTTCAATCGCGAGACGAACTCGACCGTCATCACGTCGACGGACGGCTCCATGCGCCGCATCTACGACTACGACCCGAGCAGCCTCCAGCTCTCCGTCACCTCGAATGGCGTGGGCTTCTCGTTCAAGTTCAAGACGGACATCAACAACTGGTGCGACCCGACGATTCGCGCCTACGGCACGTTCAAGCTGAAGGCGGACTTCACGGGCATCTCGGTGGATTGGGTGACGGCGCCCCAGGCGAGCCTCGATTGGCCGGCCCTCTGCAGCGCGGTGCAGGTCGTTCCCATCCTCGGCCTCATCCCCAACCTCATCTACGACATCATCGAGAGCGAGGCGGCGGGCAGCATGTCTTCCACCATCGAGAACTCCATCATCGAGTCGCTGCCGGAGACGGGCTCCGTGAGGCTGTTCCTCGCTGGCTCGACGACGCGCACCAACGAGCTGCTCGTCAACCTCAGGCTGCCGGCGCCCTCCATCAAGATCAACGTCCCGTATGACGCGTTCGACATGACCCGGAGCGCGACGCTCTTCCCCTCGGGGGAGAACCTGACGCTGCTCGCGAGTGGCCTGGGTGTGAATGACTACGTCGCCGGAGTGACGCCCCAGACGACGCTCTACTCGGGCCCGAGCGGTGTTCCGCGCTACGGCTCCACCACGTGGCCGAACCCGCAGACGTTGAGCCGTGCGTCCAACCCCGTCTGGTATGGCCAGCCCATCGCCCGCTTGCTGGCGCGCACGTGGCCGACGGTGCTCTCCACGTCGACGTACCAGTACTCGCCGGGCTGCACGTTCAAGGCGCACAACACGTTCGGCAACGCGGCGGTGCGCTTCGGGGTGAATGACACGGTGACGGATGCGCAGCGGCTTCGCGGCGTCTTCGGCGCGGCCCCGGGCTACTCGCTGCGGGTCGTCTTCTTGAACGAGTTCAACCCCACGACCGGGGATGGCGCTTCCCGCTGCGGTGGCATGACGTCCGGCCCCGTCGTGTCTTCGGACCTGGGCGTCCTGGCGAATCCGTAGCTTGCCTGGGGGTCCACGCGGAAGGTCAAGGCTCCGAACGTCCGCCAATCACCGGGAAGCGCTCATAGGCTCGCAGGAGTGCTTCCACGTGGGTGGGGTTGTCCAGATCGAGCGGTTCCTCGGTGAGCTGAACGACCCAGCCCCCCGATGTCGTGCGCCGCGCCCGCGATAGCAGATCGGAGTCGCGGGCCGGGTCGGGAAAGCCGATGGCTTGTGCGGCTGCCGCGGACCAATGGTTCAGCCACCCGAGGAACCAGGGACTCTCGGGCGCGGGGAGTTTCTCTGGGAGGTTGAGCATGGGAAGCCCACGGGGGGAATGCGCTGGTCCCTGATGTGAGCGGCGGAACTGCCGCGTGACTTCCGAGCCGTAGCCGTACGGCGACGCATGCCCCCAGAACGAGCGCGCCTCTTCCGCCAGTCCCTCGAGCAAAGCGGAGGCGACCGTCAGCACGTGGCCATCCAGTGGCACCTCTGCATGGACTTCTGAAAGGGGCTGGCCGCCTGGACCAAGGAGGCCAGGTCTTCCTCTGCCGTTGACCGTCACGGGGTAACTCGAATCCCCGTTGCACAGGATGGGAAACTTCCCGTCCCGTGTCCTGTCCACGAGCCAGGCATCTCGCTGCTGCAGTGCGACGGGGTGCTCTCCTTGACCTATCTCCCACTCCAGGCGCAGGCCGGGGAGCGCCTTCTCCATCGCCTGGACGACGGCGAGTGCGCGGCCGTCCTTGCCTGTGAGCGGAGGCGCGTAGGCGACGAGGGTGAGGGCTTTGCGCCGGTTCATCGGTTGCACCCCGTGACGACGACATTCAGCGAGAAGTCCGCTTCGATCAGCGCGTCTGCGTGCGCTTGGGTACTCACCCCGATGACGAAGTCATATCCACAGTCTACCGCAGCGGCTCGCTCCCTGTAGATCTGCTCCACCTCCCTCTCGATTTCGCGCCTGCGGATGAAGTCAGAGTAGGTGTCGAATCGGTGCGTCTTGATCTCCCAGAGCACCCGCACACCAATACATCCATGCCGGGATATTGGTTGGGTGGAAACCTGTCGGCACCGTAGGGAAGACGTCTTGTTCGGATGGCCCGGGTTTGGGCGTTCGTTTTGCGGAGGAGTTTTTGAGGAGCTCCGGTTGTGTCTCGGCTCGCGCGGACCCACGGGATGCCCTGCGATGTGCAGATGCCCAATCCAATGGCAGCGGCCCCCGTGGAGGCGACGCTGCATCTGCCTGTGACATCGCGAAATTCGATTCGATCATGGTCGAGCGCGTGAAAGCACCGCTCCACAAGCACGCCCCATTCGTTGGATGCCTCTCTCACAACGCATCGTCCTCCATCTGCCCACGGCAACGTCGCGGCTCTTTGGAGGTTGGCTCCCCTCGGGGGGGGCGGGCCGCTGGGGCTTTCTGACTCGGCGCCGATGTCGCGCAGGCTGAGAGAAAGAGCAGAAGCGCGGCGCAGGCGCGGAGTCGCATGGTCGCGTCCCTTCAATCAGGCCAGGGTATTGTGGGTCAAGGCGGGCTTGCCCCGAGGATGCTGGCCGGCCCCGCATGGACAGTGGCTTCTGGCACGAGTCGATTCCCGCGGTGCCTTGGGCCCGGCACACACTCGTCCTCGATGGACTCTCGGTCGTCCTCTGCTGGCTCGTGTCCTTTCGACGCTTCACACTTCTTCATCTGAGCGTCATCTCTGTTCATCCGCGAGCAGGCGCGGAAGGTGGAGAATGTGCTCTCGGAAAGACGGCGTGCGTGGAGAGCGAGTCATGGCTTCGGGGCAGGGAATCATCGGCGGATTGTTGGGGCGGTTGTTCTTCCGGGAGGCGACGGTGGAGCGCGTCCGCGAGGTGTCATCGCACTTCCGCTGGGTGGAGTGGGTGGGGGATGGCCTGCGGGACGTGGCGTGGAGCCCGGGAGACAAGGTCCAGGTCTATCTCCCGGGCGAGGGCATGCGGACGTACACCCCGCTGGGCTGGGATGCGGCGCTGGGGGCCACGCGCTTCCTCGTCTATCTCCATGGTGACGGCCCTGGCGCGACGTGGGGACGTGCCATCAAGCCCGGGGACCGGTGCCAGTTCTTCGGGCCACGCGGCTCCATCGACCTGAAGTCCCTGCGTGGCCCCGTGGTGCTCTTCGGCGACGAGACGTCCTTCGCCGTCGCGCACACGCTGCGCAACCTGCGGGCGAGCACGGCCGACGTCGAATACGTGTTCGAGGTCTCCGAGCGCACCGAGTCGGAGTCCGTGCTCACGGAGCTGGGGCTCACCGGTGCCGCGGTGGTGGAGCGACAGGCGGCGGACGCGCACGCGACGGAGGTGGCGTCGCGGGTGCGCGCGGCGCTGGAGCGCAGACCTGGCGCGCAGCTCGTCCTGACCGGCCGCGCCCGCTCCATCCAGGCCCTGCGCTCCACGCTGCGCGACAGTGGCGCGCCCCACTCGGGACAGAAGGTGAAGGCCTACTGGGCCGACGGCAAGCGTGGCCTCGACTGAGGCTCACAGGGGGCGCCCTTCTCGACGAGACGGATGACGGGTGCCACACGCTTTTGACGCAAGAGCCTTGCGTGGGGCCCCGCGTCGCGTGAGACACGGGACCCATGGACCCGCGCGCCCCTGGCTCCCGGAAGTCGGACCCTTCCTACGACGTGCTGCACCAGCAGCAGCGCACACGTCAGCCCCTGGACGTTCTCTTCAAGCCGCGCAGCGTCGCGGTGGTGGGGGCCAGCGAGCGTCCGGGGAGCGTGGGGCGCACCGTCCTCTGGAACCTCATCAGCAACCCCTTCGGCGGCACCGTCTATCCCATCAACCCCAAGCGCCCCAATGTGCTGGGCATCCGCGCCTGGCCGTCCCTGCGCGCGCTGCCGGAGCCGGTGGACCTGGCCGTCGTCGTCACGCCCGCGGCCGCCGTGCCCGACGTCATCCGTGAATGCGCGGAGGTGGGCGTCCAGGGCGCCATCATCATCTCCGCGGGCTTCAGGGAGACCGGGCCCGAGGGCGCGGCCCTGGAGCAGGAGGTCCTCCAGATTGCCCGGGCCGCCGGCATCCGCATCATCGGCCCCAACTGCCTGGGCGTGATGCGTCCCCCCACGGGCTTCAACGCCACCTTCGCTGGCGCCATGGCCCGGCCGGGCAACGTGGCCTTCATCAGCCAGAGCGGCGCGCTCCTGACGGCCATCCTCGACTGGAGCCTGCGCGAGTCGGTGGGGTTCAGCGCCTTCGTCTCCGTGGGCTCCATGCTGGACGTGGGCTGGGGCGACCTCATCGACTACCTGGCCGATGACCCGATGACGCGCTCCATCCTCATCTACATGGAGTCCATCGGCGACGCGCGAGCCTTCCTCTCCGCCGCGCGCGAGGTCGCGCTCACCAAGCCCATCATCGTCATCAAGGCCGGACGCACGGCGCAGGCCGCGCAGGCCGCCGCGTCCCACACCGGCACGCTCACGGGCAGCGACGAGGTGCTCACCGCTGCCTTCCGCCGCTCCGGCGTGCTGCGCGTGGAGTCCATCTCCGACCTCTTCTACATGGCGGAGACGCTCGCCCGGCAGCCCAGGCCCTCGGGCCGCCGCCTCACGGTGCTCACCAACGCGGGAGGCCCTGGAGTCCTCGCCACCGATGCGCTCGTGGCCGGCGGAGGCGAGCTGGCGGTGCTCGGAGACGACACGCTCGCCGCGCTGAACACCTTCCTGCCGCCACAGTGGAGTCATGCGAACCCGGTGGACGTGCTGGGAGACGCGGACCCGGACCGCTACGCACGGGCGCTCGAGGTGGCGGGCAAGGACCCGAACAGCGACGGCCTGCTGGTCATCCTCACGCCGCAGGACATGACGGAGCCGACACAGACGGCGGACCGGCTCAAGCCCTACGCGAAGCTCGGGCACAAGCCCGTGCTGGCGAGCTGGATGGGAGGCTCCGAGGTCGCCGCCGGTGAGCGCATCCTCAACGACGCGGGCATCCCCACCTTCGGCTATCCCGACACGGCCGCGCGCATCTTCAATTACATGTGGCGCTACGCGTACAACCTCGCGGGCCTGTACGAGACGCCCACGCTCACCGAGGAGCCCGCCGGGCGTCGCGACGTGGCCCGTGGGCTCGTGGACGCCGCGCGGGCCCAGGGCCGAACGCTGCTGACGGAGTACGAGTCCAAGCAGCTGCTCGCCGCCTACGGCATCCCCACGGTGGAGACGCGGCTCGCCACGACCGAGGACGGCGCGGTGGCCGAGGCCCAGTCCCTGGGCTTCCCCGTGGTGCTCAAGCTCCACTCCTACTCGGTGACGCACAAGACGGACGTCGGGGGCGTGCGGCTGGACCTGCGGGACGTGGACGCCGTGCGCGCGGCGTTCCGGGGCATCCGAGAGCGACTGGTGGAGCTGGGACAAGGGGACGCCTTCGCGGGAGTGTCCGTGCAGCCCATGGTGCGACTCGGCGGCTACGAGCTCATCGTGGGCAGCAGCCTGGACCCGCAGTTCGGCCCGGTGCTGTTGTTCGGCGCGGGCGGGACGCTGGTGGAGGTGTTCAAGGACCGGGGGCTGGGCTTCCCGCCGCTCAACACCACGCTGGCGCGCAGGATGATGGAGCAGACGCGCATCCTCCAGGCGCTCAAGGGTGTGCGCGGGGCGAAGCCCGTGGACCTGGCGGAGCTGGAGCGACTGCTCGTGCGCTTCGGCCAGCTGGTGGTGGAGCAGCGCTGGGTGAAGGAGGTGGACATCAACCCACTGCTTGCCTCACCGGAGCGACTGCTCGCGCTGGACGCGCGCGTGGTGCTGCATCCCCCGTCCGTGACGGAGGCCGAGCTGCCCCGGCTGGTCATCGAGCCATATCCGCAGCAGTACGTGGCGCCCTTCCGGATGAAGAACGGCGAGGAGCTGTTGCTGCGCCCCATCCGCCCCGAGGACGAGCCGGCGATGGCGCGCTTCCACAAGACGCTCTCCGAGCAGACGGTGTTCCTGCGCTACGCGGGGCTGATGCAGCTGAGCACGCGCGTGGCGCACGAGCGCCTGGCGCGCATCTGCTTCAACGACTACGCGCGGGAGCTGGCGCTGGTGGCCGAGCGCAAGGGCGGAGAGCTGCTGGGGGTGGGGCGGCTGACACGCCTGCGAGGCACGGAGGACGCGGAGTACGCCATCCTCATCAGCGACGAGGTGCAGCACCAGGGCTTGGGGACGGAGATGCTGCGCCGGCTGGTGGAGGTGGGCCGCGCGTGGGGCGTGCGGCGCATCGTCGCGGACATCCTCGCGGGCAACCGGGCCATGCAGAACGTCAGCAAGCAGCTCGGGTTCTCCATCCTGCCGCACGAGGAGCTGGCCCCGGACATGGTCAAAGCGGTGAAGGTGCTGTGACTCACATCCGGGGCCGGTGACGCCCCGGGTTCAGCGGGCCTCGAGGTCCAGCTCGAGGTCGAACGCCACGTCGCTCGACTCCGCGTTGGCCTGCTTCACCATCACCGCGATGATGTTCTCCCCCTCGACGAAGACGGAGCCGTCGAAGCTGAAGGTGCTGAGGACCGCGTCCTTCACCACGCCGCTGGCGAAGGCGCCGTGCTCCATGCCGTTGTCCATGTAGCGCGAGTACACGAGTCGCCCGTTCACCCAGACGGCCACGCCGTCATCATGGAGCACCTGGAGGTGCGCGGTGTGGATGGCCTCGTCCAGGGTGAGCTTCTTGCGGAAGTACACGCTGGGCTGCACGGGGTTCGTCTTGGTGAGCACCGTGTGCTCGTCACCGTCGCCATAGCCGAGCCGGCCGGGCCCCTGCCGCCACGCGCTGTCGTTGAAGCCCAGGGAGGTCCACTGCGCGCCGGGGCTCACGTTGCGGTCATCGAGCTTCCAGTACTCCCCGAAGGCGATGGCCTTGAACCGGGGCGTGGCGGTGATGGTGAACGGCAGGTCCGTCTTGTCCTCGATGTCCGGCCGGGCGCCGTCCTGGATGCGCAGCACGCCCTGGGACGTCTCCGTGCGCGGCACCTTCCACTCGTAGAAGCCGATGTTCGACACGCCCGTCTCCACGGTGCTCCAGCTGGCGCCGTTGTCCTGGGAGAACTGCACGTCGACGGTGTCGACGCCCGCGCCGTGGGTCATCCACTGCACCGTCTGCAACTGGCCCGGCCGCAGCGTCTCGCCCCCGTTGGGGCTCTCCAGGAAGAGGGCGTCGTGCTGCATGCCGTCCGTCGTCACCTTCAGCTCCAGATCAAAGGACAAGTCGCTGGAGGTCGCGTTCGCCTGCTTCACCATGACGGCCAGCGTGTTCTCGCCCATCGCGAAGCGCATGCCGGGGATGGTGGTCTGGCTCAGGTGGTTGTCGGAGCTGGCGCCCTGGGCGTAGGCCGCGTGGGCGGGGTTGGGAATCAGGCTGTTGAACACCTGCGTCCCGTTGAGGAACACCGCCACGCCGTCATCATGAATCACCTTGAGCGTGGCCTGCTCCACCATGCCGTGCAGGGTGAACTTCTTGCGGAAGTACACCGTCGGCTGCGCGGGCGTCGTCTTCGTCAGCACGGTCCGCTCGTCCGCCTCGCCATAGCCGAGCTGCGCCAGGCCCTTCTTCCACGCGCTGTCGTTGAACGTCGCGGCCTTCCACGTCGGGCCCGGGTCGACGTTGCGGTCGTCGTACTTCCACTCGGCGCCGAAGGCCACGGCGGTGAAGCCCGTGTTCGGCGGCGGCTCCGTGGGCGGCGGCGTGGTGCCATCCCCGCCGATGCGGATGATCTTCGCGACGGACGGCACCTTGCGCCCGTTGAGCAGGAACAGCATGTAGTGCCCGGGCGGCGCCACGTTGGGGTTGGGGGGCGCGACGACGTTGAGCCCGCCGCCGCTCGCGGTGAAGCGCAGCTTCATGAAGCGCTGGTTCTCGTCGAACGCGTGTGTGACGGAGCCCAGCCGCACCCAGGAGGCCATGGTGATGTTGGCCGCGTCCGGCGTGTTGACGCGGAAGGTCTCCCCATAGCGGATGGTCGCGGGCGCGGAGGAGATGGTGGGACGCGGGCCCTTGAAGAGGTACGGCGGCGAGTAGACCTGCATCGTCTTCACGTTGCGGCTGCCGGCGGACAACAGGCGCCCGTCG
Organism: Myxococcus sp. XM-1-1-1; assembly: GCF_020037095.1. Lineage (NCBI taxonomy): Bacteria > Pseudomonadati > Myxococcota > Myxococcia > Myxococcales > Myxococcaceae > Myxococcus > Myxococcus sp. XM-1-1-1. The sequence continues at coordinate 20,572 of NZ_JAIQDH010000032.1, forward strand.
GGCAGGAGCACGGTGGTGGAGTGATAGCCGCGATAGGTCCCCAGCGGGGCGAGCAGCGACCAGGTCTCCTTGACCGGGTCCCACAGCTCCGTCTCCAGGCGGGGGTAGTTGGGGTTGTCCGTGCCGGGGCCGCCGTGGCCGCCGGTGACGAGCACCGTCCCGTCCGGGAGCACGGTGCTGTTGTGCTGGCGGCGCACGTAGCGCATGGGGGCGACGGGGCGCCACGCGGGCTTGGTGACGTTGAGGTCCAGCACCTCCACGTTGTTGGTGGGCGGGTTGTCGCCGCCGGTGATGAGCACCTTGCCCTCGTCGTACATCACCGCGCTGCCATAGTTGCGGCTGGCGGTGTAGGTCGTGCGAGGGCCGCTGGTCCACGCGCCCACGCCGTCCGTGTCCAGATAGCGCGAGGGCCTCCAGTAGCCGGACATGAGCGTCTTGCCCGAGGGCATGACGAACATCCACGGGTAGTACATGAGCTCCAGGCTCGCGCCGGTGAGCGTCCGCCAGGAACCCTTCGACGTCTGCCACACCTGGGGAATGAGGTTCTTGGTGCGGTCCTCCTTGGCGCCGCCAATCACCAGCATGTCGCCGTTGGGCAGGGTGGTGACGGTGGGGTACCAGCGGCCCGCGTTCATGTTGGGCAGCCGCGTCCAGGTGAGCTTGAAGGGGTCGAAGATGGCGGCGTACGGCAGGCCCGAGTCATCCGCGATGTGGCCTCCGGCGATGAACAGCCGCCCGTCCGCCATGAAGGCGTGGCCCGAGCAGAAGATGTTGAAGCCCGCCTTGGGCAGGGGGGTGAGCGCGTCGGTGGTGGGGTCCCAGAGGTAGGGATTGTCTCCATCCGCGAACTCGGAGAAGAACATCACCTTCCCGGTGGGAAGCACGTGGGTGTGGACGGCGGAGTAGGGCCACTTCTTGACGGGCGCCCATTGGCCGACGACGGCCGGGTCCGTGGACTGCGCCTGGGCGACCGCGACCGAAACCCAGACGGAAAGCAAGGCGAGACGCCATCGATGGAACATCATGCTGCCCCTTTGTTGGCCGGAGGTCGCGCAACGGTAGGCATGCGCTCGGGCCCCCACATCGTTCCGGCGTGCGTGGCCAATGACGCGCGGTGGACCGTGCCATGGGCCCCTCGTCGTGGCTCGTACGGGGGGGCGCTCCGGGATTTCACAGCGGACGGGAGGCGGGGGCTGCTCTAGAGTCCGGCGGTGATGGCCACCCCTGAATCCCAAGCGCCGCTCGCAGCCCTGCTCCCCAAGAAGGGAGAGCCCGCGCTCGACCCGGACAGCATCCTGGACCGTTTCGTCGGCTATGTCGCATCGAACGGGCTCAGCCTCTACCCCGCCCAGGAGGAAGCCATCCTGGAGCTGCTCGCGGGCAAGCACCTGTTCCTCAAGACGCCCACGGGCTCCGGCAAGTCGCTGGTCGCCACCGCCCTGCACTTCAAGGCCATGGCCGAGGGCAAGGTCTCCTTCTACACGTGCCCCATCAAGGCGCTGGTGAACGAGAAGTTCTTCGCGCTGTGCGACGCCTTCGGCGCGGAGAACGTGGGCATGCTCACCGGCGACGCGAGCATCAACCGCGACGCGCCCATCATCTGCTGCACCGCCGAAATCCTCTCCAACCTCGCGCTGCGAGACGCGGGGGCGAAGGTGGACTACGTCGTCATGGACGAGTTCCACTACTACTCGGACCGCGACCGCGGCGTGGCGTGGCAGATTCCGCTCATCGCGCTGCCGCAGGTGACGTTCCTGTTGATGTCGGCGACGCTGGGCCCCACGCACATCATCGAGGAGAGCCTGCAGCGGCTCACCGGCCGCGAGGTGGCCACGGTGCGAAGCGCGCAGCGCCCGGTGCCGCTGGACTTCGACTACCGCGAGTCCGCGCTGCACGAGACGATTGAGGACCTCATCGCGCGCAAGAAGTACCCCATCTACCTGGTGAACTTCACGCAGCGCGCCGCCGCCGAGCAGGCGCAGAACCTCATGAGCGTGGACTTCTCCACCAAGGAGGAGAAGGAGGCCATCCGGCTGGCGCTGATGGACGCGCCCTTCGACACGCCCTACGGCAAGGACTTCCAGCGCTTCCTGCGCCACGGCATCGGCATGCACCACGCGGGGCTGTTGCCGAAGTACCGGCTCCTGGTGGAGAAGCTGGCGCAGGGCGGGCACCTGAAGGTCATCAGCGGCACGGACACGCTGGGCGTGGGCGTGAACATCCCCATCCGCACGGTGCTCTTCACGCAGCTGTTCAAGTTCAACGGCGAGAAGCTGGCGACCCTGAGCGTGCGCGACTTCCAGCAGATCGCCGGGCGCGCGGGCCGCAAGGGCTTCGACAACGAGGGCAGCGTCGTCGCGCAGGCGCCCGAGTACGTGGTGGAGAACATCAAGCAGGCGGCGAAGGAGGCGGCGGGCAAGAAGAAGGCGCCCAAGCAGAAGCCTCCGCAGAAGAACTTCGTGCAGTACGACAAGAACACCTTCGATCGACTCCAGACGGGCATGCCCGAGCCGCTGGAGTCACGCTTCGCGGTGTCGCACGGCATGATCTTGAACCTGCTCCAGAGCGACCACGTCCGGGGCACGGGGGGCTACCACCGGCTGGTGCAGCTCATCCAGCGCTGCCACGACTCGGACTTCCTGAAGCGCCGGCACCTGAAGGAGGCGGCGCGGGACTTCCGCACGCTGCGCGGCGCGGGAATCGTGGAGGTGCTGCGAGGGGAGGGCGGCTCGGGGGCCTCGGTGAAGGTGGCGCAGGAGCTCCAGCACGACTTCAGCCTCAACCACACGCTGTCGTTGTATCTGCTGGAGACGCTGGAACTGCTGGACCCGACCACGGAGACGTACGCGCTGGACGTGGTGACGCTGGTGGAGTCCATCCTGGAGAACCCGGAGGTGGTGCTCTACGCGCAATTGCACCAGCTCAAGGGCGAGAAGATTCAAGAGATGAAGGCGCAGGGCGTCGAGTACGACGACCGGATGGAGCAGCTGGAGAAGCTGGAGTGGCCCAAGCCGAACCGGGACTTCATCTACGGCACGTTCAACGCCTTCGCGCGCAAGCACCCGTGGGTGGGCGAGGAGAACATCCGCCCCAAGGCGGTGGTGCGGGACATGTTCGAGCGCTTCATGTCCTTCCACGACTACGTACGCGAGTACGGGCTGCAGCGCAGCGAGGGTGTGCTGCTGCGCTACGTCAGCGACGTGTACAAGACGCTGGCGCAGACGGTGCCGGAGCGCTTCCGCACGGAGGAGGTGGAGGACATCATCGACCACCTGCGCGCGACGATTCGTCAGGTGGACTCGAGCCTGGTGGACGAGTGGGAGCGCATGCGCAACCCGGACGCCGTGGTCGAGGCGAAGCCGGCGGTGGAGCTCAAGCCGAAGGAGCTCACCGAGGACCCGCGCGCCTTCGCGGCCCGCGTGCGCGAGGAGCTGCACCGGCTGCTGCGCGCGCTGGGGCAGAAGCGCTACACGGACGCGCTGACGCTCTTGGACAACCCGCTGGGCGAGTGGACGGCGCCGAAGCTCGAGCAGGCGATGGTGCCGTACCACGAGGAGCACAAGGTGGTGGTGCTCACGCCGCAGGCACGCAAGCCGGCGAACACGTTCCTGAAGGAGACGGGCCCCCGGCTCTGGGAGGTGCAGCAGCGCATCATGGACCCCGAGGGACATGGGGACTGGATGATCGACTGCGAGATTGACTTGCGAGATCGGCGGCTGGACGAGGGGGCCATCCTCATCCTGCGGCGCATCGGGCCGTAGGCTTCAGCCCTGGGGGCCGGGCTTCACGGGCTCGGCCTGGGCGTGCTCGGTGGGGACGGGGGTGACCTCGCCGTCACCGAGGACGGACTCCTCGACGTCGAAGTCGCCCTTGCCGTCGGGGACGAGGACCATCTTCCAGTCGAAGGTGGAGAGGATGATGCGGTCGGCGTCGCACTGGACCTCGACCGTGGTGTCCTCGACGGTCCAGGAGCCGACCCACACTGTCGTCTTGTCGATGCACTCGGTGTCGCCGCACTCCTCGGTGGACGCGACCCAGAGGCGGCCCTCGGGCGCGGAGGCGCAGGCGACGGGCTCGACGTGGCGCAGGCGCGGCGGGGCCATCTCGTCGGGGGCGCCGGAGAAGAGCTCCTCGGGCGACGGTGGAGTGAGGCTCGGCTCCAGCGTGGTCATGTCTGGCTGCTCGGTGGGCTCAGCAAGCGTCGTCGACCGCGCGAGCGCCCCGGACGCGGCCAGCGAGCCGCACATCACCGCCACCTTCCACCACCCTGTCGTCCACATGACCTTTCACCCCTGTTCGGCACCGTGGGCCGCGTCGTGTGCACAGGGGTTCTGCAAGGCGCGGACCGGGCCTGAGTGCGGTCGATGGGCCACAGGGGCGTGGCGTGTGCTCACGCGAGGCGGGAGGCCAACGCCGGTCATGGGTGGGATGCCGCGCCATTCGTCTGTGCCGGGGCTGATGCGCCGCTCGTGCACGGCGAGCCCGGTACATGAGGGCGTCATGGCTGGCGCACAGAGCGTACCGGGTGCGGCTGCCGCGCCGCGAAGCCAAGGCGCGTCGCTGACGGTTCAGGAGGCCTGGCGGAGCGAGTTGCTCGCGGAGAGGGCGGGTGCGGCGCCGAGTCACGAAGCCAAGGCGCGTCGCTCACGGTTCAGGGGGCGTGGCGGAGCGAGTAGCTCGCGGAGAGGGCGGTGGCGGAATGGGGACACCGGAAGGTCGGGCCTGGGCCAGTTCCTGGGCGATTCGCGCGAGGTTCTTGTCCTCGGGGGCGAGCTTGCTGGCGCGAGCGGCGAGGTCGCGAGCCAGTTCCAGTCGTCCCGCGCGGAGGTGATGCTCCGTGGCCACGCTCAGCACCCCAGGAGCCTCGGCGGCTTCCGCGAGCGCCATTGCCACGGTGTCCTCGAGCGGACGGGTCGCGAAGTTGTGCCCCGGTAGAAGCTGGAGGGCGCGCGCATAGGCGCGAAGCGCCTCGGCATGGCGGCCGAGTCCCGTGAGCGCGGCGGCGCGCAGGTGGTGGGTGACGGCCACGTCGGGAATGGCGGCGAGGACCGCGTCCGCGTCCTGCAGCGCACCGGTGAAGTTCCCCCAACGCAGGCGCGCGAGCCCTCGCGCGTGTCTGGCGCTCAACAGGTCGTGGATGGCGAAGAGCTTCGCGTCCCAGCGGGCTCGCTGTTCCTCCGCATCGGTGGCGAGCGACTCCGCGCCAGCCACCGCGAAGGCGAGGGCGTCCAGCGTGCCGCCTCGTTCATTCAGCGACGCCTCCGCGGCCTTCAACGCGCCGGCGCGGTCGCCACGTGACAACAGGCAATCCGCCACCACCAGGGCGGGGTCCAGCGAGGTGTCATAGAGCGCTCCGCGATAGCCCGCGTCCTGGGCCGCGTGTGCGGCGGGGAGGGCCTGGTCGCAGTGGCCGGCGCGCCGTGCCAGCTCCGAGGCGAAGTAGAGGTCCATGGGGGTCTCCAGGCCCAGCTTCTCCACGGACATCGCTCCCGAGCGCTCGGCGACCACGGGCGATTCGAACGGCACGCCGCGCAGGGGCCTCGCGAGCGCGGTGAACGGGTGCGCGGCCTGGAGTTGCTCGAAGGCCTGGGTCGCTTCGTCGTAGCGGCCCTGCTGGAGCGCGGTGTTGAGCGCCGCGCCCGGACTTCCCACGGCTTCCGTCCGCGCGAGCATCCGCTCCACGTCGCGCACGAAGGGGAAGAACGTGGGCAGGGCGAGACAGAGCGCGAGGCTGACGGTCAGCAGTCCGAGGACCCGGGGCTCGCGCCGTGACTCGAAGGCCATCACCGCGAGCGCGCTCGCGAACAGCGCCCAGGCGGGCAGCGCGGCCAGTCGGTAGCGGCTCACGACGTAGAAGCCCACGGCGAGCGCGCTGCTCGCGGCGAGGTAGAGCACGATGAGCCCGACGCTTCGTCGTCGCGCGAGCATGGCGCCGAGTCCGGCCACGCCGAGCAAGCCCAGGACCTGGGCATCGAGGAGAGGGAGCCCCGCGAGGTGCGCTTCGGCGCGGCGCACCTCGACCAGGTCGTGGCCTTCCGGGCCGAAGAGGAAGAACGCCAGCTTCCGGCCGAACAAGCCGAGGACGGTTCCTGGCTCCTCCAGCGCGAAGTTCAGCGTCTTGCGCATCCAGTACAGCTCGGTGCGGGAGGGGGACAGGTCTTCGCCCGCCTCGGCTCGGGCAAACTGTCGGTAGAGGCTGTGCGCGTGGTCGGGGCGCTCGGGGGAGCGCAGCTGCGCCTCGTACTGCTTGATGAGCGTGGGCGGTTGCGCGCCCAGTCCCGTGCCCTCGGGGCGGTTGCCCATGTGCAGCACGGCGCCCGCGCTCATGGTCGCGCCGAGGTGTGAACCCACGGTCGCGCGGATGATTTGAGCGGGCAGCCAGGATGAGAACATCCCCGTGCCCAGCAACAGCGCTCCGGCGAGCAGGCTCGCGCGTCGTGCCTCGTGGCGGCGCTCCCAGAGCATCCAGCCCGTCGCGAGGACGAGGATGGCGAGGCCCGTGGGACGTGTCGCTCCCGAGAGTCCGAGCAGCGCTCCGGCGAGCACCAGCCAGCGCTTCTGGAAGTGGGGCCGTGCGTGGGCCAGCAGCGCGAGCGCGCCCAGGTTGAGGACCATGACCAGCAGGTCCGGCTCCAGCGTGGCCTCGTAGAGGAGGACAGGCGTCGTCACCGCGACGAGCGTCGCGGCGAGGAGTCCCACGGGGCGCGACAGCAGCCGGGCGCCGAGCACATAGACGGCGATGAGCCCAAGCGCGCCCGCGATGCTCTGGACCCAGCGCAGCGGAGTAGGGGAGAGGGCCACGTTGAGGATGAGGTACAGGGGGCTGAAGTCCGCGCCCTGCTCGGGGAGCATCCGGCCCGACGTCAGCAGCCGCGCGCTGTCGGGGTACTTGGCGAACATGGCCCCGGGGAGGAGGACGAGCCCGAGCGCGACGTGCGCGACGCACAACACCAGCAGGACGATGGGGACAAACCCACGGGGGAGGGGCCGACTCATGCTCACGGAGGGCACCTTACCGGATGTGCCCGCCCGGAGCGTCAGGGCCCGCTCGAACGCGTGCAGGGCGGGAGGTATCGACCCGAGCAGGCGACCATGAACAGGATCCCCTCGGCAACAGGCTCACGTCAGGAGGTCCTTGCTCCCGAGCGTCGGGCCCGCAGGAAGTCGACGAGCGCGCGCAGCTTGAGGGGGAGTTGGGCCCGACTCGGGTAGTAGAGGAAGAGGCCGGGGAAGGGCGGACAGTAGTTGGAGAGCACCCGGACGAGGCGCTTGTCAGCCAGCTCCTGCTCGACGGTGTGCTCCATGACGTACGCGAGCCCCACGCCATCGAGCGCTCCTCGAACCATCAGCTCGTTGTCGTTGACGATGAGCCGCCCCTCCACGGCGACGGTGAAGTCCCGACCCTTGTCGCTGAACTCCCAGCGGTACACGGTGCCACTCCTGAGGTGGCGGTAGTTGATGCAGTCGTGCGCGTGCAAATCCCGTGGATGCTTGGGCCGTCCGCGCTCGCTCAGATACGCGGGTGAGCCGACCACCGTCATGCGCAGGTCGTCGGTGAGCCGCAGCGCCACGACGTCCTTGTCGAGCATCTCGCCGAGTCGGATACCCGCGTCGAAGCCGTGCTCCACGATGTTGGTGATGCCGTCGTCGACGACGATGTCGAGCTTGAGCTCCGGATTCGCCGCGAGGAAGCCCCCCAGGATGGAGTCGAGCACCGCCGCGATGGCCAGCCGGGGCACATTGAGTCGCAGCGTGCCGGAGGGACGCCCGCGGACCGCGTCGAGTGACTCGAAGGCGGAGCGGATGCTCGCCATCGCGGGCCTGAGCTGCGATAGGAAACGCTCGCCTGCCTCCGTCAGACCGACGCTCCTCGTCGTCCGCTGGAGCAGCCGCACGCCCACCCGCTCCTCGAGCGCCCGGATGCTCTGGCTGAGTGCCGACGGCGTCACGCTCAACTGGGCCGCCGCGGCCGTGAAGCTGCGCTTGTCCGCCACCGCCGCCAGCGCGTTCAGCCCCGAGTAGTCGTCTCGCATGTGCATCTTTTAGCGAAACTTAAAAAACCATCGCAATTCCACTGCTAATCACGAGGTCCCCGGACTCCTATTCTGAACTGCGTCAACGAACTCGCAGTCGAAGGAGTCCACCATGGGCAGCCAAGGTTCTTCAGCGTCCACCTCCAACAAGGTCTGGTTCATCACGGGAGCGTCCTCGGGACTGGGGCGTGCGCTCGTCGAGGAGGTGCTGCGGCGAGGCGACAGCGTGGTCGCCGCCGCGAGGCAACCGCAGGTCCTCGCGGAGCTGGCGTCGTCGGCCTCGGGGCGGCTGCGCCTCGCCGCACTGGACGTGACGCAGCCCGAGAAGGTGCGCGACGCCGTGACGACCGCCATCTCCCGCTTCGGCCACATCGACGTGCTGGTCAACAACGCGGGCTTCAGCATCCTCGGCGCCATCGAGGAGACGAGCGACCGGGACCTGCGCGCGACGATGGAGTTGATGTTCTTCGCCGCCGTCACCACCACGCGCGAGGTGCTGCCTCACATGCGGGCACGGGGCTCCGGCACCATCGTGCAGGTCTCGAGCGTCGCGGGGCTCTCCTCCGCGCCGGGCTTCGGTGCCTATTGCGCCGCGAAGCACGCCCTGGAAGGCATGTCCGAGAGCCTCGCGCAGGAGGTGAAGCCGCTGGGGATTCGCGTGCTCGTAGTGGAGCCGGGGACCTTCCGCACCTCGCTGTTCGGCGCTTCGTTCCGGCACATGCCCGCGATGAGCGCCTACGAGGGAACGGTGGGGCAGTTGCGCACCTGGGTGCGCCAGACGGACGGCAAGCAGGGCGGAGACCCGGTGAAGGCAGCCCGGGTCATGGCGGACGTCATCGCGCGACCGAGCGCGGAGCTTCCGTTGCGGCTGCCCTTGGGCGGTGACGCCGTGGAACAGATTCGCGCCAAGTTGTCCCTCGTCGCCACCGATGTCGACCGGATGGAGCTTCTCTCGCGCTCCACTGCCTTCGACGCGAAGACGTAGCCGCGAAGTGCCCGGTCAGCTCCCGCCCGTTCGCGCCGTCGGCGCGCTCGACCCGCGTCGAACCCAACGAGGAGCCGGCCCCATGGGCTACAGCATTCAACGACCGTCGGAGCTGTTCGAATCCGTTCGCTACAACACCAAGACCACCCCCGACCTTCGGGTGGCGATGCAGAAGAAGGTCAAGGAGCTGGTGGCGCGCATCGAGGACCGCGAGGGCCGGATGTGTCGCATCCGCGCGGAGTACCAGATCGACTCCGAGCGTCTGGCCGCGCTGGTCATCCAGTTCCAGAACAAGAAGTCCGAGTTCGTCTCCTATCAGAACCAGGGCGGCTCCCCGAGTGAAGCCATCGTGCCCGCGGGCGTCATCGCCAACCTCATCAAGGAGGGAGAGATGATCGACTCGGAGCGAGGGCAGATCCGAAAGCTGGAGCTGGTGCTGCGCAACCTTCCGGACTCGGAACTGTACAACCACCCGGAGACTGGCGAGGTCCTGAGCCGGCAGCCGTTGCACCAGCTGACCGATGACGAGCTCGAATACCTTGGGTTCTGAGGTGGACGAGAAACGACGGGCCCGCCGACATTGCCCGCGCGGCCCGTGGCGGAAGGCGTTACCTTCCACGGCATATGGCCCGTGTCCGTGCCGTGGATCAGCCCCTGCGTCGTGATGTCCGCCTGCTCGGGCGACTGTTGGGAGAGGTGCTCGTCGAACAGGAAGGCCAGGACCTGTTCGACCTGGAAGAGGAGGTCCGTCGGCTCGCCATCCAGCGACGACGCGGCCCCGTGGCGGGAAGGCGCGCCTCCGCGGCCGAGCTCGCGGAGATCCTCAAGCGCCTGCCTCTGGAGCGCACCGAGCCCGTGCTCCGCGCCTTCTCGGTGTACTTCCAGCTCGTCAACCTCGCCGAGCAACACCACCGCATCCGCCGCGCCCGCGCGCACTCCAGCGCCGAGTCCACGACGCCCCAGCGTGGCTCGCTGGAGGCGACGATGCTGTCGCTCAAGGACGCGGGCATCCCCGCGACCCGCGTCCGCGAGGCGCTGCGCCAGATGCACGTGACGCTCACGCTCACCGCGCATCCCACGCAGGCCGTGCGCCGCACGCTGCTCGAGAAGCTCTACCGCATGGCCAGCCTGCTCGAGGAGCGCGACCGGTGCGAGCTGACGCCCCGCGAGAGCGCCGCCAACGTGGAGTCCCTCCGCGAGGAGATCACCACGCTGTGGCAGACGGACGAACTGCGCCGCGAGCGGCCCACCGTGGGCGACGAGGTGAAGAACGCCCTCTGGTACGTCGAGGAGGTCATCGCCGAGCAGCTCTCCGAGCTGCCCGAGCTGCTCGACTGGGCCTTCGAGCGCGCCTACGGAGAACCCCTCGGCCAGGTGGACACGCCCGTGCGAGTCCACTCGTGGGTCGGCGGAGACATGGATGGCAACCCGCTGGTGACACCGGAAGTCTTCGCGGACACGCTGCGGGCCCACCGTGCACGTGGGTTGCGCCTGCTGACCCAAGGCCTGGAGCGCCTGGGCGGAATGCTCTCGCAGTCGGAGCGCCACGCGAAGCCGTCGGCGGAGCTCGTCGCCTCCCTGGAGCGCGACGCGAAGGAACTCCCCGAGGCCGAGCAGCGCCTGGGGCCGCGCACCATCGGCGAGCCCTGGCGTCGCAAGCTGCGCTTCATGGAGGAGCGGCTGAATCAGGCCCTGCGCCATGTGCTGGCCCAGCGCACCGGTGACGCGGGCCCCATGCCGGCCAGCGCCTATCGCACGCCCGAGGCCCTGCTCGCGGACCTGGACCTGTTGTCGCGCTCGCTCGAGGAGGCGAAGGCCGCGAAGTCCGGCCTGCGCCAGGTGCGCCGCATGCGCGAGCGGGTCCTCGCGCTGGGGCTCTCCCTGGCCGAGCTGGAGGCGCGCGTGCCCGCCGAGGACGCGGTGAGCGCGGCGGCCTCGCTGGACGCGGGAGGTCCCGCTCCCTCCGAGGGTGGCAAGCGGCTGCTCGCGGTGCTGGAGAAGCTGCGCGAGGCGCAGGCCGAGGCCGGTGAGCCCGCCTGTCGCACGCTCATCCTCAGCATGGCCAGCACGGCCGAGGATGTCCTCGCGGCCTTCAAGTGCCTCAAGCTCACGGGCCTGTGGGATGAGCAGCGCGGCTGCGCCACCGTGGACGTCGTCCCGCTCTTCGAGCAGCTCGGCGCGCTCGACGGTGGACCCGATGTGCTGCGCACGCTCTTCGCCAACGCCGAGTACCGCAAGCACGTCGACGCGCGCGGCTTCCAGGAGGTCATGGTCGGCTACAGCGACTCGGGCAAGGAGGTGGGGCTGCTGGCCGCCAGCGCCGCGCTCTATCGCGCCCAGGTCGCGCTCACCGAGGCGGCCGCCCAGTCCGGTGTCCCCCTTCGCCTGTTCCACGGTCGCGGCGAGTCCGTGGCCCGCGGTGGTGGCCCCGCCCAGGAGGCCATCCTCGCGCTGCCTCCCGGTGCCGTGGCCGGTGGCTACAAGGCGACGGAGCAGGGCGAGGCCCTGGACCACAAGTACGCGCGCCCGGAGCTGGCTCGCCGCACGCTGGAGCTCATCCTGGGCGGCGTGCTGCCCCACCTGCTCGACGCGCAGCCTCGCCCGACGCCGGAGGACGAGAAGACCTTCCGCGCCACGTTCGACACGCTGGCGGAGACGGGGCGCAAGGCCTACCGCGCGCTCGTGTGGGAGGACCCTCGCTTCCTGGAGTTCTTCACCACGGCGACGCCCGTGGAGGAGATCTCCGCGCTGCCCATCGGCTCGCGCCCCAGCAAGCGCAAGGCCGGAGGGCTCGAGTCGCTGCGCGCGATTCCCTGGGTGTTCGCCTGGACGCAGAACCGGGCCATCGTCCCGGGCTGGTACGGCGTGGGCTCCGCGCTGGAGGCCTTCTCGAAGGAGCCGGGCGGGCCCGCGCTGCTCAAACGCATGTACCGCCAGTGGCCCTTCTTCAAGGCCGTCATCGACAACGTCACCATGGTGCTGGCCAAGTCGGACATGGCCATCGCCGGGCGCTACGCGGCGCTCGCCCCCGCGTCCACGAAGGCCCTGTGGCGTCGCATCCAGCAGGAGCACCGGCGCACGCGTCGGCAGGTGAAGCGGCTGACGGGGGAGGGGAAGCTGCTCGACAACAACCCCCAGCTCCAGCGCGCCATCGCCCTGCGCAACCCGTACGTGGATCCGATGTCCTTCCTCCAGGTGGAGCTGTTGCGCCGCAAGCGCGAGAGCGACTGTGACTGCGACAGGCCGCTGTTGCTCTCGCTCAACGGCATCGCGGCCGGCATGCGCAACACCGGTTAGAGTCCGCGCCATGCCCGTCTCTGTCTGCGAAGGCGACCTGCTGGACCAGCCGGTGGAGGCCATCGTCAATGCCTGGAACCGGAACATCATCCCCTGGTGGCTGCTGTTGCCGCAGGGGGTGTCCGGCGCCATCAAGCGACGGGGTGGCGTCGGCCCCTTCCGCGAGGTGGCGAGAGCGGGCCCCATGCCGCTGGGCTCGGCGGTGGTGACCTCCGCGGGGCGGCTGCCCTTCAAGGCCATCATCCACGTGGCGGGCATCGACATGCTGTGGCGCGCCTCCCAGCGCTCCATCCAGGACTCGGTCCGCAACGCCCTGGAGAGGGCCCGTGAGCAGGGCCTCCACTCCGTGGCCTTCCCCATCATCGGCGCGGGCTCCGGCAGCTTCGACGAGACGCGCGCGCTCGAGCTGATGAGGCAGGTCCTGGACGCGGAGGCGGGGGACCTCGACGTGCGCGTGGTGCGCTTCCGGCGCTGACGACTTAACCTTCAGCGCTCCAATACAGACGTCTTCAACGGCTTTCGAGACGAGGTCGGGATGGCCAGGGACGCATTCACGGTGGAGGACGTCAACGCCCAGCACGGCTTCGCGCTCTTGCGGCCGGACTCGGGAGAGGGGCCATTCCATGCCCCGCTCTATCCGGAGCCGGAGTCCGACGCGCCTCCCTTCCAGCTGCGCAAGGGAGACCGGGTGACGGGACAGCGTCGCGGGCAGTCCGTGACGGAGGTCGCGTGGGTGACGCGCGTGGAGCCGCCGTACGAGCTGGTGGAGCGCATGGCGGAGCTGCTCGCGAAGCTGGAGCAGTGGGAGCTGAAGGTCCCCGCCACCGCGCTGGAGCTCGCCGAGCACCACTGGCGCCAGAGCCGTGAGGACCCGCTGCGCAGCGAGCTGACGTCGCAGTTGCCCACCTTCTTCGACTGGGAGCTGTCCCACCCGTACAAGGACGGCGCGCTGCTGGAGCGACTGGAGGCGGCGCTGCAGCCCTATCTGCCGGGCTTCGCGGTGCGGCCCCTCCAGGGGCGCGAGGCCTTCGTCGTGGACCCCGGAGGACACGAGGTCGAAGCGGGCGAGGGGGACTGGGACGCGCCCGCCACCACCTTCGAGCCGCTGCTCCAGCGGGTGAACGCCGTGCTGGAGCAGGCGGGCGCGCCCGTGCGCTGGGTGCCCACGGGCAACGACTGGGTGCTGGCTCCGCCAGCACTGGCGGAGCTGCTCGTCCTCAACAACGTGCTCGGACCCCGCTGAGCCACAGCGGGGCTACAGCTCGCCCCGCTCGCGCAGCGTGCGCACCACCTCGGCCGCCATCACCCGGTGGCCCTCGGTGCTCGGGTGGATGCCGTCGATGCCCAGGCCGTCGAGGTAGAGGTGCACGTTGCTCGTCTGCCGCATCACCGACTCCAGGTCGATGACGTCCGTGCTTGTGCCGCCGCCGCGCAGCCACGCGTTGAAGCCCAGCCGCTGCGACTTCACGTAGTCATAGGCGCCGTAGTTCGTCTTCTCCTTCGGCAACAGCGTGCTCACCCACACGCGGCAGAAGGGCTCCAGCCGCTGCACCAGCAGGAGCATCCGCGTCTCCATCTGCTCCTCCGCGCCCGCGTCGCCCAAATCATTGGTGCCCAGCAGCACCAGGCAGTCGGTGACGCCCTTCACCGCGAGCACCTCGTCGGACAAGAGCCTCAGCGCGTCGTAGAAGCCCTGGCCGCTGACGCCCGCGTTGACCACGGGCACGCCCAGCTGCGCCTCCACCAGCGCCGGCCAGGCGTTGCGCGTGTCGTTGCGCAGGTCGACGTAGCCCTCGGTGATGCTGTCACCCAGCGCGATGAAGGCGCGGCCCGTGGGGCCCTCCACGTGCACCGAGGCCACGCCCACGGAGCGCTCGAAGGGCTCGCCGCCGATGGCGCCCGTCACCAGCGCATGCGTGCCCGCTCGCGCGAAGCTGCCCGGGAAGGCGTTGATGGCGCTGGCGGCCAGCGCCCCACGCACCTCGAAGGTGATGGCCACGTCCTCGCGGAAGCCCACGGGGAACACCACCGGGTCCGACGTCACCAGCGCGCGCGCGCCGACGTTGAAGCCCGGCTTGCCCTCGAAGCTCAGCGCCACCGGCGCCGACACCAGCGAGCCGTCCACGCCCGCCTTCGCCACCGTGGCGCGCTGGAGCATGAGGTTCCCGTCGCCCGCGCGGAACGTCACCTGGAGCCGCTCTCCGGCGCGCGCCACCGGCACCCGCAGGCGGAACGTGGTGACACCGCCCACGTAGTGAGACCAGCGCAGCGCCTGATGGAAGCCCGGCTGGAAGCCGATGCTCGGCAACGGCGGCTGCGGCGCGGGCGGCGGCGGTGAGCTCACGTGCCCGTCGTCGTTGAGCACCAATGGCGGCGCCACGTCCACGGAGGCATCCGGCGCGTTCGTGGACTCACCCTGCTCTTGAGAAGGCTCTTCCGACAACGGGTCCTCGGGGCTGCTGGGAGTGCACGCCAACTGCGCGCCACCCACGCATGCGAGGACACCGAGCCACGTCCGCCACATTCGCATCGTCGCTCCCTCCCGACGACGCACGATGTACACCGCTCATTCCCGCGACGACCACCGAACATGCGCGCAAGTCCCGAGGCTCGCGGCGCACGCCCCCTTGGTCTCCGGGCGAGATGGAGACAACGCTTTCCCTGTCACGCGAACCCGCCGGCCTTGCTCGGGTCCATCGTTCACCCACATGGCGGCGGAAGTTGCCCCACGTGGGTAACCCGCTTCATGGGATGCAGGCTCCCACCCCAGGATTGTCATTCAGTGGACGGCATGTCCCGGCGGTGCATGCGGGCGAGCTGGAGGGCCTGCACAGCGGCCGGCAGTTGAGCCCTTGCCCCGTGTTCACACAGGCGCTCCCCGGCGCGCACTGGTTGCTGAAGTCGCACGGCTCACCCGTCGCGCGAGTCCCGCTGCCCGCGCACACCGGACCCGACGAGGACGGGTAGCAGCTGAGCGGCGCCGCGCAGCCCTGCGCGAACGGGTCGCACGGCTGCGAGCGCGGTCCGCACAACAGCGGCAGCTCCGACGTGCCCGCCAGCCGCAGCACCGTGTTGCACTCGCGCGAGTCCGTGCACTGGCTGCTCGTGTGGCACAGCTTCCGGCAGAAGAAGCCCACGCCGCCGTCGTCCTGCCGCTCGTCCTTGCAGAACAGGCCCGCCGCGCACGTGTCGAACTCCGGCCCACCGTCCGTGGGGGACAGCGTGCACCGCGCGCCCTCGGCGACGGTGCCCGCCTCCACGCACCGGCGCTCCGTCACCGCGCCCGTGCTCACGTACGTGCAGCGCTGCCCCTGCGCGCAGTTCTGCAGCACCACGTCACACGCCGCCGCGAAGCACCGGCTGCCCGTCTTGCCGCCCGACAGGTCCGCGAAGTGACAGCTCTGGCCGGTTCCGCAGCCTTCCTGTCTTGCGACGTTGCACGCGAAGTCGGGACTCACGCCGCCATCGCCCGCGCCGCCTCCGTCCGGGTCTCCGGGCACCCCGGAGTCACCCTGGCCGGGGCCCGGCTGTTTGTCGTCGTCATCACACCCAGGCGTGACGAGCGCCAGGAAGAGGGTCCCCGTCAACACCGCGAGCCACGCACGCATCCCGAACTCCCGAATCGAACTGTGTGAGGACTTACCTGATGGCGCCCATTCGTGGGGGCCCTCTTGAATCGAGCCTGGAAAGCAGCGGACACTTGCTGGATGACCGATGCCCAAGGGGTGGCTCGGCGCGTCAGTATCCCGTCGGTCCTCGGGAAGGCATTAGGTCGCCAGCGGCGGACGGCTGGGGGTAGCGGGTGCACATGACTAGCAAGGCGGCGGAAGCAGAGATGTCATCGGGAGACCCAGCCGCGTACGCGAACCGGCGCACGGACGAGCGCGTCGCCGCCAAGTTCGCGGTTCGCTTCACCCAGGCCGAGGACGCGGCCAGGGCGCTGCGCGTGTTCTCCATCAACGTGTCCGCGGGTGGCCTGTGCCTGCGTACGCGCAAGGCCTACGACGTGGGCGCCCAGGTGCGGCTGTCCATGGACATCGCGGGCGAGCAGTTCGACCTCACCGGCGTCATCGCGTGGGTGCGTGACGAGCAGGAGGCCATCGGCGTGCGCTTCACGGACGTGAGCGACGACGACCGCGTCCGGCTGCACAACGTGGTGGAGCGCATCAAGCGCTGACGTCACCGTGCGCCTCGGCCCCGGAAGAAGCCCGGGGCGCGAGGGACGGACAGCACCGTCAGCGGCTCTTCTCCGTCTCCAGGTGGCGGAACACGCCCGCGTCGACCTCGGAGAAGCCGCACGCCGTATAGAAGCTGCGCACCTCCGGCGTGGTCGTTATCGGCGAGACCAGCTGGAGCTGGCGCGCGCTGAGCACCTTGCAGCGCTCCAAAATCTGCTTGATGAGCGCGCGGCCCACGCCCCGGCGGCGCCACGACTCGGTCACCACCAGCTCGTCGATGGTGCCCACGCGCCCGCGCAGCCGCAGCTGCGGCCGGTGGGAGAAGGAGAGCATGCCCACGGGTTTGTCCTGCGGGTCTCCGGCCACGAAGATTTCAATCTCCGGATGGCTCACCACCCAGTGGACCGTCTGCTGGTCCGTTCCCTGGGGGTAGCCCAGCTCGCGAAGCAACAAGGCCATGGCCTCGGCGTCGCCGCGACGGGCTCGGCGGATGCGGAAGGCGGGGGCTTCTGCGCCCGCGGGGCTGACGGTCCGGACGATTGGCTGTGACAAGGCAGTTGGCAGTCTAACGAAAGGGCCGCCGCTCCTCCAAAGAGGAACGGCGGCCCGGGACTTTTCCCGTGGGCGGACAGCCCACACGGGGGCACTGGGTACGATGCCTAGGGCTGCTCGCCGGCGAGCGAGCGCAAGGCGTCGGTGATGTCGTTCTGCTGGGGCACGGAGGCCATCTCCAGCGTGTCGGCCAGGCCGATGCCGGGGATGAACTTGCCCGCCAGCAGCCGGGGAGGCGCGAGCAGGGAGTAGAAGAGCTCCTCCACCGTGCGTCGCACCAGGTGCTCGCCGAAGTTCGTCACCTCGGTGTCCTCGTTGACGAAGAGCACGCGGCCCGTCTTCTGGACGGAGGCCTTGATCATCTCCCAGTCGTAGGGCCACAGCGAGCGCAGGTCGATGACCTCCACGCTGATGCCCTCGTCGGCGAGCAGCGCGGCGGCGCGCGCGCACAGGGGCAGGGTGCGGCCGTAGCTGACCACCGTCACCTGCGAGCCCTCGCGCACCAGCTTCCCCTTGCCGATGGGGATGGCGAACGCCTCCAGCCCCTCGGGCCACGCGGGCTTCCACTGGCTGCGGTCACCCAGGGGCGCGTCGATGGCCTTGGACAGCGCGCGGTCATCGTCCGGCTCGCCGGGGATGCGCTCCTCGCCCTTGACGCGCAAGAGCGCCTTGGGCTCCAGGAACATGACCGGGTTCTGCTCCTTGCACGCGGAGATGAGCAGGCCGTACGCGTCCAGCGGCGTGGAGGGCATCACCACCTTCCACCCGGCGATGTGGGTCATCGTCGCGTCGAAGGAATGCGAGTGGTAGATGGACCCGCGGATGCCGCTGCCCACCGGCGTGCGCACCACCATGGGCAGGTTCCAGTCACCGTTGCTGGACCAGCAGGTGTTGCCCGCCAGCTTCAAGAGGTCGATGGTGTTGTAGACGTAGTCGCAGAACTGGATTTCGGCGACGGGGCGGCCGCCGCCCATCGCGATGCCCATGGCCGCGCCGATGATGCCGCGCTCGTCCAAAGGCGAGTTCCACGTCGTCTTCAGGCCCTGCGTGCAGGTGAAGACGCCGCCCAGCGGGGCGCCGACGTCCTCCCCGAAGATGTCCGTCACGCCCAGGTTCTCCTCGGCGTAGTGGAGGGCCATGCGAATGGCCTGTGCCATGTTGGCCATGGGTTACTTGTCCTCCGCGAAGATGTGCTTCCAGATGGTCTCGGGGCCCGGCAGCGGCTCGTCCCGGGCGATGCGGGCGGCGGCGGCCATGTCCTCGGTGTAGCGGTTGCGCAGCTCGTCCATCTGCTGGCGCGTCAGCACGCCGTCCTGCTCCAGGCGCGCCTCGAAGTTCTTCAGGCAGTCCACCTCTTCGGAGACGTAGTTGGCGCCGGACGCGGACGAGTGTCCGTACAGGCGCGACACGTTCGCCTCCAGGAGGAACGGCTTGCGCTCCTTGCGCACGTACTCCATGGCCTCCTTCAGCTCCTGGTAGGCCTCCACGGGGTCGTTGCCGTTGATGGTCTTCGAGCGGATGCCGAACGCCTTGCCGCGCTCGCTCACGCGGGGCTCGCCGTGCTGGCCTTCCGCCGACGTGGAGATGCCCCACTTGTTGTTGGTGACGATGATGAGGATGGGCAGCGGGTTGGCGGGACGGCTGCTCCACACCAGGCAGGAGGCGAAGTCACCCTCGGCCGTGCCGGCGTCGCCACCGGTGACGATGGTGATGCCGTCGCCGCCCACGCGCTTCTGCACCATGGCCGTGCCCGGCGCGATGGCGTACTGCACCTCGATGGGCGAGCTGACGGGGGCCACGTTGTACTTGCGCAGCGAGAAGTGGCCCGCGAAGTTGCGGCCGCCGGAGTACGGGTCCGACGCCGTGTTCTTCATCTGCCGGAGGGCGCCGATGGGCTCCTCGCCCAGCGCCAGCAGCGTGCCGGACTGACGGTAGTGGGCGTGGAGGTAGTCGTACTCGGGGCCCTGGCCCTTCTTCATCAGCAGGCCGAGCGGGACGTTGAACGCCTCCTCGCCGGGACCGCCAAT
The DNA here is from genome assembly GCF_020037095.1 of Myxococcus sp. XM-1-1-1. Classification (NCBI taxonomy): domain Bacteria; kingdom Pseudomonadati; phylum Myxococcota; class Myxococcia; order Myxococcales; family Myxococcaceae; genus Myxococcus; species Myxococcus sp. XM-1-1-1. The sequence goes on from NZ_JAIQDH010000032.1 coordinate 39,644, forward strand.
CCAGAAGTACCCATGGCCCTGCTTGTACATCTGGATGAGGCGCTCCTCGAGGACGCGCGTTTTGACCATGAGGTCGTGGATGCGGACCAGCAGCTCCTTGTCCAGCTGGAGCGGCGCGGACGATTCTTTGATGAGTCGGGGTCGAGACACGCGCGGGCTTCCTCTATCTGGAGGGGACGCCCCTATAACCCGGATGCGCCCCCATTTCTCAAGCGAGAGATGCCGCGTCGGCTTCCCACCACCCGGCCGGGCCCGGTGGCGCGGCGCGGCAATCAGCCTCGCTCATCCGACTTAGGAGCCCGGCCACGTCGCAGGGCCGTGACGCGGTCCGTTAGCGTGGCGTGGCCCAGGACGTGGGCCCGCGCGTCGACGGCGGCCAGCGTCTCGTCGGAGACCAGCGGCGCCTGGGGGCCTGAGAGCAGCGACTCCAGCTCCGCGGTGCGTCCGGCCTCCAGCAGGGCGAGGGCCAGCGCGTGGGCCGCGCGTGGCGAGGGCTCGCGGGTGAAGGACTCCTGGAGGGGCCGCACCGCGAGGTCCGCCAGGCCGCTGTCGAGCAGGAGCTGGCCCACGCTGCCCGCGTCGTGGGGGACGTCCTCGTCGCTGGCCACCGTGCGCGGGGAGGCGCGCGCGTGCTCGGGGCCCGGCTCGGGTGTCTTGGCCGCGGCGGGCTTGCGTCCCAATAGCGCGTCGAGCGGGATGGCGCCCTCGGTCGAGCCTTCGCGCGCCAGGGGGCGGCGGGGTGGGGTGATGGGCTTCAGGCGTGCCTCGCGCTGGCGCTGGAGCAGCCTGCGCCCGTTGCTGAACCCCAGCATCAGGGCGAGCACGCCCATCCAGACGGTGCGCGTGACGATGGCGCCCACCACCAGCGCCACCGCGGTGAGGACGCCGAGGACCTGGAGCCCCCGCTCGTGTCGATAGCCGGCGCGGTGGCGCACGAGCGAGGCGACGAAGTCCCCGCCATCCAGGGGGCGCACCGGCAGCAGGTTGAAGAGCCCCCAGCCCGCGTTCGCCCACAGGAGCTGTTGGAGCAGCGCCCCGCCCAGGCCCGGCTGCCCTCCCGGCGAGGCGAGGTCCGAGGCCCACCACGCCAGCCCGCCCACCAGGAGGCTCGCGGCGGGCCCGGCGAGGCTCACCCACGCGGACTGGCGGTGCGTGAGCCGGTCCGAGCCCCGGGTGGTGCCGCCCAGCTCATGGAGGGTGATGCTCGCCGGGGAGCCGAAGCGGCGCAGGGCCCAGGCGTGGGCCAGCTCGTGGAGGAGCACGGACACGAAGACCACCGGCAGCCACATCGCCAGACGGCCTGGCTCCGCGGCGAAGTCCCAGCCCGTCGCCAGCGCGGTGAGGAAGAAGAGCGGCTGGAGATGAACGGGCGTTCGCGCCACGTGGAAGAGCGGCTTCATGCTCCCGCGAGCCTAACCGGGCCCGCGCGCGGACGCCGGGTGAAGGGCCTCGCCCGACACTCACCGGACGTGAAGTGTCCTCGCTGAACAGGATGCGGGCCACACCCGTCAAGGCACGTCGCGCCGCGCGGTGGCGGAGACGTGTCGTGGGGGGCAGGACCTCGCGAAGCAGGAGAAGTGCGCTAGAGTCGCGACTCTTTTTCGCTCCCGCCGCGCCTCGGGCGTGGCCCTTCCGGGTGTGTCCTTGTCCAGCACGAACACGCGTCTGAACCCCGCGCCGGAGTCCGGTACGTCCCCTGGCACGTCTGCGGGAGCCGCCCCACCACCGGCCGAGAGGACAGGCACCCGGGAGCTGACGGGCTCTCGCGAGTCCACCGCCACCCGCCTGACCTCCAACGTGGGGCTGCCCCACGCCGAGCAGACGGGCACGCTCATCGCGCCGCTGGAGGCGGGGGAGCTGCCCAACGTCGCCGCCATCCGCGGGCCCCGGCTGGACCAGATCCTCCTGCTCACCACCACGGCGCTCGTCGTGGTCATCGTGGGCCTGCTGGCGGCGCTGTCGGTGGCCTCCACCCAGTCCCAGTTCGAGGAGACCGCGCGCCGCTCCACCGAGCGCATCCAGGAGCAGGCCCGCGAGCTGGGGCGCACGGTGGGGCAGACGCTGGCGCTCACCTCCGTCACCAACCTGCGCGACAACAACTACGCCTTCCTGGAGGGCGTGGCCGGCTCCATCGTCACCACCAACCCCAACATCCTCCGCGTCCAGATTCTCGACCCGGAGGGCGTGGTGATGGCGGACAGCGAGCCGAAGGCCGCGGGCGCGGCCGAGTCCGATGTGCCCACCGGCCGCGTCGCCGAGCAGCGCCTGGTGCAGGCCTTCTACCGCGACCAGCCGGTGTACGAGATTCAAGAGCCCATCGACTACGGCTCCAGCAGCGGCAAGGGGCTGGTGGTCATCAGCTACTCGCTGCGCGCGCTCCAGGTGCAGTTGGAGGAACTGGAGCGGGACAAGCGCGAGACGGTGCGCGCGAACACGGTGCGCATGCTGGGCCTGGGGCTGGGGTTCGTGGTGCTCGCGGGCGTGGTGGCCGCGTTCCAGAGCCGTCGCATCACCCGCCCGCTGGGCATGCTCACGAACAAGGTGATGCAGCTGGCCGCCGGTGATTTGGGCGCGCGCACGCAGGCGGCGCGGGGCGCGGGGCGCGAGGTGCGCACGCTGGGCGTGGTGTTCAACCACATGGCCGAGCGCATCAAGGTGCTGCTCGACGACGTGCGCGCCAAGGCGCAGCTGGAGCGCGAGGTGTCGCTGGCGCGCACCGTCCAGGAGACGCTCCTGCCCGGCCGCGACGCGGTGCAGGTGGGCGCGCTGCGCATCGCGGGCCTCGTCGTCACCGCGGACGCGTGCGGCGGCGACTGGTGGTTCCGCGCGGCGCTGGACGAGCAGCGCGTGGTCATCGGCATCGGCGACGTGACGGGCCACGGCCTGTCCACCTCGCTGGTCGCCACCAGCGCCACCAGCGGCTTCGCCTCCGCGATGACGCTGCGCGAGCCCTCGGAGGTCAACGCGCGGATGCTCATCACCGCGCTCAACGTGACGCTGGCCAACGTGGGCCGCGGCGAGCACCAGATGTCCAGCGCCCTGGCCGTCATCGACGTGTCCACCGGCGTCATCGACTACGCGGCCGGCGCGCACCCCAGCCCCCTCGTCTTCAACCGCCACAGCGGTCAGGTGGCCTCGCTGCCCGCGCGCGGTCCGCTGCTGGGCGCGTCCGTGACGTCGCAGTTCACCTCGCGCGACGGCCAGCTTCGCCCCGGCGACATCGTCGTCTGGTACACCGACGGCCTCACCGAGGCGCGCGACGGCGGAGGGCGCATGTACGGCACCCAGCGCCTGGCCGCCGCGGTGCAGGCCAATGCCCACCTGTCCGCGGAGGCGCTGCGTGAAGCGCTGCTCGCGGACGCCCGTGCCCACAGCGCGGGACAGCCGCAGCGCGACGACATCACCGTCGTCGTCGCCGAGTTCAGCCCCGCCTGACCCCTGGACGACTCCCGCATGCGCCGCACACCCCACACCCCCAAGCGACGTCTCGTCCCCGCGCTCGCGCTCCTGGCCTCGCTGGCCAGTCCTCCCGTCCTGGCGCAGTACCGCGCGCCCCCCATGTCCGAGTCGCAGCGGCTGGTGAAGGAGGGCGAGCAGGCCCAGGTCTCCGCCAGCGCCGCGAGCGCCTCCGGTGACAAGAAGGAGGCCGAGGAGAAGTACAGGAAGGCCCTGGGCCTCTTCGAGAAGGCCCTGGCCGCCGAGCCCACCTCCATCACCGCCGCCGCGGGCGTGGGCTCCGCCGCCAACGCGCTGCAGGATTGGGCGCGCACCGTGGAGCGCGTGTCCGCCGTGCACACGGCGAACCCGTCCGAACTGACGCTCGCGTATCCGCTGGGCGTGGCCCTCTTCAAGCTGCGCCGCTTCCCGGAGGCGGTGCCGATGCTGGAGAAGGTGGCCCAGGCCGACCAGGCCGAGCACCTCATCGTCCACTACTACCTGGCCAGCTACTACCTCTACGCCCAGCAGGGCGACGCGGCGGTGACGCGGCTGCAGCGCTACCTGTCGCTGCGCCCCGCGAAGCTGTCCGGCAACGACTTCCAGATCCACGAGCTGCTCGGCCGCGCGCACGTGCTGCGCAGGGACACCGTGGCCGCTCGTGCGTCCTTCACTCAGGCCCAGGCCGGGCGGCCCGAGTCGCCCACGGTGCAGTTGGGGCTCGCGAGCGTGCTGGAGCTGGAGGGCAAGGGGGTGGAGGCGCGCACGCTGCTGGAGGGCGTGGCCACGCGCTTCCCGCAGGTCGCCGAGCCGAGGGAGAAGCTCGCGCGGCTGTACCTGTCCGCCGGTGATTTGACGCGCGCCGAGTCGGAGGCGGTGGCGGTGGTGAAGCTGGGCGCGACGCCCGCGGCCTACCTGCTGCTCGGTGACGTGCGGCTCGCGCGCAAGCAGGCCCCGGCCGCCGAGGAGGCCTACCGCAAGGTGCTGGAGCTGCAGCCGGGCCTGGTGCTGGGACAGATGGCGGTGGGCAAGGCGCTGCAGGCGCAGGGTCGTCACGAGGAGGCCATCCAGTTCCTGGAGGCCGCGGTGCGCTCGGGCGCGAGCAGCGTGGACCTGTGGGCCTCGCTCGGCTCCGTCAACCGCCGCGCCGGCCGCTTCCAGCGCGCGGTGGAGGTGCACCGCCGCGTGGTGGAGATGGCGCCCCGGCAGGCCCTGGGATGGATGCTGCTGGGCGCGGACCACTTCGCCACCGGCCAGTGGGACCAGGCCATCGAGGACTACGGCAACGCGCTCCAGGTGGAGCCCCAGCACGCGGGCGCGAAGCAGTGGCTGGCGCGCGCGCTGGCCCATCGCGCGAGAGATCGCAGCGGTGGAGGCCGGGCGGACGACGCGGTGCGGGATTTGCGCCGCGCGTTCGACCTGGACCGCAGCGCGGTCATGGCCCGCCGGCTGACGGCGGCGCTGTTGGAGACGCGCACGTACGCGGATGCGCGCAAGGTGATGGAGCAGGGCGCCACGCTGCCCGGCGCGACGTGGAGGGACCAGCTCCTGTTGGGCTATGCGCGGCTGGGCGCGGGTGACGCGCAGGCGGCGCTGGAGGCGTTCAACCTCGCCGGCAAGCAGACGGAGGAGCCCGACCAGCAGGCCGAGGCGTCCGTGGGCGCCGCGCTGGCGGAGGTCGAGCTGGGGCAGGTGGACGCCGCCGTGCAGCGGCTCACCGAGGTGGGCCCGTCGCGAGATGCCGCGAGCGTGGCCCAGGCCAACCTGCCGCGCGTGCTGGTGCGTCGCGCGCTCGCCCGGCTGGAGGCGGGAGATGCGGAGGGCGCGGACCGCGACCTCGACGCGGTGGACAAGCTGGGCACCGGCAAGCGGGGAGACCTCGCGAAGCTGGCCCTCTTCGCCCGGGGCCTGACGCGCGCGGAGGCCGGTCGTCACGCCGAGGCCGCCGCCGCGCTGAAGAAGGCGCTCACCCCCGCGCAGCCCTGGGCCTGGCCCAACACGCGCGCGCTGGCGGACGCCTTCGTGCTCTACAAGAAGGGGCAGGTGGCCGCCGCCCGCAAGCAGCTCACCGCCGCGGCCAAGAAGCCCATGCCGGGGCAGCCCAAGTGGATTGCGTCCATGACGGGCGCGCTCCACCGGCGCGAGGCCTCGCTGGCCTACGCCTCCGGCAACATGAAGCTCGCCGAGAAGGCCCTCAAGGCCGCGCTCGCCACCGAGCCCGAGGACGCGCTCGTCCAGCACAACCTGGCCTGCGTCGACTGGCGCAAGGGCAAGACGTCCGACGCGCTGAGCACCTGGCGGCGGCTGGAGTCGACCGTGTCCGTGGCCTCGCTCAACCTGGGCATCGACGCCCAGGAGCGTCGCCGTGAGCCGGCCGAGGCCGTGGACGCCTGGCGCCGCTACCTCGCCTCCGGCACCGGGCCTCGCATGGCCCAGGTGCGCGAGTGGAAGGACCGACTGCAGAGCCTGCACGGCCTCGCCGAGCCCGCGGGCAGCGTCCCGTCCAACGGCCCCGCCGTGGTGGAGGAGACCCCATGAAGACGCCTCGTTTCCCGTGGGCCATCCTCGCGCTGGCCTTCCTCGTCGCATCCCCCGCCGTCGCCGCGGCCCCCAAGAAGGCCACCGTGGGCGTCTTCCTCGCCACCACCTTGAGTGATGGTCAGGAGCGCTTCCAGTACGCGGAGGCCCTGGCCGCCAAGCTCACCGAGGTCCTGGACCGCCCCGTCGCCGCCAAGAGCTTCGGCCGCTACGAGGACTTCGCGCGCGCCATGGCGGACGGCCTGGTCGACTTCGCCGTGGTGGAGGGCTGGGCCGCCGTGCAGCTGGGCTCGCGCGCCACGCCCCTGGCCTGGGCCTCGCGCCCGGGGGAGTCCCAGCAGCGCTGGGCCATCGTCTCCACCCACAAGGGCGCGGTGAAGGACCTCGCCGGCAAGCGCCTGGCCCTGGTGAAGGGCGCCGGCCCCGCCGACCCCAAGTTCGTCACCCACGCGGTGCTCGGCGGCGACTTGGACGCACAGCGCCATTTCAAGCTGTCCCCCGTGCCCAACGTGGAGTCCGCGCTGAAGATGCTCGAGGCCAAGGGCGCGGAGGCCGCGCTCGTCCCCGTGTCCCACGTCCCCAAGGACAAGGAGCTGCGGGTGCTCTTCCGCAGCGCCCGGCTCCCCGGCGCCGTGCTGGTGGACCTGCGCAACCACAAGGAGGCCCTGGAGCAGGCCCTGCCCACCGTGGGCGCCGTGGCGCCGTTCGAGCCCTTCGCGCGCATCCAGGGCAAGGACTTCGAGGACTTCCGACGTCTCGTCACCCAGGGCCCCCCGCGCCGCCAGCCCGTCTTCGCCGACGTGGCGGACACGCGCGTGGACGCCGAGGTCTTCGTCCGCGCCGAGGCGCTGGGGCCCTCGCTGCCGTCCTTCACCAGCGACCTCGCCGTCTCCGCCGAGCAGCCCGACGACTGATTTCACGCAACCTTGGACGCTACAGCCCGAAACACTCTTGAGTTTCCAGGGAATGAGAATCACCGGCTTGGCCCGGCGGGGTCTCTGGGGTAGCTTGTTTTTCGACGGCGCGAGCGTGCAGGTGAGCGAATTCGTCCAACAGACCGATTGCCCTGGCGCCGCGCCCGCCAACCGGGGCGTACAGGACCGCGGGGGCTCCTCCCATCCGCGGATGAGAGAACGATGCACTCGATTGTGTGTGGTGATCCGCTGCCAGGCGCGGTGCGTGCTCACGTGAAGCGCCGGGGCCTTCGCGCCTTCTTCACGGTGTCGGCCGTCCTCTGCGCGCTGGCCGTGGCCCACCCGACGGTGGCCCAGGCGCAGCAGAGCGACGCGGCCTCCGAGTCGCAGCCCAAGGTGAAGCGCAAGAAGCGCGTGGCGAACGGGACGAAGCCCGCCGCCACGACGACGAAGACGCCCGCCACCAAGCCTCCGCGCGCGACGGCGAAGAAGCCGCCCAAGACGCGCAAGCCTCCTCGTGGCACCGAGGCCGCGCCCGCCGACGCGGAGATCCCCGTGCTGGGCGGTGGCCTGGAGGACGAGCCCACCCCGACGACGGAGTCCGTGACGGCCGAGCCCCCCGTGCCCGTCGCCCCGGCGCCCACGGTGGAGTCGCATCCCCCCGCGCCGCTGCCCACGGCTCCCGTGGCGAGCCCGGGCGCCCAGCCCGGTCCCAGCATCTCGGATCCGCTCACCTCGTCGCCCGCCTCCACGCCGGGCCACGGCGCCGTGCTGCCCGCGACGAAGACGCCGCCTTCCGCGCCCGTCGCCACCGACAACGTCCCCATCAGCGCGCCCTTCGCCGAGCCCACCATGGACCGGGCCATGCCGCCCCCGTCGGGCCTGGCCGGGTTGGATCCCCTGGGCGGCGCCGACCCGCTGGAGGAGTCCGTCAACCGCGTGCTCAGCGAGGCGGTGGTGACCACGGCCGGCAAGCGCAACCAGCGCATCGCGGACGTGCCGCTGACGGTGTCGTGGATTCCCGCCGAGGAACTCGAGGGCACCGGCCAGTTCACGCTGTGCGAGGCCATCCAGTACTTCCCCGGCATGGAGTGCCGCCGGGGCTCCATGCGCAAGGCGGCGGTGAGCGCGCGCGGCCTGGGCTCCAACTACCTGTCCAACCGCCTGCTGCTCCTGAAGGACGGCCGCCCGCTGACGGACCCGTGGACGGGCCAGTTCTACGCGGACGAGACGACGCCCCTGGTCAACCTGAAGCAGGTGGAGGTCATCCGGGGCCCGGGCTCCTCGCTGTACGGCTCCAACGCCTTCAGCGGCGTCATCAACATCATCGAGCGGCAGCCCGCGGACCTCATCGCCCCGGGACGCAGCGTGGGCGCGGAGGCGCGCGTGCTCGCCGGCCAGGACCAGACGTGGCGGCTGCACGGCAACGTGGCCGGGCGCGGTGGCCCGGTGGAGGCGCTGCTCGGCTACTACGGCTTCGGCTCGGACGGCCCGCAGCTCTTCAATGATCCGGCCACGGGCCTGGTGGACCGCAACCAGGACTCGATGGTGCACCAGGTCAACGGCAAGGTGCGCGTGGGCCCGCTGGCGCTGGACGCGGACTTCACCGACGCGACCATCGGCCGTCCGGGCGGCTCGCACACCGGGATTTCGACGGTGGGCAACTGCGGCCGCTGCCACTACACGCCGAACGACGAGGAGTCCGTCCAGAACCTCAACGCCTCCGCGCAGGTGGACCAGCAGGTGACGGACAGCCTGCGCCTGTTCGGTCAGGTGTACGGCTTCTTCAAGCGCCGCGACGTGGTGATGGAGAACGCCTTCGGTGGCGACCCCACGCGCGCGCTGGGCAAGCGCCGGCGGCTGGGCGGCGAGGCGCGCGCCTTGTACTCGGCGGGCCCGGTGTCCGTGACGTTCGGCGGCGACGTGAAGTTCGACCAGGTCAACGTGCCCAACGTGCTGCCCGAGCTCACGATGGACGACACGAAGCAGACCATCATCGGCGGCTTCGTGGACGCGGAGTACCGCCCGCTGGAGCGCGTGGTGCTCAGCGCGGGCGCCCGCTATGACCGCTACCAGATTCCCGAGCGCGTCTGGCGCGAGCGCACGGACCAGATCTCACCGCGCGCCAGCGTCGTCTTCCACGCGGTGCCGGAGCTGCTCACGCTGCGCACCAACTACGGCCGCGCCTTCCGCGCGCCCACGCTGGCGGAGCTCGCCATCAACCAGCAGATGTACGCCTCCACGCTGGTGGGCAACGCGGGCCTGCGGGCGGAGACGCTGGATACCTTCGAGGCCTCGGTGGACTTCTGGCCCTTCGACCGGCGGGTGCGCCTGACGGGGACGGGCTTCTACAACGTGGCCAAGAACTTCATCAATCAGCAGCTCGTGTTCGGCTCGGTGTCACAGTTCCGGAACATGGGTGACGCGCGCATCGCCGGCGCGGAGCTGGAGGCGGCCGCGCAGATTCCGTCCATCAACTCGTCCTTCGACGTGGCCTACCAGTTCCTCGACGCCAAGAACGTGCCCTTCGACGGCGGGGCCCGCACGCCGCTGGACTACGCGCCCACCCACCGCATCTACGCGCGCGGCCGCACCAACATCGGCAAGGTGGCCTTCGTGGAGCTCTACGCCCTCTTCGTGGGCTCGCGCTTCGACCCGGGCTTCCAGGTGGACGAGGCCACGGGCCTGCCCAGCTCCCGCGTGGAGCTGCCCAGCTACCTCACCGCCAGCGCGCGGGTGGGCTTCAACGTCTACGACGGCATCTCCGTGTCGTTCCTGGGCTCCAACCTCTTCAACGCCGCCTACGAGGAGTCTCACGGCTTCCCCGTCGCGCCCCAGTCCTTCTTCAGTGAAGTCAAGGTACGCTACTAGGCACCTCGTTTGAGTACCGCACCCCACCTGGAGGCCAGTGGCCTCCTGCTGATTGCAGATGCTTCCCTGCCCGCGGCCGCGCTCGAGCAGGTGGTGCCTCTGCTGACGCAGGGTGGGGTGGGGGCCTCCGCGGAGACGTCCCCGTCGACGGGCTCGCGCGGCCTCCTGCTGTTCGACGGGGTGCTCAAGCCCGAGCACGCGCAGTGGCTGCGGCGCGAGCCTCCGGCGTTGCTGCTGGCCACGCGCGAGCGCGACGGCGGCCCGTCCATGTGGGAGGCGCTCCTGGTGGGCGCGGTCCTCAAGCCGTCCGGGACATTGCTGCCCGAGCGCGCGGAGGTGACGCGCCATCCGCTGCGCCGCGTGGCGGACATCCACGAGGCGGCCACGGCGGCCGCGGCGGCGGTGGGCGCGGCCGAGGGCAGCCGGGTGGCCGCGGGGCTGGTGGCGGACGTGGTGCATGAGATCTCCGCCAACGCGCTGCTGGATGCGCCGGTGGACGCCAAGGGCGAGCCCCGCTACGCGCACCGCCGCACCGAGGTGCGCGAGGTGGCGCCGGAGGACGCCTGCGAGCTGGTGTTCGCGGTGGAGGACGGCCGGATGTGGCTGGAGGTGGCGGACCGCTTCGGCGGGCTGCGGCCGGGGCCGTTCGCCCGGGCGCTGGACGGGTGGGGCCAGAAGGTGAAGGTGGATGCGTCCGGGGGCGGAGCGGGCCTCGGGTTGCGCCGCATCCTCGAGCATTGCGACACGGTGGCCGCGCGGGTGTGCGTCGGCCGCGAGTCTCGCGTCGTGTGCGTGGTGGACCTGGGAGACGCGCGCCGCCGCGCGACCCAGCCCAAGTCACTGCTTTTCTGTTCGCATGAGGTCAGGGCCGGTGGATAGCCAGGGTTCCAACGCCATCATCAGCCGGCTCCGTGTGGGTACCATCACCCACGTCCGGATCGCCGGCGTCATCGACGAGACCTTCCCCCTGACGTCGACCAGCCCGGAGCTCAGCGGGCTTCTCGTCGTCGACCTGGGGAGGGTGGAGCGCATCAGCTCCTTCGGCGTGCGTCGGTGGATCGAGTTCGCCGCCAAGCTGCCCCCGGGCGCGCTGGGGCTCTACGTCGTCCACGCTCCGCCCGTCGTGGTGGACCAGCTCAACATGGTGGAGGGCTTCGCGGGAGTCGCCCGCGTGCTCTCCATGCTGGCGCCGTACACGTGCCGCACCTGCAACGAAGACCGGATGCGGGTGGTGAACCTGGTCGACGAGGCGCAGGTCATCGCCGAGGAGCGCGCGCCCGAGCACGCCTGCCCCGTCTGCTCCAACCCGCTGGAGTTCGCGGACCTGCCGGGCGAGTTCTTCGACTACGCGCGCCGCCAGCAGTTCGGCACCGTGGACCCGGTGGTGATGCGCTACCTGCGCGCCAGCATGCCGAAGGAGCAGCCGGACCTTCCGCAGCACCTGAAGATCGTCCAGGACGACATCACCTTCATCTCGCTGGCGAGCACCCTCAAGGGCGACCTCAACGTGCGCCGGCTCGCCTCGGGCCTGGAGGGGCGCGTCGCGTTCGACTTCAGCCACGTGAGCAAGGTGGAGCCGGAGGCCTTGCCCAAGCTGGAGCAGGTGCTGGACACCGCCGCGCAGGGCGCGCAGGTGGTGCTCTGCCGGCTGCCTCCGCCGGCGCTGGCCGTGCTGGCGCGCTCGGCCAAGCTGCTGCCCGCGAAGCTCGCCACGCTGTGGCTGCCGTGTGAGTGCCGCAGCTGCGGACAGGTGAGCCACCAGCGCATCCAGGCCAGCGCGTACCTGGCGCAGCTGCGCACGCAGCAGACGGGCCTGTCCAACGAGTGCCCCATCTGCGGCGGCGCCGCGCAGGTGCCGCACATGCCCCAGCTGCAGGGGTTCCTGGCGCGGATGCAGCTGACGGACCGGCCGCTCGAGGACATCGAGGTGCTGGAGCCGCGCGCGCTCAGCCAGTACCTGTTCGGGTCCACCAACATCGACCCGCAGGCGAACAAGGGCTCGCCCACCGACATCTCCAACTCGCTGGGCAGCACCAAGCTGAACGTCATCCGCCGGCTGGGGCAGGGCGGCATGGCGGAGGTCTTCCTCGCCAAGCAGGTCGGCGTGAAGGGCTTCGAGAAGTTCGTGGTGATGAAGAAGATCCTCCCGCAGTTCGCGCAGAACCCCGAGTTCGTGGACATGCTCTTCGCGGAGGCGCGCGCCAACGCGCGGCTGACGCATCCCAACGTCGTGCAGACCTTCGACGTGGGCGTGTCCGACGGGGTGGCGTACATCCTGATGGAGTACGTGCGCGGGCCGGACCTGAAGCGGCTGGTGAACGAGCTGCGCCGCAAGGGGCTGGCGCTGCCCCTGGAGCACGCGCTGCGAATCGTGGCGGAGGTGGCCGCGGGCCTGCACTACGCGCACGCGTACGTGGACCCGGCGGGCATTCCGCACCCGGTGGTGCACCGCGACGTCAGCCCACACAACGTGCTCATCTCGCTGGACGGCGCCATCAAGCTCAGCGACTTCGGCATCGCCAAGGTGGCGGGCGAGGAGCACACGCAGGCGGGCGTGCTGAAGGGGAAGATTTCGTACATCTCCCCGGAGGCCGCGTCCGGGCGCACGCTGGACGCGCGCAACGACGTGTTCGCGCTGGGCGTGGTGCTCTTCGAGCTGCTCACCGGACAGCTGCCGTTCCGCAGGGACCACGACGCGGCCACGCTCAACGCCATCGTGCGCGAGCCGGCGCCGGTGCCCTCGCAGCTGCGGCCCAACATCCCGCAGGACGTCTCCGACCTCATCCTCCGCGCGCTGGTGAAGGACCCGGCGCGCCGCACGGCGTCCGCCGCGGCGATGCGCGAGGAGATTGAAGCGGTGATGGCGCACCACCGCCTGAACTCGTCCCCGGCGGCGGTGGCGCAGTTCTTCAAGGACACGCTCGGGGACCGGCTGGTGGAGTACGCGCCTTCGTCCGCGACGGGGACGGGCAGCCATCCGCGCCCGGTTCCCTCCGGGAGCGGCACGGGCAGCGGCGACATGGCCGCGCCGGTGGACGGCAAGACGCCGAGGCCGGGGACGGGCAGTGGCCCGAAGCCGACGGCCTCCACCAGTGGGAGCATCCCCCGCGTGCCGGGGACGGGCAGCGGCAACGTGTCCGCGCCCCCCGTACCCGGGACTCCGCCGCGTCCGTCTCCCATGGCCGCGCCGCCTCCGCGTCCCGCGCCGGTCGCCGCGCGTCCCGCGACGCCGCCTCCCGTGGCGCCCGTGCGTCCTCCTCCGCCTCCCGTCGCGCCCGAGCTGCCGATGCTCCCGGACCTGGACGCGGGGGACAGGACGGAGGTGGTGGTGCTCCAGCCGGGGGTAACTCCTCCCGCGGCGCCTCCGCGTCCCGTGGCGCCCGCGCCCAGGCCCTCGCAGCCGGGACACACCGCGGTGCCCACGCCGCAGCGTCCGTCGTCCGTGGGGATTCCCGCGGCGAACGTGGCGCCCAGGCCGGCTCCTTCGCCCCGTCCCTCCACGACGGCGCATCCGGTCCCGGTCGCGCCTCCCCGCGTCGAGCCCGAGGTCGAGGCCGATGGGGAGGAGCCCTCGAATGCCTCCACGTGGAAGTGGGCGGCCATCGGTGGTGGAGCGCTCCTGGTCATCGCGGTGGTGGCGCTGGTGATGCTGCGCGGCTCCGGCTCCGTGTTCGTGAACCTGTCGGAGGGAGAGCACGTGTTCGTCGGCGGTGTGCGGGTGGAGCCCGGCACGAAGACGCTCGCGGTGCCGTCCACCGGCTCGCTGCTCATCTCCACGGCGGTGGGCGGAAAGCTGCGCCGTTTCGGCACGACGACGCAGCGCGAGGACATCGACGTGCGCACGCTGGCAGACGCCACGCCGCAGTCCGGGACGCGTGGGGCGCTGAGCGTGGCGACCAGCTCGCCGGGGTGTGAGGTGAAGGTGGATGGCGCGGTGCTGCCCCACCGCACGCCGGTGACGAAGTCCTCCATCGAGGCGGGCAGGGAGCTGGAGGTGGTGGTGAACTGCGCGGGGAGCGAGAGCACGCGGTGGGTGCTCGCGGTGCCTGGGCAGGAGATTGTCGTGACGGCTCGCTAAAGTCGCAGTGGCTGGCCTCGGGACGGGGCGCCTCTTGTGGGGCGTCCCTCGAGGTTGAAGGGCATGTGATCCATGAAGGGCTGGACCCTCTTCCCCCACCTCGTCGTTCGCGCGACAGGCTTCCCGTTCGACTGGCTGGAGCGGCTGGGGTGTCCGGAGTCGGCGCGGTGGGCGCGCGCGCTCGAGGCGGAGCGGCGCGCCTTGGACGCGCTGCGTGCCCAGGGCCCGCGCGTGCACCGTCCCCCCCGGGAGCTGCTCTCCGCGCTCAAGGCGGGCCGCCCCGTCGATACAGAGGGGCTGGAGGCCCCCGAGCGCTTCGCGGAGTGGAACACCCGCGCCCGCGCGGCGCAGGAGGCGGAGGCCGCCCTCGCGTCGGCGCTGGAGCGTGAGCTGCCGGCGGTGGAGACGCAGATGGAGGCGCTGTGCCAGGAGCCGCGCTTCCTGGAGGCGGTGGCCAGCTCCAGTCCTCCCGTGGCCAGGGACCTGCTCGCCAAGCGCGAGGGCTCGCGGCTGCGCAGGCAGGTGGCGAGCTACCTCCAGCGGCTGTGCGCGAAGAACGAGACGATGGGCTTCTTCGGCCCCATCAACTACGGCCGGGTGGATGCTCAGGCGCCCACGGGCGTGACGCTGCGCTGGTCCGGGCCCGAGACGCTGGTGGGGCGCAACACCTTCGCGGCGTCGTGGCTGGTGCAGGGGCTGGTGCGCGCGATCGCCTTCGACCCGGACATCGCCTCGTGGCTGGTGCCGCGACGCAAGGCCTTCGCGGAGATGCCCGCGCGCAAGGCGGGGCCGACGCCGGAGAGCGCGGAGGAGCTGCTGCCGCGAATCGTGGAGCTGGCGGATGGGACGCGCACGCTGGCGGCGCTCGCGTCCTCGCTCGGCGTGGCGCCCGGCATGGCGCGCGAGGCGCTGCGGCTCGGCTGTGACAAGGCGCTGCTCACGCATCAGCTCGAGGTCCCGTCCGCCGTGCATCACCCGGTGGACGACCTGGCCCAGCGGGTCGCCGCGCTGCCGGGCGCGGGCGCGCGTCGTCACGTCGAGGGGCTGAGCACGCTGCTGGAGCTGATGGGGCGCTACGGGGCGGCCGACGCGAGCGGGAAGATGGCGCTCCAGGACGCCTTCGCGCGCAGGGCGAAGGAGCTGTGGGGCGTGGCGCCACCGACGGAGCGCGGCCCCGCGTCCGAGTCCCACAACTTCTACCAGGACCGTCTCCCGCTGCGGGAGGAGTGCGGCGGAGACCTGCGGCTGGAGGTCGGCGGTGATCGCGCGCGGGAGCTGGGCGCGCGCCTGGAGCCGGCGCTGGCGTGGATGGCGGAGGCGGCGTGGCGCACGCGTGACGCGGCCCGTGAGGCGGTGGCCCGCAAGGTGGGCTCGCGCACGGTGCCCTTCTGGAAGGTGGCGGCCGCCGCCGCGGACCTGCCCGTGCCGCTGGACACGACGGTGGCGGAGCTGCTCGCGAAGTCCATTCCCGACGCGGCCGCCCGGTCCGTCGAGCTGGGCGCGGTGGAGCGCCCCTCGTGGGACGCTGGGAGGACCCTGCCACTCGTCACCTCCGTGGACCTGCTGGTGGGCGCCACGGACGTGGAGGCGTGGGGCCGGGGCGAGTACACGCTGGTGATGGGAGACATCCACGACACCGCGCTCGTGTGGGGCTGGGCGCTCCAATTCCATCCGTCGCGCGCGAAGGTGGAGAGCGAGATGGTGCGCGCGCTCGGGGCGCTGTCTCGCTCCGTGCCGTTGGTGACGGTGTTGCCGTCGCGGCGCACGGGGTTGTTGCCCTCCGAGTTCCCGGGGCCGGTGGTGGAACTGGGCGGCGTGAGCTCCCATGCCTCCGCGTGGCGAATCCCCCTGGATGACCTGTTCGTCGAGAGCGATGGCAAGAGCGCGCGGCTGGTGTCGAAGCGGCTGGGCTCCGAGCTCTGCCTCTACAACGGCGAGCTGGAGAGCGCGGTGCACACGGCGTTCTCGCTGCCTCGCATCCGCCCCTTGAAGGTGTCCCTGGGAGAGCACACGCCCCGAGTGACGCTCGGTGGCGTGGTGGTGCAGCGCGAGCAGTGGAAGCTGGACGCGGCGGCGTGTGGGGCGCTGCTGGCGTGCAAGGACGACCGCGCGAGGCTGCGTGTCGCCGCGGGCCTGTGGGACGCGCGGGGGCTTCCTCCGTGTGTCTTCGCGAAGTTCAAGGGCGAGCGCAAACCGGTGCTGGTGGATGTGCGCAGTCCGCCGCTGCTGCGCGTCTTCCTCAACCTGCTGGAGCAGAAGGAGGAGGTCCTCCTCTCGGAGATGCTGCCCGGGCCGGACCAGCTCTGGCTGCGAGGGCCCTCGGGCCGCCACACGGTGGAGCTGCGCTGCACGCTGATGTCGGGGTCTCCCTCCGTCTCGCGGGAGGAGGAGCGATGAAGTGGCTGGTGCTGCCTCCACACCGGGACGTGACGCTCGTGCCCGAGGTCCCGGAGGGGTGGCACCTGTTGGACCTGGCGAGGGACTTCACCCGTCGGGTCTTCTCCGCCGGGTCCGTGGAAGCGGAGTGTCTGACGCGCGAGTCGTCGCCTCCGTCGGCCCAGACGATGCGCGAGCTGCTCCTGCTGCGAGCCGCGCAGGGCCTGCGTGAACGAGGCGCTCTGTCGGAGCTGCGCGCGCTGGGCGCGGTGCTGACGGCCATCTCCGGCTCGCCGCACGGTGTGCACCTGCGGCTCGATGACGTGGAGCTGGAGTCTGGGACGACGGAGCGGAGCGCGGACGTGCAGCGCGTGTCGGGGATGCCCTCGCCGTTCTCGGATGACGTGGCGGCGGTGCTCGCTCGGTTCGAGGATGCGCGGTGCGTTCGTCTGTGGCTGGAGCGAGACCTCCAGCTCCCGGCCGCCGTGCCTCTGGCGCAGGCGTGCCCCGCGCACGTGGCCCTGGAGGTCGCGGGGCCCTTTGCCTCGACGCATCGCAAGGTGCTGGCGCGGATGCCCGCCTTCCGGCGCGCCACGTTCCCGGAGCAGGTCCCCGCGTTGCGTTGGCGTGTGCGCCCGCTGTCCGGCGATACGAGCGTCGAGGACCTCGTGTGGATCTCCGATGGGCTCGGGCTGGAGGTCCTGGCTCCGTCTCCGTGGGGTGATGACCAGGACTGGGCGGTGATGGAGCCCGACAGCGCGAGGCCGGAGTCCGGACCCGAGCAGGGTTGGCTCGGTCGGTGCTCGTTGGACGACGTGCGCGCGTACACAGGGGGCGCGCGGTGGGCGGGGAATGTCTCGCTCGGCTCGCTCCTGGCCGCGGACGCGCTCGTGGAGAGCGGCTGTCACACGGTGGTGGTGGGGTTCTGCGGCCTCGCGAGCGGTCGCGTGGTCGACCCCGACCACGGCTTCATCCCTGTGGAGCTCCTGGTCCAGGGCTACCAACGACTGAAGGCCGCGGGCGTGCGCGTCGTCGCGGAGTGGTGGGTCGGCGCGCCGGGTGTGGACGAGGCGGCGCTGGACGCCACGCTGGCCGCGCTGGAGGGCTCACGCTTCTTCGACCACCTCGCCGGCGTGCGCCCGTTCCATGCGTCGGTGGAGCGCATCGCGCGGGTCCGCAACCCGGCGCGCTGGTGGGGACAGCCCGGAGACGCTCCGGCGGACCGCGATCTGTCGCGCAGTCGCCCCGTCGAGAGGCCAGGCACGATTCCCAGTGCGCGTCTGCCCGGGGTCCTCACGTCGCTGGCGAGCCGGCTGATGACTCTGGCTCCGCTCAGTCCAGGCCGTGTCGCGGCGGCCTTCCTGCTCGCACCGCCAGGCATCAAGGGCGCCACGCACGTCCGTCTGGACGTGGACTGCGCGGTGGTGCACCTGCCCGCCACGCTCGAAGGGGCGCCGAAGCCTTCCTGGTACGCGGCGAACCTGCGCACGGGTGGGGTGGTCGCGATGGATGCGCGCCTCGCGCCGGTGCTGGCCCGATTGACCGAGGCCACCGACGTGGCGAGCGCGTTGCCCCAGGTGCCGGAAGCGCAGCGCGCGAAGCTGGTGGAGATGTTGGTGACGAAGTCCATCCTGGAGAGGACGCACGGATGAGCGGACGCTGGACCTTGGGCGAGGTGTTCGTGCTCCGTCATGCCGGCTTCCCCTTCGACTGGCTGGAGTCGCTCGGGTTCTCCACCGCGCTGGTGGACGACGCGAACCGATGGCTCGCGGACGAGCAGGCGCTCATGGATGCGCTGAGCGCGGAAGGCAGCCCCGTCAAAGCCCCCGTCCTCCGGGCGTTGCTCGAGAACGACACGGCGCCGCGTTGGGCGCCCGCGGGCTCGGAGCGCCTCGCCGCGCTGTCGCGCCTGCGCGCCGGGTACAAGTCCCTCCAGGAGCGCCATGCCCAGGAGCGCTCGGAGCTGCGCTCGAGGCTGCGCGAGCGCGCGGCGGAGCCCTCCATCCAGGAGGCGGTGTTCCTCTCCAGCCCCGCGATGTTCGACAACGTCTGGGCGCGCTACCTGCGCGGCGGTGAGCGCAGGGACACGTCCGACGGGCGCCGGGTGGAGCGACAGGTCTACACGTACCTCCAGCGCTTCTGCGCCAAGAACGAGACCACGAGCTTCTTCGGTCCCATCTCCTACGGCGAGCGCACGGACGAAGACGGGTTCGACGTGCGCACCGTCGCGAGCGGTGACACGAGCCGACGCACGTTCTTCTCCTTCTGGGCGGTGACGGAGCTGGCGCGCGCGGTGGGCCGTGAGCGCACGCTGCGGCCCCATCTCCCGCTGCGCCTCAACCCGCTCTTCACGGTGTCCCCCGGCCGCGCCGCCTGCGAGGTGTTGAAGCTGGAGGTGCCGCTCTCCGAGAGCGCCGAACGCCTGCTGTCCGTGCTCCGCGAGCATCCGACCCCCGCCGCCGCCGCGAAGGTGCTGGGCATCGCGGTGGAGGACGCCGAGCGCGCCGCGCTACCCCTGGTGAAGGGGGCGCTGCTGCTCTGGGGACTGCCGTTCCGCCCCAACGACTTCGCGACCTTCGAGAGCGTGCGGGACGCCGTCGCCGCGCTGCCCGAACTGGAGGCGCGCTCGCGTTGGTTGGAGCGCCTGGACACGCTGTCGCGACTGAAGGCCGAGTTCCAGGTCGCGGACCTGACCCGCCGCAAGGTGCTGCTCCTCGAGCTGGAGGCGTGCTTCACGGAGGCCACCGGCAAGCCAGCCCGACGCGGTGACGGTCAAGTGTACGCGGACCGGCTCATCCTCTACGAGGAGGCCAGCTCTCCGTTCCGTCTGCGCTTCGGCCGCCGCTTCACCGAGGAGCTCGAATCCGCGCTGAGCGGCCCGCTCGAGCTCTCGGCCGCCTATGGCGAGCGCGTCCAGCAGGGCTTCCGCGAGCAGGTGCGCGAGGCGCTCGGCACGGACGAGCGTCCGGTGGACCTGCTCGACTACGCGGTGCGCTTGCGCCCGGACCAGGTGACGGGCAGCCGCTTCTCGCCGGTGCCCCCGGTGTTGCTGGACGAGTCGCCCGAGCGCGCGCGCACATTGCCCGTGGACTTCCTCGGCACGTCCACGCCGGGAGGCCGCTATGCGCTGCCGGATGTCTGCCTCGCCGCGAAGGGTGACGGCGCGGGCTTCGAGGTGATGCTCGCGCGAGTGCATCACCACCTGCTCCTGCGAAGTTGGCTGAGCGCGTTCTTCCCGTCGAAGGAGCGCTATGCGGCGGTGGCCTCGCGCTGGTTGGAGTCGGACCCGTCCGCGCGCGGACTCGTGGGCCTGTCCATCCGCCGTCGCAACAAGGGCTTCTATGTCTTCCCGGGCCGGCGGCTCGTCTACTCGGTGTCGGACGTGCTGGACGTCGAGGACGGCGCGCTCACGCCGGGCGACGTGAAGGTCCTGCCCACGTCCAATGGCCCCGTGCTTGTGGACGGGAAGGGTGAGCGGCTGCACCTGTACCTGCCGCTGGATGACTTCTCTTCCTACCCGCCCTTCGCCGCGCTGGCGCATCCCCAGGTGCTCCATGCGCCGCTGCGCACGCGGGGACAACACCTGCCTCGGCTGAGCATCGGCGGCGCGGTGTACCAGCGCGAGCGCTGGGAGTTGTCCTCCGAGCACCTCGCGCGTCCCTCGGGCTTCGAGCTGTTCCTCGCCGTGCAGCGTGAGCGCCAGGCGCGCGGCTGGCCTCGCTTCGTGTTCATGCGCAGCACGAAGGAGCGCAAGCCCTACCTCATCGACACCGCGAGCCCCTTCGCGTTGGACCTGCTCTCGCACCTGGCCCGCGAGGCCGAGCGGCTCTCCGTGGAGGAGATGTACCCGGCCCCCGAGCAGCTCTGGCTCCGGGACGAGCGGGGCCGCTACACCTGTGAGCTGCGCATGCAGTTCACCCGCTGGAGCGAAGGCGCCTCGCCGCTTTGACATCCGAGCCGCGTCCGCGAACAGAATGCGCCCGAGGTTCAGCGCACCACCCTGGAGAGGTCATGGCTGGAGAGAACACCGTCGTTCCGGAGCCCCGGAAGCTCAAGCGCCCCGTGGAGGAGATTCGCGCGGAGCTGCTCGCGGACGCTGACGTGAAGGAGCAGGCGCGGATGCTCCAGATTCCGGTGGAGGCCTACGTCGAGAAGATCATCGGCTACAAGCTGCACCCCGAAAAGCCGATGCCGCTGGAGATCACCCTCGACCACGAGCTCAAGGCCAAGGACCCCAAGGCCGCCACCGTCGAGGAGATCCAGGGCCACCTCGACAAGCTCATCAGCGGCGAGGTCATCATCAGCCGCGCCCAGCAGCGCGACGGCTTCAGCTCCGACAAGGGCGATGAGCGCTACAAGGCCGCGCTGGCCTCGGACGCGGTCCTCACCGGCACCCCCGAGTCCCGGGGCGCCCCGACCCCACCTCGCGGCCCGAAGAAGGGCTGAGTCCCGCAACCTCTCGGAATCACTGGGCCTGACGGAGCTCTCCCGGATTTGTTCCGGATCCACGGAACTTTGTGGGCGCCCGTCCGATAACTCCACTGTCAGGCTTACTTTCGGCGGACGCTGCGCGACGCCGGCACGCGAGAGGCAATCATGGGGCTCTTCAAGAACGTTCTCGGCAAGGCGCTGGACATCCTCAAGCCGGCGCTCACGGCCATCAACCCGGCCCTGGGCATCGCGGCGGGCTTCGTCAGCGGGCTGATGAAGGGCGAGAACCCGCTCCAGGCGGGCCTGGGCGCGGCCATGGACCTCTTCCCCGGCGCGAGCGTCGCGAAGAACCTGCTCAACAAGTTCCCGGGCAGCAACTTCCTCGAGGGCATGGGAGGCAACAGCCTCGTGAGCGGCCTGCTCGACAAGATGGGCGGCAAGAACCAGATCACCGACCTGCTCTCGGACGTGATGAAGGCGAACGAGAAGGGCGGCCTGTCGGAGCAGAGCCTGCGCAACGCGGCGGAGCTGTTCGCCAAGCGCATGGCCGAGGCGACGCCGTCCTGATTCGGGCTTCCATTCAGTAGCCCTCCCCCCCGGGCGCCGTCCCCTCGATACAGGGGCGGCGCCCTTCGTGTATTCAGGGAGCGACATCTCGCTGCACACCGGTGGGTCTGACGGATGGGTTTCAGCTCGGAGGTCCTGATTCTCGGCGCGGGCGTGGTGGGGCTGTCGGCCGCGCGGCGGCTGGCGGCGCTCGGCGCGCGCGTGACGGTGTTGGACGCGGTGGACCCGGGAGGCCGGGGCTCTCGCGCGGCGGCGGGTGTGGCGATCCCCTCCGTGCGCCTCCACGACGACGCGGACATGCTGGCCTTCGCGCGCGGCGGCAGGGATGCGCTGGTGGCCGAGCTGGACTCGCTCCCCGAGGGCGCGCTGCTTCGCCGCGGACAGGGCATCCTCCGCATCGCCGCCGATACCAAGGGCCGCGACGCGCTCGCCGAGCGGGCCGGGAAACATCCCGAGGAGCTGGGCACGTGGGTGGACGCCGCGCGCCTGGTGGAGCTGGAGCCCGCGCTGGAGGGAACGCCGCTGTTGGGGGCCTTCGAGTCGTCGCGTGGCCACATGGTGGACACGGAGGGCTACGTCAACGCGCTGCTGGGCGCGGCGGCTCGCGCGGGTGTTCGACTGCTGCTCGGTGAGGCGGCGCACGCGGTGGAGGAGACCTCCGACGCCGTGGTGGTGCGCACGGACCGATGGACGCTGCGCGCGGACCAGCTCCTCGTGAGCGCGGGGCCGTGGTCCTCGACACTCGCGGGACTGCCTCCGCTGCCGCTCAAGCCGGTGCGAGGGCAGATGATGGTGGTGCACCAGCCAGGGCTCTCCCTGTCGCGAGTCGTGTCCGGGCCGACGTACCTGGCGCCGTGGCGCGCGGGCGAGCTGGTGGTGGGGGCCACGGAGGAGGACGTCGGCTTCGTGGAGAACGTGACGCCCACGGGCCTCCTTCACCTGAGCGCCACGGTGGCGAAGCTGGCGCCGCGTCTGCGCGAGGCTCGCTTCGTGCGGGCCTGGGCCGGGCTGCGCGCGGTGACGCCGGATGGTCGTCCGTACCTGGGGCGCTACCCGGGCACGCGGCGCACGTTCGTGGCCACGGGGTTGGGCGGGCAGGGGATTCTCACCGGCGCCCACGCGGCGGCGCTGGTGGTGGGGCAGCTGGCGTCGGGGCGCGAGGCGCCGTTCCCGCCTGCCCGGGACTTGGTGCCGGGCGAGGGGCGCGGCTGACGTCTTTGCTGGGAAACACCGTCTCTGGGCCGGAATGCAGTGGGTGGGGAATCCGACATGTGTGACGAAGTGTCTCGAGGAAAGACGTACCTGCGCGTCCCGTTGCTGTTGGTGACGGCCGTGCTCTCCATGGGCAGCGGCATGGGCAACCCGGGCTGCGACAGCGGGGATGACGACGTCGACGTCATCGCGCCCGAGGAGTGTGAGTTCGGCTGCGCCGTCAGCGGCGCCTACGTGTTCCGCTTCCAGGACACCACGCCGTTCAGCGCTGACTGCGGTCAGGTGGGCGTGTCGTTGCCGGAGGGTGAGCGGGTCGTCGTCGTCCAGAACGGACGCGAGGTGGACATCCAGGGCACGCTGGGAGAGGTCCCGCTCACGGGCTCGCACTACAAGGTGGGCGAAGGCAAACACCTCGTGCTGAGGGCAGTGGTGGAGCTGCGTCGCCGCGAGGGCCCTCCCACCGAGCTGCTCTATCTCATCGAAGGCGTGTTCGCCGAACCCCCCGAGCGCCTCGATGCACCGGCCTCCTTCTCCGGGACGTTCAATGCCAGCCACGTGAAGACGGTGGATGGCGACCCGGAGTGCCGCGTGGTGCGCCGCTTCACGGCGACGCGCCAGTGACGCGTCGGTGTCTCAGTAGAGGCTGACCGAGTCGAAAGGCCGGTTCAGCTTCGTGCGAGGGCGGGGCAGCAGCGCGTGCACCGCCTTCGCGTCCGACCTCGTGAGGGCGTCCACCAGGGCCTGGGTCTCCTTGGGCCAGGTGGTGCTGGCCCGGGCGCAGCGCAGGGCCTCGGACCAATCCTCGCGTCCCGCCGCGAGCGACAGCCCCGCCAGGCTCTCCGCCGCCTTCAGGGGCTCGCCAATCTCGCGGGCGTGCTGCTCGGCGCGGGCGAACCACTCCACCGCCTGCTCCATGCGTCCGTCGTCGAGGAACAGGCGGCCGAGCTCCGCCGCGATGACCTGACGGTGGAACGAGTCGCGCAGGGCCTCCGCGCTGGCATAGGCCTGCTGGAAGTGGTCCACGGCCTCGTCACGCTGGCCCGCCGCGAACTCCAGGCCCGCGAGTCGGTAGCGGTGGTGCTTGGAGAAGTTGACGCCCCAGCGCTCGCTGATGCCCTCGAAGCGCCGCCACGTGCCGATGGCGTCCGCGAACTGCCGCGCGGATTCCTGCAGGTAGCTGGCATTGGAGATGAGGTTGATCTTCAGGTGCGTGGCGCTCGCGTCGTGCAAATCACCCACGCAGCGCATGGCGAGCTTCTCCTCCACCAGCGCCTTGTCGAGCTTGCGCTCCTGGAACCAGGTCAGCGCGCACACGTTGCGCAGCCATCCCTCCTGGAGCGCGCGGTCCGGCGCGGTGGAGCGGCCGAGCTCCGCGAGCCCCGCCTCCACCTCCGCGCGGGCATTGGGGAGCTGTCCGAAGCGCTTGGTGAGCGTCAACGCGCGGAACATGTGCAGCCGCGCGCGCAGCTCGGGAGGCAGTCGGCACTCGAGCCCGCGGCCGAACGCGGCCATGGCCTCGTCGTGCGAGCCGGTGAAGACATGCACCACGCCCATGCACCGGTGGAGCAGGGCCTTCAGCTCGTCCTCGTCGCCCAGGCTCGCGCGGTCGATTTCGATGGCCGGCGTGGTGAAGCCCGTATCGAGCGCCTCCCAGGCCTGGACCACGCGCCCGGGGAAGTTCGGCTCGGACGTGGACTCGAGCAGCGACAGGCCGTGCTCGGCGGCGAGCAGCGCGCCCTCGTAGTTCGTGGTGAAGAAGCAGCTGCGGATGGCGAGGATGGCCGCGGCGACGCGCGCCTCGCGCGACTCCGACTCGTCCACCACGAGCCGCAGGTAGCGGCCCTCCAGGTCCACCGCGGGCTCCAGCTCGCGCGAGGACACGGGGCCCGGGCCGGAGGCGTGGGGGACGCGCATGCGGTCGCACAGCGAGTCGAGATAGGCCTGCCGGCGGGACTCGAAGGCGGCGGCGCCATGGGGACGTCGCATCCGCCAGCCGGTCAGCAGGAGGGTGCCGTCCAGGCCCTCCAGCCGGGCCCACTCGGCGGCGCGCATGACGGCGCGCAGGCTGACCAGGTCACACTCGCCCGCGCCATGGAGTACGAGCGGGCGGCCGCTGGCGCGCAGCGTCTCCACGAGGGTTCGCGCGGCCACGGTGAGAATCCAGAACGTCTGTTCGGATTCACGGTGGAGCCGTCGCTCGGACGGGGACAGCGCCAGGTCCTCGAGCGCGGGGACGCCCTGCGTCGTGCCCGGGAACAGCCGGTTCCACTCGGAGGGGTGGGCGGCGGCGATGGCGCGGTGGACGTCGGGGGCCGCGTCCTCACAGGCCTTGAGGACCTTGCGCAGGCCGCCGAAGGCGGTGGGCAGCGCCACGCCGACGTCGACTTCGATGGCGCGGGAGGGGAGGGCGGAGGGGACTCCCTGTTCCACGGACACTGCGAAGGCAAGACCAGGTCGGGCGCTCACGCTGGGGGGGCCTCGAGAGGGGGACGACTGCGGACGACTCGAGGCGTACTTTCACATTCTCCAAGCAACCGAGCAATCCGGGGTCCCCGTAATTCACCCGGGGCGGAACGACCAGGCGTCTTCAGCGATGTATCACGCGGCGCGCCATGTGTCGGGGAAGGCGGGCGCGCGGGGGATTCCTAGCGTCGCCAGTTGACGACGGTGGAGGTGGCGAGACCCAGGACCAGGGCCCAGAAGGCGGCGCCGACGCCGAACAGGGAGACATTGGACAGGGCGACGAGGAAGGTGACGACAGCGCCCTCGCGATGGCGCTCGCTGCTCATGGCCGTGGACAGGCTGTTGGCGATGGTGCCGAACAGGGCCATGCCGGCGATGGCGAGGACGAGCTCGCGGGGGAAGGCGGTGAAGAGGGTGACGAAGGTCGCTCCGGCCAGGCCCGCAAGGAGGTAGAGGACGCCGGAGACGACGCCGCCGGCATAACGCTTGGAAGGGTCCTCGTGGGCTTCCTTGCCGGTGCAGATGGCGGCGGTGATGGCGGCGAGGTTGAGCGCGAAGCAGCCGAAGGGGGCGAGCACCATCGTCGCGAGGCCCGTGGTGGTGATGATGGGCGAGATGGGCGTGGCGTAGCCGGACGCGCGCAGCACCGCGACGCCGGGGACGTTCTGGGACGCCATGGTCACGATGAAGAGCGGCACGCCGACGCCGAGCAGCGCGTGCCAGGAGAACGTCGGAGCGGTGAAGACGGGCGTGGCCCAGGCGAAGTGGAGCTCGGAGAAGCGCATCAATCCCGAGGCCCAGGCCACGCACGAGCCGAGCCCGAGGACGACGAGGATGGCGTAGCGGGGCCACAGGCGCTTGCCGAGCACGTACGCGCCCAGCATGACGGCGACGAGCAGGAGCCGCGTCTTCATGGACACGAAGACGTCCAGGCCGAAGCGGGCGAGGATTCCGGCGAGCATCGCGGCGGTGAGGGGGAGCGAGATGTGGCCGAGGGCCCGCTCGAACCACCCGGTGACGCCGAAGAGGGTGATGAGCGCGCCGCAGAACAGGAACACGCCGATGGCGTCGGACATCGGCAGGCCGACGAGGCTGGTGGCGAGCAGCGCCGCGCCGGGGGTGGACCACCCGGTGAGGACGGGCGCGCGGTAGCGCAGGGACATGCCGATGGTGGTCGCGGCGATGCCGAGACCGAGGGCGCCCATCCAGGAGCTCATCTGCGCGGGCGTCGCACCCGCGGCCTCCGCGGCCTGGAAGATGAGGGCGCCCGTGCTCGAGAAGGCCACGAGCACCGTGACGAAGCCCGCGGACAGCGTGGAGCCCGTGAAGGCGGGCGCGGTTCCGCCGGTCAGCAGTTGACTGGCTTCAGCGGACGGTGTGACGGCGTGCTGTTTCATCCACTCGCCACCGTATGCCCGCGCGAGCGGTACAGAACAGGGGGCGCCGAAGCCAGTACAGAAGCCACGTCGCTGGACGTGTCTCGGATGTGAGGGTTTGATTGGGTGCCACGGGTTGGAATGTCTGGGTGAGCTGTCCTGCCTGGACCCTCGATGGTCGCTCGTCCAGAGGAGCACGTTCACGCAATCAACAGTCAGAGGGCCACTCGCCACCCCCACTGGTTTTTCCCGAGGCCCATTCTTACCTGCACTCACAGTCAAGTTGGATGAAGGGTGGGGCGAACGTGAAGGTGGGTAACAGAGGGCAGGGGTTCTTCGGCGTGGGGCTTCTCGTGGGCTGGATGGGATTTGCTTCCCCAGCCTTGGCGGCGGAGGGGTGCGAGGTGGTTCCGGTCATCTCTCCGGAAGCGCTCGCGGACTGGAAGTACGCGACGCAGGCGACATCGACTTACGGTTCGTGTGATTCCTCGGGGGTGGATGGTGCGGGCAACATCATCATGACCGCCACTCCGGAGAACCTCATGACGATGGGGTTCAGGGTGTTGCGCCCCGATGGCAGCGACCTGTGGAATGGCTCCATCTCGAATGTGAACACCATGCAGTTGCTCGGTCAGTCGCGGGGGTTCCTGGGGCGGAGCTACCACCCGTTCGAGGACCTCACGTGGCTGACATTCCTCGACAACGTCAACCGGCAGGTCACGGTCCATTCGGGGCCGTCGACGGGGGTGCTGTGGAGCGCGGAGAACCCGATGGGGGGCCTGCATGAAGTGGGGGAGGACAAGACCGTCCGGGCCTACAGCGACGTCGGGCAGCTTCGCTGGAGCACGTCATTGGCCACGGTCCTGAGTGGCGCGCCGCACGTGGTGGGCGTGAACACGGAGGGCCATGCGCTGGTGCTGTCCGTCACGCAGACGTCCTCGGGGGCGGCGGAGGTGCAGGGCGTCTGGGTGGACAGTGCGGGGCAGCCGGGGACGTCGTTCCCCGCGCTCACGCTGCCGAATCCGCCGCAGTATACGTATTACAGGCTTGTTCCCCTGCTGCAGGGCGGTCTGCTGCTGAGCGCCCAGAACTATCTCGGCAAGACGTGGGTGGCCTCCTTCGGTTCCCTGCAGACGTCGGCGGGTCCCGTCCCGGGCTGGCTTTCGAATGGGGATACGAGCCCGTTCGCGCTGCTTCCGGGGGGGAGGGGTTACCTCCGGTGGGGGACGGTGAATGAGGACCCCTCGGGTTGCCAGTTCGAGGCCCGGCTCACAGCGCCCTCCGGCGAGTCCTGCGGCACGGTGCGCCTGCCGAGCACGGGGATGGGGGATTCCTGTTTCATGGTCAGCGTGGGCCGGGACGGGACGGTCGTCGAGAGCCTGCCGTCCATCTACGTCAGTGAGAGCCACAGGCCGTATTCCATCTGCCGCGCCCGGTGGTGGCCCGCCTTGTTCCACTGAGCCGGGCGGTCACGCTTCCTCGATGGCTCCCGCCCGAAAGAGGTCGAACGCCTCGCCCATCAACGTCCGCACGGTGTCGGTGGGGTGGGGGAGCCAGTAGGGCTGGTGGACCTGCTTCGGGGCCACATTCGCCTCGTGGATGCGCGCGACATAGAAGCTCGGGTCCTGGAGCACCTGGACCCGAGGCGTCACCGCGCCCCAGAGGAAGCGCGCGTCTTCTCCGACCTGGATGTCCGCGAACGGATTGCGCTGCCAGAACGCCTTCACGTAACACATCGTCCCGCCGGCAACCCAGGGGCGATGACCCCGGGGATAGACATACCGCCAGGACCGACCCGTCGACGGCTGATGATAATGGACACGCGTCAGGCCATTCACATCCGCGCCTGAGTCGAGCAGGGACGTGACCTGATATCGAAGCCGCCGAGGCGCGAACCAATCATCGTCATCCCAGTGGACGATGACCTCCGCTCGCGCCGCCTCGCAGGCGAGGTTCCGCTTCGCCCCCACGGAGTGTCGCCCCTCCAGCCTCACGTACCGGATGTTCGGTGATTCCGGAAGCAGGTCCGCGACAGGCTCGGTGCCGTCATCAACGACGACGAGCTCCTTGTCCGCCCAGTCCTGGGAAAGGAACCAACGCACCGCGAGCGGCACGAGCCTCCGTCGGTTGAACGTGGGCATGATGCAGGACACCGTCGGCCGTGACGTGAGGACCGGAGCCCGCTGTGGCTCCTCGACAACCGGCTCCGGTGCCTCCTTCTCTGGCGGACGCTCGTAGCCACCGAACCGCGCCCGCACATACGCGCGCAGCGGGTCCTCCAGCCGACGTGGAATCGGGTGCGCCCAATACGCGCGAGGCGCGTCCATCGCGGCGTCGAGCTGCGCGGTCGAGTACTCGACCCGGTACTTCACCCACTCGTAGTCACACGGGCTCGTGAGGACGCGATGACCCAGGAGCGCGGTGAGCGTGGGGAACAGCACCTCCTCCGATGCCCAGATGCGCGAGCGCCGCAGGATGTCCCGGAGCTGCTCATCCCGCTCCCACAGCGCGACCAGGTCCCGAGCCGCGTCCACCGTGAACACCGTCGACGGCCAGAACGTCCAGTGGACGAACTGCGACTCCCCATTCACGAACTTCCGGAGGAACGGCCTCCACAAATCCACCTCGCGGCGAGCCTCGACCGCCGGAGCCGCCCGCGGCCCAGGTCCATGTGGCGCCTGCACATTCCCCAGGAGCCCCGCCCCAGGATTCGCCGCCAGGAAACCCCGCAGGTGCTCCGAGTACCCAGGTCGCAACCCGAGCTGGTCCGAGTCGACGATGGTCATCGCCTCGAACGGATGGCTCTCCAGCGCGAAGCGGAAACAGTCGAGCGCGAAGTCATGCAGCCAGCCCCACTTCATCGGCCGCGGAGCCGGATGGACCACCGTGTTGAAGCGCTCGAAACAGAGCCCGTCGAACAGTCCCGGATGCTTCCCGCCGTTGTAGAGCAGGATGAGCGAGTCCGGGTCCAGGTGGTGGAGGTTGCGCACCAGGTCCATGACGCAGTCGGGTCGCTCGTGGACCAGGCACGCGAAGATGTTCCGCATCGAGCCCCCTGCCGCGTGACGCGGCGCCGCACCCTCCTTCACCTTACCCGCGGTCGCTGACGCCGCTCACTACTCGACGTGTCCACCTCCGGGGCCGCGCGAATCCGGTAGGGCGGGCGTGTGTGCTGTTGACGTCCGAGCGGGAGGAGGCCCGCCCCTCTGGACAGGTCCTCGCCCGCATCGTCCGTTACAGCTTACGAGTAGGGTCGTCGCCGAGGGGGGCATGATGCTCGAGCTGCCCGGCTTGCAAGACGCTCGGAGAATCTACCGGGGCCACCGGTATGACGTGCTCCGTGCCTGGACTCCCGACGGCGGCGCTCGGGTGCTCAAGGTCGTCCGCGAAGGCCCGCTGGCGGAGAGCAGCGCCGGAATGCTGCGCCACGAACACGTGATGCTCCGCGAGCTGTCCGACCTCGACGGGGTGGTCGACGTCATCGGCCTCGAAGAGCTGTCGGGCCACCTGGCCCTCGTCCTCGAGGATGCCGGCCCCAATGACCTCCGGGACCTGCTGCGACGAGGACCGCTCGAGGTGGACCTCTTCCTCGAACTGGCCCTGGACGTGGCGACCACCCTGGGCGCCCTGCATCGGCGGCACGTCATCCACCGTGACCTCAACCCCGCCAACCTCGTCGTGGCGGCCAGCGGTCGCCGACTGGTGATGATCGACTTCGACCTGGCCACCAGCGTGCAGGGCCTCGTGCGCAGCGCCGGTGTTCCGGGCGGCTTCGAGGGCACGCTGCGCTACATCGCCCCCGAGCAGACCGGGAGGATGGGCCGGCGCGTGGACCACCGCGCGGACCTCTATGCGCTGGGCGCGACCTTCTACGAGATGCTCACGGGCGAGGCGCC
Organism: Myxococcus sp. XM-1-1-1; assembly: GCF_020037095.1. Lineage (NCBI taxonomy): Bacteria > Pseudomonadati > Myxococcota > Myxococcia > Myxococcales > Myxococcaceae > Myxococcus > Myxococcus sp. XM-1-1-1. Next base: position 69,801 of record NZ_JAIQDH010000032.1, read on the forward strand.
CTTCCTCTCGGCCGATGCCGCGCAGCTCGTGCATGCGCTCCTGGCACAGCCTCCCATTCCTCCCGCCGACCGGAACCCCTCGCTCCCGAGCATCCTCTCCGACGTCGTGCTCCGCCTGCTCGCGAAGTCCCCCGAGGAGCGCTACCAGAGCGCCGAGGCCCTCGTCGCAGACCTGCGGGAAATCCAGCGACGCTGGCGCGGTCCCGGCACGCCCATCACCTTCGAGCTGGGCCGCCACGACCTCGCGCGCGAGCTGGGCCTGCCCGACAAGCTCTACGGCCGCGAGCGTGAACTGGCCCTCCTGGATGCCGCCCTGGAGCGCGCCCGCGCGGGCTCTCGCGAGTGGGTGTTGCTCGCCGGAGCCTCCGGGAGCGGCAAGTCGTCCCTGGCCAACGTCCTGCGCGAGCGCGTGGGCGCGGGCCACTTCCTCGCGGGCAGGTCTCCCGAGCTGCGAGGGCAGACGCCCTATGCGTCGCTGATGGAGGCCGTGCGCGGGCTCGTGGTGAGCGTCCTCGAACTGCCGCCCGAAGGCGTGGAGGCGTGGCGACTGCGCCTGCAGAAGTCCCTCGGAAACCACGGGCGCATGCTCACCGAGCTCGTGCCCGAGCTGGAGCGACTCATCGGCGAACAGCCCCCCGTCGTCGCGCTGGGGCCGCGTGAGGCCGGGAGCCGCTTCCTGCTGATGCTCCAGTCCTTCCTCCGCGACCTGGCCACCGCCGAGCAGCCCCTGGTGCTCTTCCTCGACGACCTCCAGTGGGCGGACGCGGCCACGCTGGAGCTGCTCTCACGATTGTCGACGGACTCGGAGCTGCACCACCTGCTGGTCCTCGGCGCCTGGCGTTCGGGCGAGTGGGGGCCCACGCATCCCCTGGAGCGCTGGCGGACGGCGCTCTGCGCCGTGGGGTGCTCGCCGCTCCTGCTGGAGCTGGGGCCCTTGGACCTGCCTGCGTTGACGGCGCTGTGCGCGGACGCGCTGAAGTGCGACGCGGCGCACGTCGAGCCACTCGCGAGGCTCGTGCTCGAGAAGACCGCTGGCAATCCCTTCTCCGTGGGCCACTTCCTGCGGCACCTGCATCGCACGGGGCTGCTCACGTACGACCTGGAGTCGGGGACGTGGCACTGGGAGCTGGAGCGGATCGCGCAAGCCGAGGTCACCGACAATGTCGTGGAGCTGATGCTCGACTCCATCCGTCGACTGCCGGCGTCGACGCAGCGACTGTTGACGGTGGCCGCGTGCATGCGAGGGCAGGTGGACCTGTGGTTGCTGGCGCGCGTGGTGGAGGCGCCCCTGGAGGACACGGCGGGAGCGCTCTGGAGCGCCCTGCGCGCGGGGCTCCTCGTCCCGGAGGGGCGTGGCCCTCGCTTCCCGTCCCAACAGTCGGCCAGCCTCATGTCGGTGAATCAAGCCACGTATCGCTTCGCGCATGACCGCGTCAGGCATGCCGCGTACTCACTCCTGTCCGAGGCCGAGCGGGCCGCCGTGCATCGCGCCATCGCCCGCCATCTCTGGGCCGATGCGCGGGGCACGGAGAACGAGTCGCGCGTGTGCGAGGTGGTGGACCACTACCACCTGGGCGGCGACGTGGTGCGCGACACGAACGAGCGCACGTGGCTCGCCGAGCTCAACCTGCGCGCGGGACGCAAGGTGCGTGATGCCTCCGCCTTCGAGGCGGCGCTGGCGTACTTCATGCGTGCTCGCGCCCTGCTGCCCGAGGACGCCTGGTCGACCCGGACCGAGCAGATGCTCCAGCTCCACCGGGACGCGGCCGAGTGCGCGCAGCTCACCGCAGACCGCCTGTTGTCCGAGCGCCTCATCGACGCGGCGATGGCGCACGCGCGCACGCCGCTGGAGAAGGTGGACCTCTACGTCCTGCGGATGAACGCGAGCATCTTCGCCAGGGACCACGAAGCCGCGCTCCGGCACGCGCGCGAGGGGCTCCGCTTGTTCGGCGTGGAGCTGCCGGAGGGTGATGCGACCGAGGCCTTCCGCGCGGAGCTCCCCCAGGTGGAGGCCCTGTGGAAGGACCGCTCTGAGGAGGCGCTCCTGTCCGCGCCGCGCATGGACGCGGAGTTGGAGCGCGGCTGCATGCGGCTGTTGATGAACGCGGGCATCGCGGCCTGGTTCTCGGACCCGCCGATGTTCTCGTTCATCTACACGCGCATGGTGGGCCTCACGCTGCGCCACGGCAACAGCGTGTACTCCGCCTTCGCGTACGTGTGCTTCGGCCTCGTCTTCGGCGAGTCCCGAGGCGACTACGCCGCGGGCCACCCCTTCAGCCACCTGGGCATGGAGCTGAGCCGCCGCTTCGACGAGCCGCGCGAGGAGTGCCGTGTGCTCGCAGCGTTCCTCTTCTACATGCGCCACTGGCGCGAGCCCCTGCGCTCGTCCATCCCGCTTCTGCGCCGGGGCATCTCCGCGGGGCTCGAGAGCGGTGAGCCGCAGTACGTCGCATACTTGCTGGCGAGCCTCAGCTTCACGCGCTTGCGGATGGGCGCCGAACTGGACCGCGTCCACGCGGAGAGCGAGTCGGCGCTCGCGTTCGACCAGAAGAGCGGACAGCGCGCCATGGCGGACCTCCAGCTCGCGCTGCGTCAGGCCGTGCGCTGCCTCCAGGGGCGGACCCGCGAGCGCGCGGGCTACGACGATTCGACGTTCGACACGCGTGCGTTCCTCGAGAAGGCCCAGGGGGACCCCACCATCCTCGGGCAGTTCTTCATCCTCCGGCTCCAGACGTCCTATCTGCTCGGAGACCTGTCGGGCGCGCGGGAGATGCTCCGCGCCGCCGAGCCCCACCTGCGCTTCATGCCGTCGCTCTTCACCGTCACCGAGCACGCCTTCTTCAGCGGGCTGGTGCACGCGGCGGGCAACGGCGCCCTGGCCTCACTCGACGAGCGTCGGTCCCTCGTCGAGCGCGCCTGGAGCCAGTTCCGCCACTGGTCGACGAACTGTCCGGAGAACTTCCTCCACCGCTACCTGCTGCTCTGCGCCGAGCGTGCCCGCCTCGAAGGCCACTTCACCGAGGCCGCCGAGCTCTTCGACGAGGCCATCGACCGAGCACGCGAGGACGGCCATCCCCACGACGAGGCGCTCGCGAACGTGCTCGCGGGGCGGCTGTACGGCGCGCTGGGCCGCAAGCGCGTGGCCTCGCTCTACCTGCGCGCCGCGCGGGAGGGCTTCGCCCGCTGGGGCGCCAAGGCCGTGGTGTCCGCGTTGCAGGAGGAGTTCCCCGACCTCCAGGTGCAGGAGTCCGGCCTGTGGGACCAGACCGTCACGCCCACGGGCGACGACTTCCGGGGCGCGTCACTCGACCTGCTCAGCATCCTCAAGGCGGCGCAATCCCTGTCGGGCGAGGTCGCCCTGGAGCGGCTGCTCGAGAAGTTGATGGCGGTATGCCTGGAGGTGGCGGGCGCGCAGCGCGGCGCGCTGGTGTTGGACGAGCAGGGCGCGCTGGTGCTCACGGCGGTGGGCGGAGTGGGGGAGCCCCTCTCGCGGCCCCAGCTTCCCCTCGTGGGTTCGACGCTGGTGCCCGAGTCGCTCCTGGCGCACGCCTTCCGCACCGGGGACGCGGTGGTGCTCGGGGACGCCGTGCACCAGGGGCGCTTCGTGTCGGATGCCTACGTGGCGCGGCAGCGCGTGAAGTCCGCCCTGGTGGTGCCCATCCGCCGCCACGCGCGCACCATGGGCGTCCTCTATTTGGAGAACAACCTGGCCACCCACGCCTTCACCCCGGACCGGGTGCGCGTGCTCCAGTTGTTGTCCTCGCAGATGGCCATCTCGCTGGAGAACAGCCTCCTGTTCGAGGAGCGCCGGCGCGCGGAGGAGGCCGTGCGCTTCCTCGCCGAGAGCAGCGTGGTGCTGGCCGAGGCGCTGGACTTCGAAGCGACGCTGTCCCGGCTGGCGCGCCTGTGCGTGTCCTCGCTCTCCACGCTCTGCGCCATCGACGTGGTGGAGCCCTCGGGCGCCATCCGCCGGCTCTCCACCGCGCACGCCGACCCGGGACACGAGCGCATCGCTCGCGACCTGCAGTCGTTCTACACACCCGACTGGGACTCGTCCCAGCCCGCCATCGCCGTGCTGAAGAGTCGCGAGCCGCTGCTCATCCCCGTCATCACCGACGAAGTCCTGGAGCGGTTGTGCCGCGACGAGGCGCATGTCGCGCTCATCCGCGCGCTGAAGGCCCGCTCCTTCCTCGCGGTGCCGCTCATCGCCCGGGGGCGGATGCTGGGCGTCATCTCGCTCGTGTCCTCGGTGCCGGGCAAACGCTACGGGCCCCCGGACGTGGAGCTCGCGCAGGACCTGGCGCGCCGCGCGGCCATCGCCCTGGACAACGCGCGGCTGTACCACGAGTCCCAGGACGCCATCCGCCTGCGCGACGAGTTCCTCTCCATCGCCGCGCACGAGCTCTACACCCCCATCACCGCGCTCCAGCTCTCCGTGCAGGGACTCGCCCGGAGCGAGGTGCCCACGCGCGACGCCGTCCAGCGCGCCTCCAGGACGACCCAGGCGCAGACCCGGCGACTGGCGCACCTGGTCGACGAGCTGCTCGATGTCTCCCGAATCCAGACGGGCCGCCTCCACCTGACGCTGGAGCCGGTGGACCTGGCCTCCGTGGTGCGCGACGTGACCGAAGGCATGCGGGACGCCATCCAGCGCTCCCAGTCGCCCATCTCCTTGAGCCTGTCCCCGGACTGCATCGGCCGATGGGACCGCGTCCGCCTGGAGCAGGTGGTGACGAACCTGTTGTCCAACGCCCTCAAGTTCGGCGCCGGCAGCCCCATCGAGGTGCGACTGGCGCATGCCGAGGGCCGCGTCCACCTGGACGTCATCGACCAGGGCATCGGCATCCCCGCCGAGCGACTGCCTCACATCTTCGGCCGCTTCGAGCGCGCCGTGTCGTCACGCGAATACGGGGGCCTGGGCCTGGGCCTCTTCATCGTCCGCGAAATCGTCGCGGCGCTCGGCGGACAGGTCCACGCACAGAGCATCCAGGGCGAGGGCGCCCGCTTCACCGTCGAACTGCCGAGCGAGGGCCCCGTGGACCTCCGCGCCAGCAACCCCTGACACCCTCAGTCGTGCGTGCCGATGTGCTGGTCGCCGTGCCGCTCGCAGACCCAATGGAACGCGCACGAGCACGCCACCGCGCGGGCACTGGAGCAGCACCGCCCACCGAAGTGCTCGGGCAGGGGAAGGGCGTCGTCCTCCGGCGGGTCCGGCAACAACCTCGGCGCGCCACGCCCCGACTCCGCGGGGTACTCGTCACAGCACCCTCGCTCCATGCAGCGCGGGCACAGGGACAGCTCACAGTTGGCGCACCAGTCGAAGATTTCACCGGGGCCACCACGTCGCTCACATCCACCACAGGTGTCGAACACGGCCACCTCCAGGCTTGACGTGAAGCAGGTTACGGAGGGGGTCTGACAGGCCAGGGCGCTGGGGCGCGGAGCACCCCTGGGCGCGCCGCGTCCTGCAAGCGTCATTTCGGGCTCTGTCGGAGGGTGGATCCTTCCATCGGTGAACGGCGGACGCGGACTCTGTGCCGCACTGAACGGTTGCGCCGGATGCGTGGGACGCACATGGAAGAAGCTGGGGGTCGGGCCGGTCACATCCGCGGGAAGGAGCAAACCAGTCATGAGAAAGGAACGGCGGATCATCGGCGTGTTCGGCTCGGGGCGGCAGGAGCACCTGGAGCGCGTCATTCCGTTGGCGCGGTGGATCGCCGAGGCGGGGTTCGACCTGCTCACCGGCGCGGGCAGCGGCGTCATGCGCGCGGCGGCGGATGCGTTCGTCCAGGTGGTGGGCCGGCGGGGCATCTCCATCGGCATCGTCCCCGGCACGGTGAAGGACGGCGAATACGTCCCGCGCCAGGGCTACCCCAACCCGCGCGTCGAGCTCGCCATCTACACCCACCTGCCCTTGAGCGGTGAGCAGGGGACGGATCCACTCAGCCGCAACCACATCAACGTCCTCACCCCCCACGCCCTGGTGGCCCTGCCCGGAGGCGCCGGCACCGCGGCCGAGGCCGTGCTGTGCGTCCGCTACGACAAGCCCATCATCCTCTTCGGCTCGCCCGATGAGTTCCGCCGCTTCCCCTCCGGCCTGGAGCGCACCGACTCCCTGGAGCGAGTCGCCGAGTTCCTCCGCGCCGCCGTCCTCGAGCCCGCCCGCCCTCCTGCTCCCTGAGCTTGGAAACCCAGGAATCCTCGTCTGTTTCGAGGGTGCTCGAAGCCGGGTGAAAACCGACTAGGATGGGGAGCCGGGGGCACTGCCGCTCCACGCTGAAGACCCGGTTTCCGCGTCGTTCCTCGTGCGTCGACATGATCAGTGCCGAATACCCGCTGGCAAGTTGGTTCCTGGCCGTCTCGACGACGTTCTTCCTGTTGGTGTTCGCCCTGCCGCTCCTCCTGATGCCGCTGCGTTGGTCTCGCTGGTTGGGCTGGGCGCCCATGCAGGGCAACACGGACCTGACGGTGTACTTCGGCCGGTGCCTGGGCGGGGTGGCGCTGGCCATCATCCTCACGGTGATGCGCTACATCCCGGACCCGCGAAGCCAGCCGGCGCTCTTCGAGCTCATCGGCTGGGTGTGCGCGGCCATGGTGGTGGTGCACGCGTGGGGGGCGTTGAGGAAGGCGCAGCCGTTGTCGGAGACGCTGGAGACGTTCCTCTACGCCGGGGTGGGCGTGGCGGCGATGTGGATTCGCTTCAGGACGTTGGGCTGAGGGCGCCAGCATGTCGTCGGCCGACATCGACCTGGTGCTGTCCTCGCTCCGGCCCTACATCCCCGGCGCCCTGATTCGCAGGCTGGAGGACACGGAGGCGCACGCGCTGCCGCCGGTGGAGTCGGTGCGCGGCGCCATCCTGGTGCTGGACATCGCGGGCTTCACGCCCATCGTCGTGCGCCTGAGCAATGAAGGGCCTCGCGGCATCGACGCGCTCCAGCGCCTCTTGCGCGGCTACTACACGGAGATGATCGACGTCGTGAAGGCGCACGGCGGCGACATCTACCAGTTCGCCGGTGACTCCATCCTCGCCTGCTTCGAGCCCGCCTCCGACGAGGGCGACGCGGAGGCGGTGGCGCGCGCGGCCCGGTGCGCGCTGGACGTGCAGCGCAGGCTCGCTCCTTTCTCCCGGCTGGAGCTGTTGGGGCAGCGCTTCGGCGTGTCGTCGCGCATCGGCATCGGCGTGGGCGAGTCGCACCGCATCGTCCTGGGGACGACGGGCATGTGGATGCACCCGGCGCTCGTCGGCCGTCCGCTGGAGCAGGCGGTGGCCGCCGAGAAGCGGGCCCGGGTGGGCGAGGTGCTGCTGAGTCCGGAGGCCTGGACGCTCTTGCCGGACCTGGCGCGCGTGGGCGAGGAGTGCGACGGCGCCTACCGCCTGGAGCCCTCGGTGCCGCTGGAGGCGCGGCCCCCGCCGGTGTCCGACGCGCCGGGCGGCGAGGAGCTGGTGGGCCGCTGCGCCCTGCTCCTGCATCCGGTGCTCTTCACGCGCATCACCACCGCGCACCAGGAGCTGGGCGGTGACTTCCGCGACCTCACCTGCTTCTTCCTGCGCTTCAAGACGGACCACGGGCCGTCCGAGGTGGAGGCCTTCACCCGCGAGCTGAACGCCTTCTACGAGTACGTCCAGCGCGAGAGCGCGCACCACGGCGGCGTGCTCCTGATGACGGACTTCACGGACAAGGGCAACGTGCTCTACGTCCTGTTCGGCGCGCCCACCGCCCAGCAGAACAAGGAGGTGCTGGCCAGCCGGCTCGCGTGCAAGCTGGTGCGCGAGCGCGAGGCCCACCCCTACGTGCGCGAGCTGCAGATCGGCATCGCCACGGGGCACGCGTACTTCGGCGACATGGGCTCGCCCTGGCGCAAGGGCTACTCGGCGCTGGGCGAGGTGGTGAACCTGGCCGCGCGGCTGATGACGTACGCGGACGGGGTGGGCATCCACATCGACGCGCAGACGGAGCGCAAGCTGCAGCAGGGCGGCTTCGCCACGGAGTTCGTCGAGGACGCCACGCTCAAGGGCGTCACCCGCGCGGTGCCCATCTTCCGGCTCAAGGGCGAGGTGCGCCGCAGCCTCTTTGTGAAGGGGCGGGGCGGCATCGTCGGCCGGCGGCGCGAGCTGGGGCAGCTGCAGGCCGCGGTGGAGGAGTCGCTCCAGGGCGCGGGGCGGCTGTGCGTGGTGTCCGGCGAGGCGGGCATCGGCAAGTCGCGCCTGGGCGCCCGGGTGGTGGAGGAGGCCGAGTCGCGCGGCGCGCGCAGCCTGTACGGCATCTGCTACTCGTACGAGATGTTCACGCCCTTCTTCCCCTGGAAGGAGGTGCTCGTGCAGCTGTTCGGCCTGCACGAGGGCGATGACGTGGACGCGCAGCTGCTCCGGGTGCGGCAGGGGCTCGACAGCCTGGAGGACGTGGGGCCGGAGTGGACGCCGGTGATGGCGCACATCCTGGGCCTGAGCGTGGCGGAGGACGCGGCCACCTCGGGGCTGGACGCGCGCCACAAGAACCAGAAGGTCTTCCACATCATCTTCCAGCTCCTGGAGAAGCACGCGCGCAAGACGCCGCTCCTGCTCTTCTTCGAGGACCTGCACTGGGCGGACAACATCTCCGTCGACCTCATCGAGTACGTCGCCGCCCGGCTCGCGCCCCTGCGCCTGACGCTGCTGGTGACGATGCGGCCCGGAGAGCAGCTGCGCGGCCTGGAGCACCTGCCGTACCTGCGCAAGCTCGACGTCTCCAGCCTGGATGACGAGGACACGCGGGCGCTCTTGCGCGTGCACCTGCGCATGGAGCCGCCGGACACCGCGCTGGAGGACCTGCTGCTCTCCAAGGTGCAGGGCAACCCGTTCTTCGCGGAGTCCATCGTCCAGGGCATGGTGGAGGGCGGCTACCTGGGGCCGGTGTCGCCGGGCGCGGCGCGGCGCGAGCTCAAGCGCGGCCTGCAGACGCTGGTGCTGCCGGACTCCATCCAGGACGTGGTGCTCGGGCGCATCGACCTGCTCAGCGAGACGGAGAAGCTGGTGGTGAAGGTCGCGTCCGTCATCGGCCGCATCTTCACGCTGGACGCCGTGGCGGCGCTGGCCCCTGGCTCGGTGCCTCGCCAGCGCATCCGCGAGGCCATCGACACGCTGACGCACCTGGGGCTCATCCTCCTGGAGGTGGAGGAGCCCTTCACGTGCATCTTCAAGCACATCGTCATCCGCGACGCCGCGTACAACACGCTGATGGTGTCCTCGCGCGAGGACCTGCACCGGCGCCTGGCGCTCTTCCTGGAGGCGCGCGCGGGGGAGAACACCGCGCCGTCCGCGGGCATCCTGGCGTTCCACTTCCTCGCCGGGAACGACGAGGTGAAGGGCCTGGAGTACACGCTGATGGCGGCGCGCGGCGCTCGCTCGCAGTACGCGAACGACGACGCCGTCCACCACTACAACAAGGCCATCGAGATCCTCGCCATCACCCAGGCGTTGGACCCGGACGAGGTGCTGCTCAAGACGCGCCGGGTGATGCAGGAGCTGGCGGAGACGCTCTTGCAGGCGGGCAACTACGCGGGCGCCATCCACATGTTCGAGCAGTGCCTGGCGGACGAGGACCAGGACCCGCGCCGTGCGGAGCTGCACCTGGGCCTGGGCCGCGCCCACCAGGAGAAGGGCGAGTCCAAGCGCGCCATCCAGGAGCTGGAGCGCGCCATGGACTTGATGGGGCGTCCCATGCCGCGCAACCTGTTCTCACTGGCGCTGCGCACGCTCCTGGCCTTCGGGCTGCACCTGCTCTACGGCCTGTTCCCCTTCCTCGCCCGGCCGCTGGGGCCTCGGCTGCCGCTGTACCTCAAGCAGCTGTCCACGCTCGTCTCGCTCATCAAGATCTACTACTTCAAGGACCTGGCGAAGCTCACGTGGGCGACCATGGTGGCCACCATCATGGCGGAGCGCTCGAAGGGGGAGCGGGGGCTGAGCCTGGCGAGCAGCTACTACGGCTCGCTGCTCTTCGGCTCGGGCTTCCTCGGGTTGTCGAAGCGCTGGTGTCAGCGGGCGCTGAGCTACGCGCGGCAGGCGAGAGACCCTTCGGCGGAGGGCATCGCGCTGTCGCGCCTGGCCACGCTGTCCATCTTCAGCAACAAGCAGGCGGAGGCCACCCAGTACGCCGAGCAGTCCATGGCGCTCTTGCGCCAGGTGCGCGACATGTGGGAGGTGCAGACGGGGCTGATGATGCTGGGCTCCAGCCAGTTCCTCGCCTCGCGCTTCGAGGGCGCGGAGGCCGCGTACGTCGAGATGGGGAAGATGGGCGAGGAGCTGCACGCGCTCATGCACCAGGGCTGGGCGCACTCGTGGGTGCCCATGTGTCGCTACCTGCGCGGCGAGGGCGAGGTGGGCGAGCTGTGCGCGGAGCTGGAGCAGGGGCTGCGCATCAGCATCGAGGTGCAGGACCTGGCCAACCAGTGCGCCAGCCTCAACCATCTGGTCAACGTGACGGTGCGCGAGCACCAGGTGGAGGAGGCGGGGCTGATGGCGGTGCGCGCGGACGAGGCGCTGTGGCGCTACCACGTGCTCGTGCCGTTCCTCCAGATTGGCCTCGTGGACGCGGCGGAGGGCGCGCTGTTCGCGCTGGAGCAGGGGGCGCAGGCGGTGCCGCGCCAGACGCTGTGGGCCATCGTCCGCCGGTGTCTGTTCAAGGCGCGGCTGCTCGCGTGGCGCTATCCGTACATGAAGGGCCCGGCCTTGCGCGTGTCGGCCCGCGCGCTGGCGCTGAAGAAGGGCGGCAAGGCGGCCGAGTCGCTGTTCCTGCGCGCCATCAAGACGCTGGAGGACACGCCGAACCGGTGGGAGACGGGCGTGGCGTACCACGACGCGGCGGTGGCGCTGCCGCACCGGCGCGCCGAGTTCCTGGCCCGGGCGCGCGCCATCTTCGAGTCCATTGGCGCGAAGGCGGAGCTGCGCCGGCTGGACCGGCTGGAGGCCGAGCTGGGGATGTCGCCCGGGGTGGAGGCGCCACCCCCGGCGGGTGAGCGTCAGGTGAGCTGCTGAGGCTTCAGGCCCAGCGCCGCCATCTGCCGCGTGTCCCAGTCCTCGAGTGCGTCGAGCCCCGCGATGTAGCGCCGGGCGGGGTTCTTCAGCGGGTTGCGGATGCTGAGGATCTCCGGCCCGGAGAAGGTGATGACCTGCTTGTAGCGGGGCAGGTTGCTCAAGGTCAGCTTGGACCAGTAGTGCCTCGCGAGGTTGGGCAGGCTGCCCAGCTGGCCGCAGAGCCGGTGGAAGTGCTCGACGACCTCGGAGGGGTGCAGGTTCTTCGGCCGGTGGCAGAGGGTGTAGCCGTCGTAGTCGCGGCTGACGGTGCCCGGCAGCAGGCGGTTCTCGGCCTGGAGCTCGCGGAAGAAGGGCGTCTCCGGATAGGGGCAGACGATGCCGAGGAAGGTGACGGAGAAGTAGCCCAGGTCCGAGAGGTACATGGGCAGCTTCTCCAGGTACTCGTTGGTGTCGCCGTCGGAGCCGACGATGAGGCCGAAGGACAGGAGGATTCCGGAGGAGAAGACGCGGCGGATGACGGCGTCCACTTCGGAGAGCGTGTTCTGGCCCTTGTTCATCGCCTTGATGGACTCGGGGTTGAGGGACTCCAGACCGGTGTAGACGTAGCGGCAGCCGGCCTTGGCCATCAGCTTGACCAGGGATTCGTCCTTGAGGACGTTGAAGGTGAGGGCGCAGCCCCAGGTCTTCTTCAGGGGGATGAGCGCCTCGCACAGCTCGCGCAGGTACTTGGGGGAGCCGCCCAGGTTGTTGTCGAGGAAGATGAAGGCGTCCTTCATCAATCCCAGGTAGTTGGGGTTCCAGCGCATGCGTGTCTGGATTTCGTCGAGGACCTGGGCGACGGGGCGGTAGCGGTAGCGCTCGTGGCCGGTGAGGACGCAGAAGTTGCAGCGGAACGGGCAGCCGCGGGACGCCTCGATGCCGGGCAGGCGGACCTTGTTGTGCTCGAAGTCGATGAGCTCGTAGCGATACGGGCGGATGGCGGTGGGGCCCGAGGAGGGCAGGGCGTAGCGCTTCTGGAGCCGGCCCTGTTCGAAGTCCGCGATGAGCGCGGGGACGTTGGACTCCGGCTCGCCGGTGATGACGGCGTCGAAGTGCGCCTGTGCGTCGTCGGGGAAGTGGTTGGCGTGCCGGCCTCCCGCGACGGTGGTCATCCCGCGCTGGCGGAAGAGCGTGGAGAGCACCTTGGTGTGCTCGTAGTAGGAGTGCAGGTACGAGAAGAAGACCAGGTCCCAGTGACGGTCCATGGGGAGGTCGACCTCCTTCTCGTTGAAGATCTCCACCTCGGCATGCTCCGGGCACAGGCCGGCGATGAGCTCCGGCACGGCCGACTGCATGATGGAGGGTTCCTTGATGCGCAGACGGGTGGGGTGCGTGTACGTGGAGATGACGGCGATCCGCATGCGGGACTGTGGCTCCTGGAAGAAGCGGACGCGCGTGAGGAGCCGCCAGCCGGCGGTCGGGTCTCCCCCTCACGAGACCGTGTTTCCAGAATCCCTCCGGGAAGGCGGCTTGGCAAAATGCCAGCGCCGTTCTCCGGGTGTTTCATGACGTCGCCGGGGCGTCCGAGTGGACGGGCCTTGCTTGGCTTTACGGTCGCTCTTACCGCGGGACTCGCGGCAGTGGGCACGCGGCACGTCTCTCGGAGAGACACGGGCTGCTTCGCGTCACCGGTTTCCCGGAGGTTGCTACCTTAGGACCGTTAGTAGGGCTTGGTTGCGTGTCGGACCCGTACGGCCAGACACCCCGGCGACGAAGATTCTCACCGCCTGTGCTCGTGGTGACGCGCGGTGGACGACTCCTCGGCGCGGGGCCTGACAGCGGCTGTGATTGGCGTAGGATGGCTGTGTCGGCCGTGACCCGCTCACCCGACACTCCCCCTCGATTCGTACCGACGAGCTCCCCCTCATGCCCGTGACCTCCTGGAACATCGACCCCGCACATTCCACCGTGCTCTTCATCGCCCGCCACATGGTGGTGGCGCGCGTGCACGGCCGCTTCGAGCGCATCTCCGGCTCGCTGCGCGTGGACCCCGAGCAGCCCACGCGGGGCGAGGTCGAAGTCTCCGCGGACACGGCCAGCATCTACACGGGCGCGCCGGAGCGCGACGCGCACCTGCGCTCGCCGGACTTCCTCGACGCGGAGGCCGCGCCGAAGCTCACCTTCCGCAGCACCCACGTGGAGCCCACCGGCGGCGCCAGCTTCCGCCTGTCCGGCGAGCTGTCCATCCGCAACGTCACCCAGCCCGTCGTCTTCGAGGCGCGCCACACCGCCACGTCGAAGGACCCGTGGGGCAGCACGCGCCTCATCTACACGGCGCGCGCCACCATCAACCGCTCCGACTACGGCATCCGCTGGAACAAGACGCTCGACAACGGCGGGTGGCTCGTCGGCGAGAAGGTCGACATCGAGCTCGACATCCAGGCCATCCCCGCCGCGAGCTGAGCGTCAGGGCCCCGGCATGAAGTCGGCCTTCACGGCGGCGTGGTCCGAGCCGCCGTAGCCGCTGCCGTCCCGGACCGCGCGGAACGAGCCCGGCACGTACGTGCCGGCCGCGTTGTTGGCCACGAACAGGTGGTCGATGGCCTGCTTGCGACCGGAGTAGTTGTACGTCCACGTCTGGTCGTCCGGCCGGTCCTTCGCCACGCGCTTGAGCATCCCGTCCTGCTCCAGCGCGTCGATGGGCGCCGAGCCCGGCGTGTCGTTGAGGTCCCCGCCCATCACCACCAGCGAGCGGGGCGCGCGCGCCGCCGCCTGCGTGACGATGTCCCGGGCGGCGCTGGCCTCCGCGTAACGGCGGCCCGGGTCATCGTTCGACTTCGCCTTGAAGTGCGCCGCGAAGACGATGACCTCCTTGCCGTTCACGTCCAGGTGCACCTCCAGGAACTCGCGAGCGAAGCGCGTGGACGAGCCGTCCGGCCGCGTCAGCGCGCGGTGCCGGTGCGTGACGACCGAGGTGATGGGGAACGCGGAGAGCACCCCCACGTCCACGCTGGCCGGCTCGTGAATCTCACCCAGCACCGCGTGAGGGAACTCCGGCAGCCGCGCCTGGAGCGCGTCCAGCCCCGCCTGCGTCTCCACCTCCGCCAGCAGCACCACGTCCGCGTCCAGCAGCCCGATGGCGCCGGAGAGCCGGGCCACCTGCGCGTCGAACTCGTCGCGCGTGGGCAGCTCCTCGTACTCCGTGCCCCCACACCGACCCGAGTCGCAGACGGTGTCGAACAGGCGATGGACGTTGTACGCCGCGATGCGCACGCTGCCCTCGGGGCGGATGGCCTCCCCATCGCCGTTGCCGCACGGCCCCGAGGGGCACTCGGCGCCCGGGAGGTCCGGAGGCGGGCGCCCGTCACAACCGAGCAGTCCGACGAACAGTCCCCACACCAGCCGTGCGCGGAGGAAGGAAGGACCCAACGCCCCGACGTACGCCAGGGGCCGTGCACCGCGAGTGGACAGGTGAGGCATGCGGCCGTGCACACTACCACTCCGCGCCCGCGCGGACGCTGTCCGTGCACGATTGCACTCGTGACGCGAGCTGCTAGTTTGCCGCGTCACGCGAGGTGTTCCAGGAAACCGCGTGCCTGCCCGGTCTCCGGGGCAGCGGGCTCACGGGGCGACTCGGCTCACGAAGCGGCGAGGGGTGGAACCGGACCTCCGCCGTGCCGACCCGGGCGCGAGGCGTCAGGTTGTGGAAGTGGAAGGAGGCGAGGACATGATCTGGGAAATCCTCATCGGCGCGGCGGTGATGACGCTCGTCACGGTGCTCTTCACGGGGCCGGGGATGTGGAGCTCCACGTGGGGCTGGAAGAACAACAAGCAGAAGGGCAAGGAGCCGTCCAAGCCGGACGTGTAGGCGACCACCCGCGTCAGGGCCCGGTGCCCCGCATGCCCAGGCGCTGACGGGCCGAATCCACCCGCGCGTCCAGCTCGGCGCGCTGCGCCTCGTCGAGCATCGCGCGTCCCTGGCCCACGCCCCCCTGGTGGATGAACGTGCCCCGCGCCAGCGCCGCGGCCCGGGGGCCCAGGTTGTCGAAGCGCTGGGTGTGCTGCTTCATGTAGGCGATGCCGCAGCGCTCCAGGATGTCGCCCATCCGGGACTCGTCGATGGGCAGCCCGCAGAAGGCGGCCACGCGCCGCACGCCCCCCTCCAGGTCCTGGACCAGGTCCTCGTAGCGCACGTGGAGCACGTTGGGGTCCGCGCGGTGCGGCCACCAGGACTCCAGATGCGTGAGCCACGGGTCATCCAGGTCCATCACCACGCGGAAGAAGCGGTTGAAGTCGAGCGGCGTGTCCTCCACCAGGTAGTGGTGGTGGTAGAGCGACTTGAGCGAGTCGGCCGCGTTGCGCGTCACGTACAGGATGCGGCTGTCCCGGGGCGGCTTGAGCTGCGAGTAGGGCAGGTGCGTCTTGATGATGCGCGGCGACGGCAGCCCGTCCAGCAGCGCCTCCGCCTTCGCGTCGCGGACCAGCTGCTCCAGGAAGGGCGAGACCTGGTTGATGTGCTCGAACTCACCGCGCCCCTGCGTGACGAGCTGGTAGACGATCATCTGCATCCACGTCGTCCCCGCCTTGGGGCTGGTGGCGATGTAGATGTCGCCCGGCCTGGGCTTGAGCCACGTGTGGCGCAGGCGCACCCAGCGCAGCCGCTCGGCGGCGCCGGCGAGCACTCCGGACATTCGGGTCAGCCCGATGATGGTCTGACGCAGCAGGAAGCGAAGCCACGGACGGCGAGGGCGCGCGGAGGGAGCGAGGGCCGACATGCGTCGGCCACTATGCCCAATCGCGCGGAGACAACCAATGCTGGAAACGCGTGGAAATCTGGAGTCTGTCCAGGTCGAGGCCAGGGTTATTCGCAGACGCCCGGACAGTCCGCGCCGCCCGCGCCGGGAGTGCAGGAGTCGGTGGGGTCGTCGACGCAGCGCGCATCCTCTCCAGAGGCCGTGCAGCCTCCCAGGAAGCCGCCGCAGCACTCGCGGTAGCCCGCGGGGATGTCGCAGCTGGACGCGTAGGCCGTGCAGTCGCCCGTCGGCGAGCGCGCGAAGACGGTGCGCTCGACGCACGGCTCCCGCTTCACGTCGTCCGAACCACACGCGCCCCACAGCAGCGCGCCCAGCAGCCAGCCTGTCGTCGCGAGCTTGTTCATGGTCGCCATCCTGCCAGCCTGGCGCGCCACGTGTCCGGTGAATGCGTGGCGTCTGTCATCGCGCCGACTGCGGCCCGTGCGCGCACGTCGGTGCCCGAGTGGGCAGCCAACCAGGCAGGGCATCCAGGCGCCCTCAATCCAGCCATCCCCTGACGTCACCCGGGCATGTCAGAGGTGGGGTGTATGGATGATGCGTCATGGACTTCACGACGCTCGAGACCTTGCGTCTGAAACACCCCGGCTGGCGGTTGCTCGTCGCGGACCACGCGCCGCTCATCGTCGGCTTCCTGCACCGGGTGTTCGTCGCATCCAACGCACGCGCCATCGCCCAGCGGGAGCTGGTGCTGCGGCTGGAGGACCACCTGCACGCCCTGCGCGAGCAGCGGGGCGCGGCCGCGTTCCCGCGCTCGGCGAGCGCCTATCTCGATGAGTGGGCGGCCGACGGCACCGGCTGGCTTCGCAAGTTCTATCCACCCGAGATGGACGAGCCGCACTTCGATTTGACGCCCGCGGCGGAGCGCGCCATCCGGTGGCTCGTCCAGCTCACCGAGCAGCCCTTCGTGGGGACCGAGTCGCGGCTGCTCACCGTCTTCCACCTGCTCCAGGAGATGACCGAGGGCACCGAGGTGGACCCGAAGGCGCGGCTCGCGGAGCTGGAGAAGCGCAAGGCGGAGCTCGAGGAGGAGATAGCCCGCGTGCGCGAGGGCCATCTGGAGTTGATGGACGAGTCCGCGCTCAAGGACCGCTTCCAGCAGATGTCCGACACGGCGCGCGGCCTGATGTCCGACTTCCGCGCGCTGGAGGACGGCTTCCACGCGCTGGACCGTCGGGTGCGCGAGCGCATCGCCACATGGGAGGGGACGCGTGGCGAGCTGTTGGAGACGGTGCTGGGGGAGCGCGACGCCATCAACGGCTCGGACCAGGGGCGCAGCTTCCGCGCGTTCTGGGACTTCCTCATGTCGCCCGAGCGCAAGGAGGCGCTCACCCGCAACCTGGAGCGCGTGCTGTCGCATCCGGCGATTCAATCCCTCCAGCCGGACGCGCGCCTGCCGCGCATCCACTTCGACTGGCTGGAGGCCGGCGAGCACACCCAGCGCACCGTGGCGCGACTGTCCGGACAGCTGCGCCGCTTCCTGGATGACCGTGTGTGGTTGGAGAACCGCCGCATCCTCCAGGTGCTGCGCGGAATCGAACGCAACGCGCTGGCGGTGCGCTCGCGTCCTCCGGGCGAGGGCTTCATGTCGTTGGAGGAGCTGGCGCCCACGCTCGAGCTCCCGCTGGAGCGGCCCTTGTATGGCCCGCCCGCCCGCGCGCGGATGGCGGACGAGGAGGTGAAGGAGGCGACCGACGACGTGCCGTCGGAGGCGCTGTTCAACCTCGCGTTCATCGACAAGGCGCGGCTGCGGCTCAACGTGCGTGAGGCGCTGCAGGCGCGCGAGCAGGTCTCGCTCGCGGAGTTGGTGCGCGAGCATCCGCTCCAGCACGGGCTGGCCGAGCTCGTCACGTACCTGAGCCTCGCGTCGGAGGACCGCAAGGCCTCGGTCGACGACGCGCGCACGCAGGACCTCTTCTGGACCGATGCGAGCGGCGCCACCCGCCGCGCCTCCCTTCCCCTGGTGCTCTTCATCCGATGATGACCCCCGCGATTCGTACCGCCGATGCCGCCGACACCCTGTCCGTCGTGCTCGTCTCGCTCCTGAAGGGCGCGGTGTACCGCGACGAGCACGCGGGGGTGTGGCAGGCCCTGCTCCAGCTCCAGCCGAAGGTGCGCGAGCAGCTGGCCGTGCTGGGCTTGAAGCTCGTGCTCGACGAGCCGGAGGGCTACGCGTTCCTGCGCCAGCGCTCGGAGTCGGAGGGCGGCGTGGAACTGCCCCGGCTCGTGGCGAGAAGGCAGCTGGGCTACGGGCTGAGCCTGTTGCTCGCGCTGCTGCGCAAGAAGCTGGCGGACGTGGACGCGGCGGCGGGGGGCACGCGGCTGGTGCTGCGGCGCCACGAGGTGCACGAGCTGGTGCGGCTGTTCCTCCCGGAGGGCACCAACGAGGTGCGCTGGGCGGAGCGCGTGAATCAGGACCTGGAGCGCGCGGTGGGCATGGGCTTCGTGCGCCGGCTGGGCGAGGAGGAGGACACCTTCGAGGTGCGTCGCATCCTCAAGGCGTTCATCGACGCGCAGTGGTTGGAGGACTTCGAACGGCGGCTGGAGGCGTACCGCGTCCGGCTCGTCGAGGAACAAGGAGGCGCGGAATGAGCACGGTGCGAACCCTCACCCAGGCGGACCTGCTGGACATCGGCGCGCCCAACGAGCGCGCGGGGTTTCGGCTCCACCGCTTCGAGGTCTACAACTGGGGCACCTTCCACCAGCACGTCTGGCACCTGGACCTGCATGGGGAGAGCGGGCTGCTCACGGGAGACATCGGCTCGGGCAAGTCGACGCTGGTGGACGGGCTGGTGACGCTCTTCGTCCCGCCGCAGAAGCTGGCCTACAACAAGGCGGCGGGCGCGGAGGCGAAGGAGCGCAACCTGCGCTCGTACGTGCGCGGCCAGTACAAGTCCGAGCGCGGCGACGCGGGGCAGGTCGCGCGGCCCGTCTACCTGCGTGACGCGCCGACGTACTCGGTGCTGCTGGCGCACTTCCACAACGAGGGCTACGGGCAGGACGTCACGCTCGTGCAGGTGATGTGGATGCGGGAGCCGGAGGGCCAGCCGGTGCGGCTTTATGTCGTGGCGGACGGGAAGCTCTCCATCGCCGAGCACTTCTCGCGCATCGGCTCGGACCTGAACGCGCTGAAGAAGCGCCTCAAGTCGCTCGCGCGCGAGGTGCATGAGACCTTCCCGCCGTATCAGGCCGCGTTCCGCCGGCGCTTCGGCCTGGAGAACGAGCAGGCGCTGGACCTGTTCCTCCAGACGGTGTCGATGAAGTCGGTGGGCAACCTGACGGACTTCGTGCGCCACCACATGCTGCCGCCCTTCGACGTGGAGACGCGGCTGTCGGCGCTCATCGGCCACTTCGACGATTTGCACCGCGCGCACGAGGCCGTGCTCCAGGCGAAGCGGAGGGTGAGCCGGCTGGAGCCGCTGGTGGCGGACCACGAGCGCCACGCGGTCCTGGCGCGGGAGCTCGAAGCGCTCCGGCTGTGTCGGGAGGCGCTCCGACCCTGGTTCTCCGAGCAGAAGGCGCGGCTGTTCGAGGAGCGGCTGGCCAGCGTGCGCGACGAGCGCGAGAAGCTGCGCGCGGAGGCGGAAGCGCTTCGCGAGCAGCGCGAGCGGCAGGGCACGGAGCGCGACGGGCTGCGGCAGGCCATCTCCTCCAACGGGGGAGACCGGCTGGAGACGGAGAAGGCGGAGCTGACCCAGCGGCGCCGCGAGCGGGACGAGCGCGCGCTGAAGTCGGACCGCTACGCGCGGATGGCCCAGTCGGTGGGGTTGCCCGCGGCCACGGACCTGGACCTCTTCCTGTCCAACACCCGCGCCATCCAGCTCCAGCGCGAGGCGGCGGCGCGCGAGCTGGCCGAGGTGCAGGAGTCGCGCACCGAGCTGGGCATGGCGCTGCGCGATTTGAAGAAGTCGCACGAGGCCGTGGCCGTGGAGCTGGAGTCGCTGCGCCGTCAGCGCTCGAACATCCCCGCGCGCTTCCTCCACCTGCGCGCCCGGCTGTGCGCGGACCTGGGGCTGTCCGAGGAGGCGCTCCCGTTCGCCGGTGAGCTGCTGCGCGTGCGTGACGAGGCGCGCGATTGGACGGGCGCCATCGAGCGCGTGCTGTACTCGCTGGGCACCTCGCTGCTGGTGGCGGACGCGGACTATCCCCGCGTGAGCCAGTGGGTGGAGCGCACCCACTTGAACGAGCGGCTGGTCTACTACCGCGTCCGTGAGGACGGGCTCGCGAGGCCCCAGGAGCCTCGCCCCGATTCGCTCCCCGGCAAGCTGCTCATCAAGCCCGGCTCGCACATGGGCGGATGGCTCTTGGCGCAGCTCGCGCGGCAGTTCGACTACACGTGCTGCGAAACGCCGGAGCAGTTCCAGCGCGCGCGTCAGGCCCTGTCCCGCTCGGGGCAGGTGAAGACGGGCGGCGAGCGACACCTGAAGGACGACCGGCGGCGCATCGATGACCGCTCGCAGTGGGTGCTCGGCTGGACGAACGACTCCAAGCGCCAGTCGCTGGAGTCGGAGGGCAAGGCCCTGGAGACGCGCCTCCAGGCGGCCTCGGCGAAGTGGGAGGCCCAGGAGCAGCGCCACGCGCGGCTGAGTCAGCGGGCCGAGCAACTGGGGCAGCTCGCGGTGTTCGACAACTTCCGGGAGCTGGACTGGCGCTCGGTGGCCAGCGACATCCAGCGCCGGGAGGCGCGGCTGGGCGAGCTGGAGGGCGAGTCCGACGTGCTGCGGGGCTTCGAGCGTCAGCTCGCCGCCATCGAGAAGGAGCTGGCGGCGACGGACACCGCGCTGAAGGCGGTGGAGAAGCGTCAGGGACGGCAGGATGAGAAGGAGGAGGCGGCTCGGCGGACGCTGGCGACGTGTCAGCGCACGGCGAGCGAGACCCCCGAGCCCATCCGGGCCTGCTTCCCGCGCGTGGCCGAGCTGTGCGCGGAGGGGCAGGGCGAGCTCCTGCTGGAAGCGGAGGCGTGCGACGAGCGCGAGCGTCAGGTGCGCGAGCGGCTCCAGTCGCGCATCGACGGCGAGGCGCGCAAGCTGGAGCGGGTGCGCGACGCGCTGTTGTCCGCGATGCAGGCCTACCGCGCGGAGTTCCCGGTGGAGACGCAGGAGCTGGGCGCGAGCCTGGAGGCGGCCGGGGAGTACGTGGCGCTGCTCCACTCGCTGCGCGCGGACGACCTGCCTCGCTTCGAGGAGCGCTTCAAGCGCCTGCTCAACGAGAACACCATCCGTGAGGTGGCCAACTTCCAGGCGCAGCTGCACCGGGAGCGGCACGGCATCCGCGAGCGGGTGGACACCATCAACCGCTCGCTGAGGGCCATCGACTACAACCCGGACCGCTACATCGTCCTGGAGCTGTCGCCCACCCAGGACGCGGACATCCGCGAGTTCCAGCAGGACCTGCGCGCCTGCATCGAGGGCACGCTCGGCGGCGCGGAGGAGGACGCCTACTCCGAGCAGAAGTTCCTGGACGTCAAGCGCATCATCGAGCGCTTCCGGGGCCGTGAAGGCTCCGCGGACGCGGACGCGAAGTGGACCGGGCGCGTCACGGACGTGCGCAACTGGTTCAGCTTCTCCGCCTCCGAGCGCTGGCGCGCGGACGACCAGGAGCACGAGCACTACGCGGACTCGGGCGGCAAGTCGGGCGGACAGAAGGAGAAGCTCGCGTACACGGTGCTGGCCGCGAGCCTCGCCTACCAGTTCGGTCTGCAGTGGGGCGAGACGCGCTCGCGCTCGTTCCGCTTCGTGGTCATCGACGAGGCCTTCGGCCGGGGCTCGGACGAGTCCGCGGCGTACGGCCTGGAGCTGTTCCGCCGGCTGGACCTGCAGCTGCTCATCGTGACGCCGCTGCAGAAGCTTCGCGTCATCGAGCCGTACGTGGCCAGCGTGGGCTACGTGCACAACGAGGAGGGACGTCGCTCCCGCGTGCGCAACCTCTCCATCGAGCAGTACCACGCGGAGCGCGAGGCCCGGAGCGCCTGAGGCGGACGCTCGGGGCCCTGTCTCCTTGACGCACTGGGGACCCTTCGCTACGAAGGCGCGATGACTACAATCGTCGGTGTCGTAGGCCGTGAGATAATCGACAGTCGCGGCAATCCCACTGTCGAAGTCGACGTCATCCTGGAGAACGGCATCCGCGGTCGCGCCGCCGTTCCCTCCGGCGCCTCCGTCGGTACGCACGAGGCCGTGGAGCTGCGGGATGGCGACAAGCGCCGCTACCTCGGCAAGGGCGTGCAGAAGGCCGTCGCGGCGGTGAACAACGAGCTGTTCAAGGCGGTCCGCGGCCTCAACGCGGAGTCGCAGCTCGAAATCGACGAGACGATGATTGCGCTCGACGGCACGCCCAACAAGGGCAAGCTGGGGGCGAACGCCATCCTCGGCGTGTCGCTGGCCGTGGCCAAGGCCGCCGCCGCCGCGCGCGGGCTGCCGCTCTACCGCTACGTGGGAGGCGTCTCCGCCAGCCTCCTGCCCGTGCCGATGATGAACATCATCAACGGCGGCGCGCACGCGGACAACGCCATCGACTTCCAGGAGTTCATGATCATGCCCGTCGGCGCGAAGTCGCTCGCCGAGGCGGTGCGCATGGGCGCCGAGGTCTTCCACACGCTGAAGAAGGGCCTGTCGGAAGCGGGCTTCGGCACCAACGTCGGTGACGAGGGCGGCTTCGCCCCCAACCTGACGTCCGCCGAGGCCGCGCTGGACTTCATCATGAAGTCCATCGAGAAGGCCGGCTACAAGCCGAACGAGGACATCGCCCTGGCGCTCGACTGCGCCGCCAGCGAGTTCTACAAGGACGGCGTCTACGACTACGAGGGCGAGGGCAAGAAGCGCTCCGTGGAAGAGCACGTGAAGTACCTGGAGAGCCTGGTGGCGAAGTACCCCATCGTCTCCATCGAGGACGGCCTGGCCGAGGACGACATGGCCGGCTGGAAGCTGCTCACGGACCGCATCGGCTCGAAGGTGCAGATCGTCGGCGACGACCTGTTCGTCACCAACGTCAAGCGCCTGTCGGACGGCATCAAGAACGGCATCGCCAACTCCATCCTGGTGAAGGTCAACCAGATTGGCACGCTGTCGGAGGTCATGGCCGCGGTGGAGATGGCGCACAAGGCGGGCTACACGGCCGTCATGTCGCACCGCTCCGGTGAGACGGAGGACGCGACCATCGCGGACCTGGCTGTCGCCACCAACTGCGGGCAGATCAAGACCGGCTCGCTGTCGCGCGCGGACCGCACCGCCAAGTACAACCAGCTCATCCGCATCGAGCAGGAGCTGGGCAAGCAGGCCCGCTACGGCGGCCGCTCCGTGCTGCGCGTTCGCGGCTGAGCCCGACGCCAGGGGCCGCGGGGCGAAAGCCCTCGCGGCCCTCCTGGCCCGGGCCTCACGCGGCGAGCCCCAGGTTTCGCCGCACCGCCGGCTGCCTCACCTTCCAGATGAGGCTGTCGACGATGTAGTGGTGGAAGTTGAGCGTCTGCACGATGAGCAGGCTGGCCGCTGGAATCCACGACAGTCCGCGCAGGATGAACGTGTAGAGCAGCGCGGACAGCGCCACGCACACCACCAGGTACTGGAGCATCCGCCGGCTCTGGCTCAGCGTGGACAGGAAGCGGTGCTCGGGGCTGACCTGCTCCTTGAAGCGCCGGTTGTGGAACAGCCAGACGATGAGGATGTACTGGGCGTTGTGCCACACGTTGAGGCCCAGCCAGCCCGTCTCCAGGCTCGGGATGACGAAGTAGCCCACGGCGAACATGCCCGCGTGTGTGGCCAGGTAGAGCGTCTGGGCGGGGCTGCCCGCGCCCGAGCGCAGCGCCCGCGCCTGGAGCACCGCCCACGCCGCGAAGGCCACCAGCGCGCACGCCGCCGCCGCCCACGCCGCCTCCCAGGGCACCGGCAGCATCCGCACCTCCAGCTTGAGGAAGGTGGTGGAGCCCTGCGCGGAGCGGTAGAGCAGCCCCGCGAGCGGCAGCAGGTAGAGCATCCACGCGGTGGCGGGGTTCTCCGCCGCCGGCCGCTTCGAGGCGCGGTCCAGGATGCGGCTGACGCCGTAGCTCTGCCTGAGGTAGTGCCACCCCTGCCAGTAGAAGTAGATGGACATCAGCGGCCAGACGCCGCCCGACTGGTACACGGCGAACGTCGCCGCGAAGACGAGCCCCGGCAGCACCCACAGATGGAAGCGGTGCTGACGCCGGCTCTCCGCGTCGAACCCCAGCCGCGTGAAGGTCGACACCACGTGGTGGTAGCCGAGCAGCCACACGTCCACCATCAACAGCACGGGGAACAGCGACGGCCGCGCCAGCGCCGCCAATGAGAACGCGAGCCCCAGGCCCGCCGTTCCGAGGATGAAGAAGAGGTCGAACCTGGGATTGCGAACCCAACCCCAGGACAGCGTCGCGGCGTCCGTTCGTGTGCTCACGGCTCGCGATGATAGGGCTTGTTCGTAGTTCATGTAAAACGTGCAATGTCGGCAAGTGTGGTCATGGGCAATCAGGGATGATTATTCTTCTGGGCGCGTAAAGAGATGTCGGAATGTTTTGATTGTCTTCTCAGGTGACACGGATTGATGCAGAGTGCGCGCATCTCCAGGCTGAGGGAGCGCCCGTGAAGACACTCCTCGTCACCCAGGCGGACCTGCGCAGGCTCGTGCACGAAGTGGGAATCGATGTCCTGATGGACCGGGTCATCGAGTCGGTGGAGACGGCTTTCCGAACGTTCGACCTCGCGCGCACGGAGCTGCGGCAGCGCGAGGGCTTCACGCTGCGCAACGCCCGGACAGGCGTGCTCGAGTGGATGCCGGTGATGCGGCAGGGTGAATCCATCACCATCAAAGTTGTCGGCTACAATCCGATGAATCCCAGACACTATGGGGTTCCCACCATCATCGCGACGAACAGTGTCTATGACTGTGCAACGGGCCACCTGACGGCGCTGGTGGACGGGGTGCTGGCGACGGCGCTGCGCACGGGGGCGGCGTCCGCCATCGCCAGCCGGCACCTGGCACATCCGGAGAGCCGGGTGGTGGGGCTGGTCGGCGCCGGCGCCCAGGCGGTGACCCAGCTGCATGCACTGTCGCGGTTGTTTTCCATTGAGAGGGTGCTTGTCTTTGACGTGGACCCGGTGGCGCAGCGCTCGTTCGCGGGGCGGGCGGCGTTCCTGGGATTGGATGTCCGCGCGGCGCCGTTGGAGACGGTGGAGGCGGAGGCGGACATCGTGTGCACGGTGACGTCGGTGGGCGTGGGAGAGGGGCCGGTGTTGGAGGACGGGCGGCTCAAGCCGTGGGTGCACGTCAACGCGGTGGGCTCGGACCTGCCGGGGAAGCTGGAGCTGCCGCGCTCGCTGCTGGAGCGCAGCCTGGTGTGTCCGGACTTCCTGCCGCAGGCGCTGGTGGAAGGAGAGTGTCAGCAGCTGCGGCCCGAGCAGATTGGCCCGGGCATCATCGAGGTCGTCCAGCATCCCGAGCGCTTCGGGGAGTGGCGGGAGCGGTCCACGGTGTTCGACTCCACGGGGTTCTCGTTGGAGGACGAGGCGGTGACGGGCGTGCTCATCGAGCTGGCGCGACGCCACGGCTTGGGGCTGGACGTGGAGCTGGAGTGCCTGGCCGGTGACGCGATGAATCCGTACGACCTGCTCTTGCCGGAGCCTCAGGGGCAGCCCGGGCAGGGGGCGCCAGAGGGGCCTCGGCCCACGATTCGAGTGGCGTGATGACGCGGAGCGCGCCGTCCATCGCCACGAAGCCGGAGCGGACGAGCCGTCGGCCTCCGCTGACGCACCAGCCGCATGGCGGCGTGGCGGAGCAGTCCTTCGCGCAGCAGCGGCTGTGGTTCCTCTCGCAGCTCGACGCGGGCGGAACGTCCTACAACGCGCCCTTCGCGGTGCGGCTCACGGGCCGGCTGGACGTGGGAGCGCTGGAGGGCGCGCTGCGTGACGTGGTGCGAAGGCACGAGTCACTGAGGACGACCTTCGGCGAGGCGGATGGGAAGCCGGTGCAGCGGATCCACGACGAGGTGGAGCTGTGGCTGGAGGTGGAGGAGGTGGCGGCCGCGGACGTGCTTCCAAGGGTGGAGGAGGAGGCCCGGCGTCCGTTCGACCTGGAGCGAGGGCCGCTGCTGAGGGCGAAGGTGTTGAGGGTGGGGGATGAAGAGCACGTGCTGGTGTGGGTGGTGCATCACATCGTGTTCGACGGGTGGTCGGTGGGGTTGCTGGAGAAGGAGCTGGGAGAGGGGTACGGGGCGAGGGTGAGAGGGGAGGCGGTGGAGGCCGCGAGACTGGAGGTGCAGTACGCGGACTACGCGAGATGGCAGCGGGAGTGGCTGAAGGGGGAGGTGCTGGAGAAGCAGCTGGGGTGGTGGAAGGAGCAGCTGGCGGGAGCGCCGCTGGTGTTGGAGCTGCCCACCGACAGACCGCGTCCCGCCGTGCAGACCTATCCGGGCGCCCTGAAGTGGATGCCGCCCCTGCCGGCCCTGGAAGAGAGGCTGCGCGAGCTGAGCCGGAAGGAAGGGGTGACGCTGTACATGACGCTGCTGGCGGCGTTCCAGGTGCTGCTGGCGCGTCACAGCGGGCAGCGGGACATCGTCGTGGGCTCGCCCTTCGCGGGGCGCGGGCAGCGTGAGCTGGAGGGCGTGGTCGGGTTCTTCGCCAACATGCTGGCCCTGAGGGCCCAGGTCGAGGACGTCCCGTTCCAGAAGCTGCTGCGTCAGGTCCGCAAGACGTGCCTGGAGGCCTTCGCAAGGCAGGACGTGCCCCTCGAACAGCTGGTCGAGGCGCTGCAGCTGGAGCGGGACCCGAGCCGCTCGCCGCTCTTCCAGGTGGCCTTCGTGCTCCAGGGAGAGCCGTCCGCGGCGCTCAGCCTGCCGGGGCTCGTCGCGACGGACGTCCCGCTGGAGCCGGGCGTCTCCAAGTTCGACCTCACGCTGTTCGCGCGCGAGACGAGCCGCGGGCTGGTGACGTACTGGGAGTACAACACGGACCTCTTCGACGAGGAGACGGTGACGCGACTGGCGGAGCGCTACGTCGCGTTGCTGGAGGCGGTGGTGGAGCGCCCCTCGTCGAGCGTCTTCGAGCTCCCGCTCGTGAGCGCGGCCGAGCGTGGGCTGCTCCTGACGGAGTGGAACGCGACGCGGACGGAGTATCCGCGCGACGCGAGCATCCCCGCGCTGTTCGAGGCACAGGTGTCCCGCACTCCGGACGCCGTCGCGGTGGAGTTCGAGGGCGAGCGCCTGACGTACGCGGAGCTGAACCGGCGCGCCAATCAGCTCGCGCACCACCTGTGTCGACTGGGGATCGAGCCCGGGAGTCGGGTGGGGCTCTTCGCGCGACGCTCGTTGGAGATGGTGGTGGCGACGCTCGGCATCCTCAAGGCCGGGGCCGCGTACGTTCCATTGGACCCGTCGTATCCGGACGAGCGGCTGTCCTTCATGTGTGAGGACTCGGAGCTCGCGGCCTTGCTGGCACCGGACGCGGCCTGTCCGTGGCTCGTCTCGGGTCCGGTGAAGCTCGTTCCCTTGGAGCCCTCGGGGGCGGCGTTCGCTCACGAGCCCGAGGTCGACCTGGCGTTGCCCTTGGCGCCGGAGTCGCTCGCCTACGTCATGTACACCTCCGGTTCGACGGGGCGACCGAAGGGCGTCTGCGTTCCGCACCGCGCGGTGGTGAGGTTGGTGAAGGGGAGCCGCTTCGCGGAGCTGGGACCGGAGGAGGTCTTCCTCCAGCTCGCGCCCATCTCGTTCGATGCCGCGACGCTGGAGCTGTGGGGGCCGCTGCTCAATGGCGCGAGGCTGGTGGTCTTCGCGCCGAGGACACCCTCGGTGGAGGAGCTGGAGGCGGGGCTGGCGCGAAGTGGCGTCACCACGCTGTGGCTGACCTCCGCGCTGTTCGAGCAGGTGATGGCCACGCGTCCCGAGGCGCTGTCCAGGGTGCGTCAGCTCCTCACGGGCGGCGACGTGGTGTCGCCCTCCGCCGTTCGCGCGCGTCTGGCGCGAGGGGGAGCCGTCATCAACGGGTATGGGCCCACGGAGAACACCACGTTCACCACGTGCCATCCGTTGACGGCGGGCTCGCGGGTGGACGGCGCCGTGCCGATTGGTCGACCCATCTCGAACACCCAGGTCCATGTGGTGGACGCGGCGATGTCGCTCGTCCCCGTGGGTGTCTGGGGCGAGCTGTACACGGGCGGCGATGGGCTGGCGTGGGGATACCTCCGTCGTCCGGAGCTGACCGCCGAGCGGTTCGTCCCGAATCCGTTCAGCGCGGAGCCCGGGGCGCGGCTGTACCGCACGGGAGACCGGGCGCGGTGGCGGCGGGATGGGACGCTCGAGTTCGCGGGGCGGTTGGACGGACAGGTGAAGCTGCGCGGCTTCCGCATCGAGTCGGGCGAGGTGGAGTCCGTGCTCGCGAGCCACCCGGACGTGCGCGAGGTGGCGGTGGTGGCGCGCGAGGATGGCCCCGGAGGACGGTGGCTCGTCGCGTACTGTGTTCCCTCGGAGGGGGCGCTCCCGAAGTCCCAGGAGCTGCGCGCGTGGGTGCGTGCGCGGCTGCCCGAGTACATGGTGCCCTCGGCCATCGTCATGTTGCCGGGCCTGCCGCTCACGCCGAACGGGAAGCTCGACCGGAGGGCGCTGCCTTCCCCCGGGGTCGAGGGCTCGCGGCGTGAGTACGTGGCGCCTCGCACGGCGATGGAGCAGGTGGTGGCGGAGGTCCTGGCCCCGCTGCTGGGCCTGGCGCGGATGGGCGTGGAGGACGACTTCTTCGAGCTGGGCGGACACTCGTTGCTGGCCACGAGGGCCATGTCGCGGCTGCGCGAAGTGGTGGGACGTGAGCTGCCCGTGCGCGTCCTGTTCGAGTCTTCGACGGTGTCCCGGCTCGCGGAGCGGTTGGAGGAGGACCACGAAGCCCAGCGCAGTCCCCTCACGCACCAGCCGCACGGTGGCGTGGTGCCGCAGTCCTTCGCGCAGCAGCGACTGTGGCTCACGTCACAGCTCGACACGGGAGGCATCTCCTACAACGTCCCGTTCGCCCGACGACTCACAGGCCGGCTGGATGTGAGGGCGTTGGAGGGGGCGTTCCGTGACGTGGTGCGAAGGCACGAGTCCCTGAGGACGACCTTCGGTGAGGTGGACGGGAAGCCGGTGCAGCGGATCCACGAGGACGTGGAGCTGTCGCTGACGGTGGAGTCGGTGTCCGCGGCGGAGGTGCTGCCGAAGGTGGAGGAGGAGGCTCGGCGTCCGTTCGACCTGGAGCGAGGGCCGCTGCTGAGGGCGAAGGTGCTGAGGGTGGGGGATGAAGAGCACGTGCTGGTGTGGGTGGTGCATCACATCGTGTTCGACGGGTGGTCGGTGGGGTTGCTGGAGAAGGAGCTGGGAGAGGGGTACGGGGCGAGGGTGAGAGGGGAGGCGGTGGAGGCCGCGAGACTGGAGGTGCAGTACGCGGACTACGCGAGATGGCAGCGGGAGTGGCTGAAGGGGGAGGTGCTGGAGAAGCAGCTGGGGTGGTGGAAGG